>NZ_JBYOJP010000004.1:0-500388 GCF_057798975.1 Cupriavidus sp. 21MJTG02-4 | reverse complement strand
CGAGGTGCCGTCCGGCATCAGGCCCTTGCCTTGCGTCGAGCGGATGGCCTGGCACAGGTTGGTCTTGCGCGACAGGCAGAACTTGCACTGGCGGCACTCCGGCGTGTACAGCGGGATCACGTGGTCGCCCGGCCTGAGCGAAGTCACGCCCGGGCCGACGTCGGTGACGATGCCGGCGCCCTCATGGCCGAGAATCGCCGGGAAGATGCCTTCCGGGTCCGCGCCCGACAGCGTGTAGTAATCGGTGTGGCAGATGCCGGTGGCCTTGATTTCCACCAGGACTTCACCGGCGCGCGGCCCGTCCAGGTCCACCTCTTCGATCGTTAGCGGCTTTCCCGCCTCCCAGGCAACTGCTGCGCGTGTTTTCATTGAACGTCCCTATTGAATCAAGCTCTTGGTGCCAGACTATAAATGGACCGACGATGGCGATGGCCGGTCCGGTATGCAGTTGTCCAAAGACGGACGCAAGTTGGCCGACGCCCGTCATCGCTCGTGCGAACGGAACGCGGAGAAAGACAATTTCCCCATCATGGAACGACAGGTTCAGCATTCGCTTTCACTTTCACTTTCAGTGAGCGCCGCTACCTCGGTGGCATTGCCATCGCGCTGCGACGCCGGATCTATGCCCTTGTCGCGATAGGTGGCGGGCGGGATTCCGAACTGCTTGCGAAATTCTCGGCCCAGGTGTGATGCGTCGGCAAAGCCGCAGCCCAACGCGATGTCGGAAACCGTGCGGTCCGAGCTGTTCAACAGCCACGCCGCCGTGCGTAGCCGCACATGCTTGGCGAATGCCTGCGGGCTCTTGCCGGTCTCTGCCTTGAAGAGGCGCTCAAGCTGGCGCGGCGACATGTCGAGCTTGCAGGCGAGCGCCTCAAGCGGCAGCGCCCGGCCGACGTGCTGCTCCATCAGCAGGATCGCGCGCTTGACCTTCGGGTGCGTCGCCGGCTCGAGGCCGGGCGGATGTGGCTGCGGCGCGTTGCCTTTTTGCATCTCGCCGACGAGCAGGATCCGCAGCGCCTTCTGTACCGTGGCGTGATCGAAGTGGCGCAGCAAAATGGCGGCGGCGACGTCGATCGACGCCCGCCCGCCCGAGCAGGTGATGCGCCGGCGGTCGATCACAAACAGCCGGTCCGCAATCAGCAGGTCCGGATCGACCGAGGGAAAGCGCTCAACAAAATCCCAGTAATGGAACCAGCTGACGCAGGCGCGATGCCCTTCGAGTACACCCGCGCGCATCAGCGAGAAGACGCCGGTGCAGATGCCAACGATCGTCGCGCCGCCGGCGGCCGCGCGACGGATGAACTCGAGCGTCTCAGGTCCCGCCTGGGGCCCCGAGTGCAGTAGCCCGCCAACCACGACCACGTAGTCGAACGGCTCCGCGTCGTCGAATGTCTCCCATGGCGCGACCTGGATCCCGCAACTCGCGCGTACCGGCGCGAGGGTGTTTCCGATTACCGTCCAGACACACCGCACCGGCTTGCTGTAGTCGCCGTCGTCCGCCGACAGTCTGAGCATGTCGACGAAACCCGAAAACGCGGTCAACGTGAAGTTCGGCAGCAGCACGATGCCGAAGCGGACGCGCCGGGGCGCCGGCTCGGCGACGGGAGAAATGGGTACGTCGGGTGTCATGGCGGCATCCATCTTGACAGGCTCGTGCAGGCGGGCGGATCGGGGTGGCGGGCTGGAGCTTCGGTGGCGAACGCTGGTGATGCATACGGCATCCCATGCAGCCCTCGCGGCCCACCCGCACGACGCGGCTCCGTCACCGCCAGAGTCGCCGATCGGCGGGGCGCGGACTTGTGCATTTGCGACACGAATCATCGCCAAAGCGAACTTCCGGCGAGTCCGGACCGCCCCCTGGCGTCGCTGTCCCACGTTGATGCCGCTTTTGTTCTATCGGCAATTTCCGCACTTTGATGTACTGGCATCCAACGACACCTACCAGGCCAGAGCAAAGAGGCAGCCAGATGAATGTCAGTGTTTTCGACCTTTTCAAAATCGGCATCGGTCCATCGAGTTCACACACAGTCGGCCCGATGATCGCCGCATGTCGCTTCGTTTCGCATCTTGAGGATGCGAACCTGCTCGGCTTCGTGCGGCGCGTGCGGGCGGAACTGTACGGTTCGCTCGGCGCGACCGGCAAGGGCCATGGCACCGACAAGGCGGTGCTGCTCGGGCTGGAGGGAAGCCTGCCGGACCGGATCGATCCGGACGCCATTGAGCCACGCCTTGCGCAGATGCGCAAGGACAGGCGCCTGCTGCTCCTTGGCAAGCATGAGATCGCCTTCGACGAGAAGGAGCATATCGGCTTCTTCCGCCGGCTGATGAGCGGCACCGGGAACGTCGTGCATCCCAACGGCATGCGCTTCCAGGCGTTCGACGAGCAGGGGCAGTTGCTCGTCGAAAAAGAGTTCTACTCGATCGGTGGCGGCTTCGTCATCAATCGCGACGGGGACCGCGTGAATGGCGTGCGCGCGGCGGCCGAGGTGCCGTATCCGTTCCGCACCGGGGCCGACCTGATGCAAGCCTGCGGCGACAGCGGCTTGTCGATTGCGGCGCTCGTCTTTCGCAACGAATGCGCGCTGCGCCCGGCGGAAGACGTACGCGCCGGGCTGCTGGCGATCTGGCAAACGATGGCGGCCTGCGTCGAGCGCGGCTGCAAGGTCGAGGGCGAGCTGCCCGGCCCGATGCGCGTGAAGCGCCGCGCGGCGGAGCTCAACCACCGGTTGCGCACACGCTCCGAGGAATCGCTGCGTGATCCGCTGTCGATGCTTGACTGGGTCAATCTCTATGCAATGGCCGTCAATGAGGAGAACGCGGCGGGCGGCCGCGTCGTCACCGCGCCGACCAACGGCGCGGCTGGCGTGATCCCGGCGGTGCTCCACTACTACGTGAAGTTCGTGCCCGGTTCGAATGACGATGGCATCGTCGACTTCCTTTTGACGGCGGCGGCGATCGGGATGATCTACAAGGAAACCGCGTCGATCTCGGGCGCCGAGGTCGGTTGCCAGGGCGAAGTGGGCGTTGCGTGTTCGATGGCTGCGGCCGCGCTAGCCGCAGTGATGGGCGGCACCCCGGGCCAGGTCGAGAACGCCGCCGAAATCGGCATGGAGCACAACCTCGGGATGACCTGCGATCCGGTCGGCGGGCTGGTCCAGATCCCATGCATCGAGCGCAATGCGATGGGTGCAATCAAGGCGCTCAACGCCTCGCGCATGGCGCTGAAGGGCGACGGCCAGCACTACGTGTCGCTCGACTCGGTGATCAAGACCATGCGCGAGACCGGTGCCGACATGAAGACGAAGTACAAGGAGACGTCGCGCGGCGGTCTGGCCGTGAACGTCATTGAATGCTAACGAGGGTCCATCCAATGAGCCGCTATTCGATATTCAGTCTGTTCCGCAACGGCTTGTCCTATCACGAGAATTGGGAGAAGCAATGGCGGAGCCCGGAGCCCAGGCGCGAGTATGACGTGGTGATCGTCGGCGGCGGTGGGCACGGCCTCGCGACCGCCTACTACCTCGCGAAGGAGCACGGCATCACGAACGTCGCCGTGCTCGAAAAGGGCTGGATCGGCGGCGGCAACACGGCGCGCAACACGACCATTGTCCGCTCGAACTACCTGTGGGACGAGTCCGCGGCGCTCTACGAAAAGGCGATGAAGCTGTGGGAAGGCTTGTCGCAGGACCTGAACTACAACGTGATGTTCAGCCAGCGCGGCGTGATGAACCTGGCCCACACGCTGCAGGATGTGCGCGACACCGAGCGCCGGGTCAACGCGAACCGCCTGAACGGCGTCGACGCGGAGTTCCTGACGCCGCAGCAAATCAAGGAGATCGAGCCAACGATCAACCTGAACAGCCGCTACCCCGTCCTTGGCGCGTCGATCCAGCGCCGGGCCGGCGTGGCCCGGCACGACGCGGTCGCGTGGGGCTTCGCGCGCGGCGCCGATCGTGCCGGGATCGACATCATCCAGAACTGCCAGGTGACGGGCATCCGCCGAGACGGCGGCGCGGTGGTGGGCGTCGAGACCGTGAAGGGCTTTATCAAGGCGAAGAAGGTCGCGGTGGTCGCGGCCGGCAACACGACGACCATCGCCGACATGGCGGGCGTGCGCCTGCCGATCGAGAGCCACCCGTTGCAGGCCCTGGTGTCGGAGCCGATCAAGCCGGTCGTCAACTCGGTGATCATGTCCAACGCGGTGCACGCGTACATCAGCCAGTCTGACAAGGGTGACCTGGTGATCGGTGCCGGCATCGACCAGTACACCGGCTTTGGCCAGCGCGGCAGCTTCCAGGTCATCGAAGGGACGCTGCAGGCAATCGTCGAAATGTTTCCGGTGTTCTCGCGTGTGCGGATGAACCGGCAGTGGGGCGGCATCGTCGACGTGTCGCCGGATGCCTGCCCGATCATCAGCAAGACCGACGTGAAGGGCCTCTATTTCAACTGCGGCTGGGGCACGGGCGGCTTCAAGGCGACGCCGGGCTCGGGCTGGGTATTCGCGCACACGATCGCGCGCGACGAGCCGCATCCGATCAACGCCCCGTTCGCGCTGGATCGCTTCTATACCGGCCACCTGATCGACGAGCACGGCGCTGCCGCTGTCGCGCACTGAACGCCCCAAGGAGAAAGAAATGTTGCTGATCGAATGTCCATGGTGTGGCCCGCGCGCCGAATCCGAGTTCTCGTGTGGCGGCGAGGCCGACATCGCGCGCCCGCTCGAAACCGATAAGCTGTCCGACCGCGAATGGGGCGACTACCTGTTCATGCGCACCAATACCCGCGGCACGCATCGCGAACAATGGATCCACGCCCAGGGCTGCCGCCGGTGGTTCAAGGTCGAGCGCGATACCGTCACCTACGACATCAAGGGCTACGAGACCTTCGTCCAGCCCGCCGCCAATGCATCGCAGAAAGGGGCCAAGAAATGAGCCAGAAAGACCGTCTCGGCGCGGGCGGCCGCATCCATCGCGGCCAGCCGCTGGCCTTCACGTTCAACGGACGCGCCTACCAGGGCTACCAGGGCGACACGCTGGCGTCCGCGCTGCTCGCCAACGGCGTCCGCTTTGTCGCGCGCAGCTTCAAGTACCATCGCCCGCGCGGCATCATGACCGCCGACGTCGCGGAGCCAAATGCCGTGGTGCAACTGGAACGCGGCGCGTACACGGTGCCGAATGCCCGCGCGACCGAGATCGAGCTGTACGAAGGGCTCATCGCCACGAGCGTGAACGCCGAACCGGACCTGGAGCACGACCGCATGGCGGTCAACCAGAAGTTCGCGCGCTTCATGCCGGCCGGCTTCTACTACAAGACCTTCATGTGGCCGCGCAAGATGTGGCCGAAGTATGAGGAGAAGATCCGCGAGGCGGCGGGCCTGGGCAAGGCGCCGACGACGCTGGACGCCGATCGCTACGACAAATGCTACGCGCATTGCGATGTGCTCGTGGTCGGAGGCGGCCCGACCGGCCTTGCGGCCGCCCATGCGGCGGCAGAGACCGGCGCACGCGTGATTCTGGTCGACGACCAGCGTGAGCTCGGCGGCAGCCTGCTGTCCGGGCGGACCGAGATCAACGGCAAGCCCGCACTGCAGTGGGTCGGCGAGATCGAGAGCAAGCTGCGCAAGCTGCCTGACGTGACGATCCTGTCGCGCAGCAACGCGTTCGGCTACCAGGACCACAATCTTGTCACCGTGACGCAGCGCCTCACCGACCATCTGCCGGTAGCGATGCGCCATGGCTCGCGCGAGCTGCTGTGGAAAATCCGCGCAAAACGGGTGATCCTGGCGACCGGCGCACATGAGCGCCCGATCGTCTTCGGCAACAATGATCTGCCGGGCGTGATGATGGCATCGGCGGTATCGACCTACATCCATCGCTTTGGCGTACTGCCGGGGCGCGACGCGGTCGTGTTCACCAACAATGATCGCGGCTATCAGGCGGCGCTCGACCTGAAGGCAAGCGGCGCGAAGGTGACGGTCGTCGATCCGCGCGCTTCGGCCACCGGCGCGCTGCCCGCCCTCGCGAAGCGGCAGGGCGTGACCGTCATGAACGGCGCGGTCGTGATGGCCGCGTCCGGCAAGCGGCACGTTACGTCAGTCAATGTGACTTCCTATGCAAACGGGCAGGCCGGTAGCAAGGTGTCCAGGATCCCCTGCGATCTCGTCGCCATGTCCGGCGGCCTGAGCCCGGTGCTTCACCTGTTCGCACAGTCGGGCGGCAAGGCACAGTGGAGCGATGAGAAGGTGTGCTTCGTGCCAGGCAAGTCGCTGCAGGCCGAGGTGAGCATTGGCGCCGCGGCAGGGGAATTCAACCTGGCACTGGCGCTGCCGCTCGCGCTGGAAGCGGGCCTCGACGCGGCCAGGGCTGCCGGCCTCGGTAGCGCAAAGCGCCCGGCCGTGCCGAAGGTCACAGCCCTCGCCGAGGGCGCGCTGTTGCCGCTTTGGCTCGTCGGCAGCCGCGCGGCCGCCGCACGCGGGCCGAAGCAGTTCGTCGACTTCCAGAACGATGTCGCCGCGTCGGACATCCTGCTTGCCGCGCGCGAAGGCTTCGAATCGGTCGAACATGTGAAGCGCTACACCGCGATGGGCTTTGGTACCGACCAGGGCAAGCTCGGCAATATCAACGGGATGGCGATCCTGGCACAGGCGCTCGGCAAGTCGATTCCCGAGACCGGCACGACCACGTTTCGTCCGAACTACACGCCGGTCACGTTCGGCACGTTCGCCGGGCGGGAAGTCGGCGACTTCCTTGACCCGATTCGAAAGACCTGCGTGCACGAATGGCACGTCGAGCATGGCGCGCTGTTCGAGGATGTCGGCAACTGGAAGCGTCCCTGGTACTTTCCGAAGCGGGGCGAGGACCTGCATGCCGCGGTGAAGCGCGAATGCCTCGCCGTGCGCAATAGCGTCGGCATCCTCGATGCGTCGACGCTCGGCAAGATCGACATCCAGGGTCCGGACGCAGTGACGCTGCTTAACTGGATGTACACGAACCCCTGGAACAAGCTCGAAGTCGGCAAGTGCCGCTATGGCCTGATGCTTGACGAGAACGGCATGGTCTTCGACGACGGCGTGACGGTGCGGCTTGGCGAGCAGCATTTCATGATGACGACGACGACGGGCGGCGCCGCGCGCGTGCTGACCTGGCTTGAGCGTTGGCTGCAGACCGAGTGGCCGGACATGAAAGTCCGGCTGTCATCGGTCACCGATCACTGGGCGACCTTCGCGGTGGTCGGGCCGAAGAGCCGAAAGGTGTTGCAGAAGGTCAGCCATGACATCGACTTCGCGAACGATGCATTCCCGTTCATGAGCTATCGGAACGGCACCGTCGCCGGTGCAAGGGCGCGCGTGATGCGGATCAGCTTCTCGGGCGAACTGGCGTACGAAGTGAACGTGCCGGCAAACGCGGGCCGCGCGGTGTGGGAAGCGCTGATGGCGGCAGGCGCCGAGTTCGACATCACGCCGTACGGCACGGAAACGATGCACGTGCTGCGTGCGGAGAAGGGCTACATCATTGTTGGCCAGGACACCGACGGTTCGATCACGCCGTACGATCTCGGCATGGGCGG
This sequence comes from Cupriavidus sp. 21MJTG02-4, assembly GCF_057798975.1. Classification (NCBI taxonomy): domain Bacteria; kingdom Pseudomonadati; phylum Pseudomonadota; class Betaproteobacteria; order Burkholderiales; family Burkholderiaceae; genus Cupriavidus; species Cupriavidus sp. 21MJTG02-4. The sequence continues at coordinate 492,822 of NZ_JBYOJP010000004.1, read as the reverse complement.
CGTTGTCGCGAAGTCGAAGGACTTCCTGGGCAAGCGCTCGCTGACGCGTTCGGATACCGCCAAGGACGGCCGCAAGCAGTTCGTCGGCCTGCTGACTGACGACGCGGACTTTGTGCTGCCGGAGGGTGCACAGATCCTCGCGCCGGGTACGCGCCTGTCGTCCACCGAGGCAACACCGATGATCGGTCATGTGACCTCCAGCTACTACAGCCCGATCCTCAAGCGCTCGATTGCGCTCGCCGTGGTCAAGGGCGGCCTGGGCAAGATGGGCGAGAGCGTTGCGATCCCGCTGGCCGATGGCCGGCGCGTGATGGCAAAGATCTCCAGCCCGGTTTTCTACGATACCGAAGGGGTGCGCCAGAATGTGGAATGAAACGGGAAATGCTACGCCGGTGGCCGACATGCCGGCGTCTGAGGCGCGCAAGCGCGCCGTGCGACTCGAGTCGCCGTTCGTCGGCGCGGCCGACCTGCTGAACGCGCAGATGTCGGGTGCGGCGAAGCTGTTCGTGATGCGCGAGCGGGCCTTTCTGGATCTCGTGATCGTGCGTGGTGAGTTGTCCGATCCCTTGTTCGTCGATGCGTTCGAGAGCGTGGTCGGTTGCCGCCCACCCGCAGCACCGAACACCGTCGCGCGGAGCGCTACCTATGACGTGCTGTGGCTCGGCCCGGACGAGTGGCTCGTGCGGTCGAACGGGCCGGTGCCGGCGGGTGTACTGGAGCCGAAGCTTACCCAGGCGATCGCCGGGGCGTATGCGGCGGCGGTCGACGTCGGCAGCGGCTACACGGTTGTCGAGATCCGTGGCGAGCGTGTGCGTGACGTGCTCGCGCGCGGCTGCCCGCTCGACCTGCATCCGCGCGTGCTCAAGCCGGGGCAGTGCGTGCAGAGCCACTACTTCAAGGCCTCGATCGTGCTCGTGCCGACAGAAGCCGACCGCTTCGAGATCGTGGTGCGCCGCAGCTTTGCCGATTACTTCTGCCGCATCATCCTGGACGCGGCGGTGCCGCTGACATCATGAAGCTCGTCGATAACGCGTTCAACGGTCCGCTGGCCGCGCTTGATGCACCGCTCCTGCCCGGGCGCGGGTGGAGTGTGTTCATCGATGCCCTGGCGGTGCCGGTGCGGATAGGCATCCATCCGCACGAGCACGATGCACCGCAGCCGATCATCATCGATGCGCGTCTCGGCTATCGCAGCGAGCCGCGCGAAGATGGCGAATGGATCGACTACGAAGGCTATTGTGCTCGCCTGGCCGGGTTTCTCGGGCACAAGCCGCATACGCGGCTGCTCGAGACGCTGGTGGCCGAGATCGCGGAGCTGTCGTTTCGCGAATGGCCCGCGCTCGACACGTTGACGCTGGCCGTGCATAAGCCGAAGATCCGGCCCGGCACGCAACGCGTCGGTGTCGCACTCGAGTGGACACGCGCCGATTACCTGAGGCGCAGCGGGAAAGTGGCCTGAGCACTGCCGGGACCATGTCGGCCTTGTTCAAACGCGTGTCGGTATTCGACATGGGCTTCCCGGCCTTCCGGACTACTCTCCTAGACGCCGCCGCAGTTGGCGCACCGACCGGTGAGCCAGCGGCGCAAGCAAGTCACATAAACACGAGGAGAGAATCCGATGAAAATGGGAGCGACTGCGGGCTCGGCCCTGGCTTTGATGGTTTCCACGTCCGCCTTTGCCCAAAGCGGCGTCACGCTGTACGGCATCATCGACGAAGGCATCAACTACACCAGCAACGTCGGTGGACATAGCCTGACCGAGGTGGCAAGCGGTTTTGCGCAAGGCAGCCGCTGGGGCCTGAAGGGCACGGAAGACCTGGGCGCCGGCCTCAAGGCGCTGTTCCAGCTCGAAGGCGGCTTCAATGCGAGCAATGGCAAAGCGGCACAGGGCGGATTGCTGTTTGGCCGGCAAGCCTATGCCGGGCTTTCCGACAACCGATTCGGCAGCGTCACGGTCGGGCGCCAGTATGACTCGGTGATCGACTATCTGGCGCCGACGACTGTTGCCGGAAACTGGGGCGGTACCATGTTTGGCCATCCCTACGACAACGACAACTTCATCTACTCGTTCCGCGTCAACAATACCGTCAAGTACACGAGCCCATCGTTTGGCGGCTTCCAGTTCGGCGGCACCTACAGCTTCAGCAACGACACCAGCTTTGCCAACAACCGCCAGTTTGGCGGAGGGATGCAGTACGCGAATGGCGGGTTGCTGCTGGCGGCGGCCTATCTGCAGGCGGACAACCCATCGGCCACGTCGGGGGGCGCCATCACCAACGGCGGCGACCAGAACTTTCTTGCCAAGCGCTTGCGCATCTTCGGTGCCGGCGTCAACTACACGTTCGGCGCGGCGACGGCCGGCTTCGCCTACTCCAATTCGAACCTGACCGAGCCGCTGTCCACGTCGTACATCTCCGGTTCGATCCTGCCGGCCACCGGAACGCTGAACTCTCTCCGGTTCCAGAACCTGGAGGTGAATTTCAAGTACCAGTTCACGCCCGCTTTCTATGCGGGCGGGGCCTACACGCTCACCCTGGAGAACTTCAATGCATCGTCCGGCGACGCAAAGCCGAAAGTGCATTCCTTTGGCCTGATGGCGGATTACAGCTTCTCCAAGCGCACCGACGTTTACCTCCAGGGCGCCTACCAGCGTGTCGCCGGCGGCAAGACCGGCACTGCACTGGACATGGCCGACCTTCCCGGCGCGGCGAACGCATCATCGACATCGAGCCAGTTCCAGGTTCGCGCCGCGATTCGCCATAAGTTCTGAACCCATTGCTTTCCTGAGGTGGCCGCGAGTCGCGACAGCGACTCGCGGCAGACAGCCCGGACAGCCACGCAAGGCCCGATCAGCGATCCGATCCGCACTGCCGCCATACATTCTGGCCGTACAGGTACGCCATCACGCCGCCGCCGGGCAGCGACGCGATGCAGGTCGGCTTGCGCCCCCAGCGCTCGACGAGCCATGCTGCGCACAGGAAGCCCGGCACGCCGCCAAGAGAAATCAGTACCGTGTAGTAGACCGATTGCGTCACCGCAAAGCCGGCCTGCTGCAACAGCGCGTCAAGCCAGGACGTCAGCCCGTAGAAGCCGAGCAGCGCGAAGAACCATAGCAACCAGACCATCGTCGTGCGGCGGCGATAGGCGCCGCTCCAAATCTCGCGCAGCGCGCCGCGCCCGCGCACTGGCGCGGTGGTCAGGTATTGCGCGGGCCGTGGCAGGTTCGCCAGGTGTACGCGGGGGGTTCGTGTTGGCGACGCTGCCCGATGTCGGCAATGTGCAAGCGCCTGTCGGGTTCTCGACGTCTTCCCCGGTTTCCCTGGACTACTCTCGATGGCGCATGCTGCGCATGCCACGCCAGTCGGCGCGGCCGCGGCACGGTGCAACGAGACATGGAGACAAGACAATGAGCAGCAACCGCGGTGTCGTATATCAGGGGGCGGGTAGCGTCGAGGTGCAAACGATCGACTATCCGAAGATGGTCGATCCGAGCGGCCGTGCGATCGGCCACGGCGTGATCCTCAAGGTCGTGAGCACAAACATCTGCGGGTCCGATCAGCACATGGTGAGAGGACGCACCACCGCGCCGACCGGGCTCGTGCTGGGTCACGAGATCACGGGAGAGGTGATCGAGGTTGGCCGGGACGTCGAGACGCTGAAGATCGGCGACCTCGTCTCCGTGCCGTTCAACGTCGCGTGCGGACGGTGCGCGATGTGCAAGGAGCAGCACACCGGCGTATGCCTGAGCGTCAATCCGTCGCGCGCGGGGGGAGCCTACGGGTACGTCGACATGGGCGGGTGGATCGGCGGGCAGGCCGAGTATGTGCTGGTACCGTATGCCGATTTCAACCTGTTGAAGTTTCCCGACCGCAACCAGGCGATGGCGAAGATGCGCGATCTCACCTGTCTGTCGGACATCCTGCCCACTGGCTACCATGGCGCTGTGACTGCCGGTGTGAAGCCCGGCTCGACGGTCTACATCGCCGGTGCCGGCCCGGTCGGCATGGCAGCGGCCGCGTCAGCGCGCCTGCTCGGTGCCGCTTGCACGATCGTAGGCGACATGAACCCGGCGCGGCTCGCGCACGCGAAGGCAATGGGTTTCGAAGTCGTCGATCTGTCGAGGGACGCTACGCTCGGCGAGCAGATCGCCGAGATTCTCGGCACGCCGGAGATCGACTGCGCGGTGGATTGCGTCGGCTTCGAAGCGCACGGCCACGGCTCGGCGGGTCATGCGGAGGAGGCGCCCGCCACGGTGCTTAATTCGCTGATGGAAATCACCCGGCCCGCCGGTGCGATCGGCATTCCGGGGCTTTACGTGACCGATGATCCGGGCGCCAGGGATGCCGGGGCACAGCGCGGCAGCCTGAGTATTCGCTTTGGTCTTGGCTGGGCGAAATCGCACTCGTTCCATACGGGCCAGACGCCGGTGCTCAGGTACAACCGCAACCTGATGCAGGCGATCCTGCACAACCGGTTGCCGATTGCGCAGATCGTCAATGTGACTGTCATTTCACTGGACCAGGCGCCGGAGGGCTACAAGCAATTCGATGGTGGCGCACCCCGCAAGTTCGTCATCGATCCGCACGGGCTGCTGGCGGCCTGACCCGCGAGACGGAAACGAAACGGGCGGCCGATGTCTGGCCGCCCGTTTCTGTCTGGCGTTGCGGTGTCAATGGGGTTGCATCATCGCCGACGCGTAGGCGGATGCGCCGTGCGCGGCGGACTTCGCCAGCGGCGCGCCCTGCGCCCTGCGCTCGCGCGTCGGCGGGACGCCGAACGCGTCGCGGTAGCTCTTGCTGAAATGGCACGCCGACTGGAAGCCGCATGCCATGGTGATGTGCATGATCGACATATCGGTCTGCAGCAGCAGCTCGCGCGCGCGGCGCAAGCGCAGCGTCAGGTAGTAATGCGTGGGCGTCATCCCGAGATGGTCGCGGAACAGGCGCTGCAATTGCCGCTGCGACAGGCTTGCCAGCCGTGCAAGCTCTTCGCGCGACAGCGGCTCTTCGATGTTGTTTTCCATCAGCGACACCACTTCGAACAGCGATTTCTTGGCCGAGCCCAGTCGCGCGACCAACGGCATCTTCTGCTGCGCGCTGGTGTCGCGCACGTGCTCGACGATGAACTGCTCGGCGATCTGCGTCACAAGGGCGCTGCCAACGCGCCGGTTGATCAGGTTCAGCATCATGTCCAGCGGCGCGACCCCGCCGGTGCATGTGACCCGGTCGCGGTCGATCACGAACAGTTCCTTCAGGAAGCGCGTGTCGGGAAACTCCTCCTTGAGCGCCGACATGTTCTCCCAGTGGATCGCGCAGGCATAGCCGGCCAGCAGCCCGGATTTCGCGAGCGCGTACGTGCCGGTGCAAAGGCTGCCCAGCATGATGCCCTCGCGCGCCGCGCGGCGCAGGGTGGAAAGATGCTCCGAGGTCGTCGAGCGCTGCACCTCGATGCCGCCGCAGACGAACACGATGTCCGGACGCCCGATGCTGGCCGCGGGGTGAGTGTCGATCGCCAGGCCGTTGCTCGCTGTCACCGGCCCGCCCTCCGGGCTGATGATGGTCCAGCGGTACAGTTCCTGGCCGCTCAGGTAATTGGCCATGCGCAGGACCTCGATCGCGTTGGTGAACGCGATCATCGTGAAGTTGGGCAGCGGCATGAACGCGAAGTGAGCTAACGACGCGGAGCGGTCGGTCGACATGGGTGGGGGCGTCCTTCGGATTTTTAAGGTGCATGTCCAGTCCTCGGGAAAAGGACTGGCTGCTCTTTGTATTTCATTGTTATGTCAGCCGCAACTAGCGTGCCATACGGCGAAACCCTAGCCAGTCAACAGGGTGCGTCAACGAAGACATGGTGCGCACCGAGCGTGTTGCACTGCAATCGAGAAACGCTGCCCGCGCATCGCGCCTCGCGCACCGTCTCAGTGCATCCCATGGCCACTTGTGAAAATCGGACGCGCATGGCGGAAATGGAAAAGAACGCGTCTGAATTCATCAATCGGGCGGGAGCGCGAACGACAAGAATAGATCCGTCGGCAACGCTGCGCCGATCGGCTGGAAAGCCTGGCGCAGCGGGCCTTTCGCCCCCCGTCAGCATTTCCATTCCACACGGACCTCTATGTCGAACACTCAGTCTTTCTTCTCGCAGCCCCTGGCCGAGCGCGATGCGCTGGTTCGCGGCGCCCTCTCGAAGGAACTCGAGCGCCAGCAGTCGCAAGTCGAGTTGATCGCGTCAGAAAACATCGTGTCGCGTGCGGTGCTCGAAGCGCAGGGATCGGTACTTACCAACAAGTATGCCGAAGGCTACCCGGGCAAGCGCTACTACGGCGGCTGCGAATTCGCCGACGAAGTCGAGGCGCTCGCGATCGAGCGCGTGAAGCAGCTGTTCCATGCCAGCTATGCCAACGTGCAGCCGCACTCGGGCGCCCAGGCAAATGGCTCGGTCATGCTCGCGCTGACCAGGCCCGGTGACACCGTGCTCGGCATGTCGCTGGACGCGGGCGGCCACCTGACCCATGGCGCCAAGCCGGCTCTGTCGGGCAAGTGGTTCAACGCCGTGCAGTATGGTGTCAACCGGGAGTCGATGCTGATCGACTACGACCAGGTCGAAGCGCTGGCGAAGGCGCACAAGCCGAGCCTGATCATCGCCGGATTCTCCGCGTATCCGCGCCAGCTCGACTTCGCCCGCTTCCGCGCGATCGCCGACAGCGTCGGCGCGAAGCTGATGGTGGACATGGCCCACATCGCGGGCGTGATCGCCGCCGGCCGCCATGCGAATCCAGTCGAGCACGCCCACGTCGTCACATCGACCACGCACAAGACCCTGCGCGGCCCGCGTGGCGGCTTCGTGCTGACCAACGACGAAGACATCGCCAAAAAGATCAACTCGGCGGTGTTCCCGGGGCTGCAAGGGGGGCCGCTGATGCACGTGATTGCGGCCAAGGCCGTCGCGTTCGGCGAGGCGCTGACATCGGAGTTCAAGACCTACATCGACAACGTCCTCGCCAACGCGAAGGCGCTGGGCGAAGTGTTGAAGGAGGGCGGCGTCGACCTCGTGACCGGCGGCACCGACAACCACCTGCTGCTGGTCGACCTGCGCCCCAAGGGCCTCAAGGGTACGCAGGTCGAGCAGGCGCTGGAGCGCGCCGGCATCACCTGCAACAAGAACGGCATCCCGTTCGACACCGAGAAGCCGACCATCACGTCGGGCATCCGGCTCGGCGCACCGGCCGCCACGACGCGCGGCTTCGGCGTCGGGGAGTTCCGCGAGATCGGCCGCCTGATCCTGGAGGTGTTCGAATCGCTGCGTGCGAATCCGGACGGCGACGCCCCCACTGAGCAGCGCGTGCGCCGCCAGATCTTCGCGCTGTGCGAGCGCTTCCCGATCTACTGACCCGCCGAACGGACTGGAACGACCTATGAGCCCCCTGCACCAGGACAGCATCATCATCGATGGCCTGAACATCTCGAAGTTCGAGCGGTCGGTGTTCGAAGACATGAAGAAAGGCGGCGTCACAGCCGCGAACTGTACGGTCTCGGTCTGGGACAACTTCACCAGGACCGTCGACAACATCGCGCTGATGAAGCAGGCGATTCGCGACAACAGCGAACTGCTGACGCTCGTGCGCACCACCGACGACATCCAGCGCGCCAAGCACGAAGGCAAGACCGGCGTGATCCTCGGCTTCCAGAACGCCCACGCCTTCGAGGACAACCTCGGCTACATCGAAGCCTTCGCCGACATGGGCGTCCGTGTCGTGCAGCTCTGCTACAACACGCAGAACCTGGTGGGAACCGGATGCTACGAGCGTGATGGCGGGCTGTCGGACTTCGGCCGCGAGGTGATCACGGAGATGAACCGTGTCGGCATCATGGTCGACCTGTCGCACGTCGGCGGCAACACGTCGTCGGAGGCGATTGCGTTCTCGAAGAAGCCGGTGTGCTACTCGCACTGCCTGCCGTCCGGTCTCAAGGAGCATCCGCGCAACAAGAGCGACGCGCAGCTGAAGGAGATCGCCGACGCCGGCGGCTTCGTCGGGGTGACGATGTTCGCGCCGTTCCTCAGGCGCGGGATCCAAGCGACGGTCGACGACTACATCGAAGCAATCGACTACGTCGTCAACCTGATCGGGGAGGACGCGGTCGGCATCGGCACCGACTTCACCCAGGGCTACAGCACCGAATTCTTCGACATGCTGACGCACGACAAGGGCCGCTATCGGCGCCTCACCAACTTCGGCAAGGTGATCAACCCCGAAGGCATCCGCACGATCGGCGAGTTCCCGAACCTGACCGCGGCGATGGAGCGCGCGGGCTGGAAGCCATCGCGCATCCGCAAGATCATGGGCGGCAACTGGGTGCGCGTCTTCAGGGACGTCTGGGGCGCTTGACACCGCGCCATCTGTTAGCTGAATCACATCAATACGGGACGAGCCCGCGCGCAATGCGCGGGCTCGCGGGCGACGCCGCGCCTGCGCAACCGATACAAGCGGCCTTTTCCTCACGGAGTTACCACGATGCAACCGCAACTGCCGATCGACGTTGATCCCGAAACCGGTGTCTGGACCACCGATGCGCTGCCGATGCTTTACGTGCCGCGCCACTTCTTCACGAACAACCATGTCGCCATCGAAGAGGCGCTCGGCCGCGATACCTACGCGGAGATCCTCTACAAGGCCGGCTACAAGTCCGCCTACCACTGGTGCGACAAGGAAGCGCAGTTGCACGATATCAGCGGCATGGCCGTGTTCGAGCACTACCTGAAGCGGTTGTCGCAGCGTGGCTGGGGCCTGTTCTCGATCCTGGAGGCCGATCCGGCGACGGCGAGCGCGCGCATCGCACTGCGCCACTCGTCATTCGTGCTCCAGCAGCCCGGGCAGAGCGGCAAGCTTTGCTACATGTTCGCCGGTTGGTTCGCCGGCGCGATGGACTGGGTCAACGACACGTCCGCCGCGGGCAAGGGCGCTCCGCGTGCGCAATCGAAGGAAGTGCAGTGCGCCGCCGAAGGGCACGATCACTGCGTGTTCGAAGTGTCGCCGATCTCGCGCTGACACCGAAGCCCTTCCGCACTACGACAAATACCAGACACACCAACGCCAGAGGTCGTCCGCGATGCGTTATCCCCACCTGTTCAAACCTTTGCAGCTTAACCAGCTGACGCTGCGCAACCGGATCGTCAGCACGGCGCACGCGGAAGTGTATGCCGAGCCGGGCGGCTTGCCTGGCGACCGCTACGTTCGCTATTACGAGGAGAAGGCGAAGGGCGGTGTCGGCCTGGCGATCTGCGGCGGCTCGAGCCCCGTGTCGATCGACAGTCCCCAGGGTTGGTGGAAGTCGGTGAATCTCTCGACCGACAAGATTATCGATCCACTCTCGCGCCTGGCTGAAGCGATGCACAGGCACGGCGCCAAGATCATGATTCAGGCCACGCACATGGGACGCCGCTCGGCGTTCCACGGCGAGCACTGGCCGCACCTGATGTCGCCGTCCGGCGTACGCGAGCCTGTGCACCGCGGCAATGCGAAGATCATCGAGCCCGAGGAGATCCGCCGCATCATCACCGACTTCGCGGCGGCAGCCAGGCGCGTGAAGGACGCCGGCATGGACGGCATCGAAATTTCGGCCGCGCACCAGCACCTGATCGACCAGTTCTGGAGCCCGCGCACGAATTTCCGCACCGACGAGTGGGGCGGCAGCCTGGAGAACCGGCTGCGCTTCGGCGTCGAGGTGCTGCAGGCCGTGCGCGAGGCGGTTGGCAAGGACTTCTGTGTGGGGCTGCGCATGTGCGGCGACGAGTTCCATGAAGACGGCCTCGATCATGAGCAACTGAAGGAGATCGCGCAGGCAATGTCCGAGTCGGGGCTCATCGACTATCTCGGTGTGATCGGCTCCGGCGCCGACACGCACAACACGCTCGCGAACTGCATGCCGCCGATGGCGCTGCCACCCGAGCCGTTCGTGCATCTGGCCGCGGGCATCAAGTCGGTGATCAAGGTGCCGCTGATGCACGCGCAGAGCATTCGCGACGCGGGCCAGGCCGAGCGCCTGCTCGCCAACGGCATGGTCGACCTGGTCGGCATGACGCGCGCGCAGATCGCGGATCCTCACATGGTCATCAAGATTCGCGACGGCCGCGAGGACGAGATCAAGCAATGCGTCGGCGCCAACTACTGCATCGACCGCCAGTACAACGGCCTTGACGTGCTGTGCGTGCAGAACGCGGCGACCTCGCGCGAAGCCACGATGCCGCACCTCATCGAGAAGTCGCGCGGGCCCAAGCGCAAGGTCGTCGTGGTCGGTGCCGGGCCCGCGGGGCTGGAGGCGGCACGCGTCGCGCGCTCGCGCGGCCATGACGTGGTGCTGTTCGAGAAGCACACCGAAGTGGGCGGCCAGATCCTGCTCGCCTCGAAGGCGCCGCAGCGCGAGCAGATGCAGGGCATCGTGCGCTGGTTCGACATGGAGACCAAACGCCTTGGCGTCGACCGGCGCCTGGGCGTGGAAGCGGATGCGAAGATGATCATGGCGGAGAAGCCGGACATCATCGTGCTCGCCACGGGCGGCCGGGCATTCTCCGATCAGGTCCCTGGCTGGGCCGTGGCCGAGGGTCTCGCGGTCAGTTCGTGGGACGTACTGGCCGGCAACGTCGAGGCTAAGGAGAACGTGCTGGTCTACGACGGCGTGAGCACGCACGCCGGCGCGGGCGTTGCGGACTATCTGGCCAGCCGCGGTGCGAAGGTCGAGATCGTGACGCCCGACGTCAAGGTTGCCGACGACTGCGGCGGCACGACCTTCCCGATCTTCTATCGCCGCCTGTATGCGCAGGGCGTGATCCATACGCCGAACTACTGGCTGGACCGCGTCTACAAGGAGGACGGCAAGACGATCGCGGTGCTGCGCAACGAGTACACCGAAGAGCAGGAGGAGCGTGCGGTCGACCAGGTGGTGATCGAGAACGGCTCGACGCCGAACGACGCGCTGTACTGGAAGCTCAAGCCGGAATCGGTCAACCGCGGCCAGGTCGACGTGCACAAGCTGTTTGCGTCGGAGCCGCAGCCGTGCCTGTCCGAAACGCTTGGCAATGGCCGCTTCCTGCTGTTCCGCGTCGGCGACTGCATCTCGATGCACAACATCCACGGCGCGATCTACGACGCGCTGCGGCTCGCGAAGGACTTCTGACCATGAATCCGTCCCTCCTGATTACCGTTCTGCTCTGGCTGTCGGTGGCGGGGCTCGCTTTCGCGGTCGTGAAGCGCGCGTCGTACTGGCGTCTGGGGCGGGCCACTGCGCCCGGATCGTTCGGCATCATGAACCTGCTGGCGATCCCCAAGCGCTATTTCGTCGACCTGCACCACGTTGTCGCCCGCGATCCGTACATTGCGAAGACGCACGTCGCCACGGCGGGCGGGGCGCTGGCCGCGCTGGCACTCGTGTTCGTCAACTACGGTCTCGCGATCTACTCGCCATGGCTTGACAAGGCGACGTTCGCCGCGGCACTAGCGATGTTGATTGGCGTGGTGTTCGTCTGGCGCCGCCGCGCCGCGAAGGATGTGCCCGCACGCCTGTCCAAGGGGCCGTGGAACACGCTGCCCTGGCTGCTCGGTTCGTTTGCGCTCGGCCTGGTGCTGTTCGTGGCGGTGCCGGCCGACCTGATGTCGGGCGCGTTTGCGGTGATCTGCGCGCTGCTGATCGGCGCCGGCGCCTTCGCGATGACATTCGGCGCGGCAAGAGGCGGCCCGATGAAACACGCGATTGCGGGCCTCATGCATCTGGCGTTTCATCCGCGCCAGGAGCGGTTCGCGGGCAAGGCCGACGCGTACACCGGCAGCGGCACCGCCACGCCGCCAACCGCGCTCAAGCTGCCAGAGATCGAAAAGCAGGAGTACGGCGTTGCCCGGCCCGTCGAGTTCCGCTGGAACCAGCTGCTGAGCTTTGACGCCTGCGTGCAGTGCGGCAAGTGCGAGGCCGCGTGTCCCGCGTTTGCCTCGGGGCAGCCGCTCAATCCGAAGAAGCTGATCCAGGATCTCGTGGTCGGCATGGCGGGCGGCACCGACGCCGCCTACGCCGGCAGCGCGACGCCCGGGATCGCCATCGGCCGCCATCGCGGCGAGCCGAATGGCCCGATCGTGTCGGGCCTGATCGAAGCGCAGACGCTCTGGTCGTGCACGACCTGCCGGGCCTGCGTGCAGGAATGCCCGATGCTGATCGAGCATGTCGATGCGATTGTCGACATGCGCCGCAACCAGACGCTCGTCCATGGCACCGTACCGGGCAAGGGCGCCGAAGTGCTCGCAAACCTGCGCGAGACCGGCACGATGGGCGGCTATGACACCGCGGCGCGCTATGACTGGTCGGTCGACCTCAATGCGCCCGTGGCACAGCGTGGCAAGTCGGTGGACGTGCTGATCGTTGCCGGCGAAGGCGCCTTCGACATGCGCTATCAGCGCACGCTGCGGGCCTTCGTGAAGGTGCTGAACAAGGCCGGCGTCGATTATGCCGTGCTTGGCGGCGCGGAAACCGACACGGGCGATGTGGCCCGCCGGCTTGGCGACGAGGCGACGTTCCAGCAGATGGCGAAGCGCCTGATCGGCACGCTCGGGACCCTGTCATTCGGGCAGATCGTGACGGCGGATCCGCACGTGATGCACAGCCTGCGCAACGAGTATCGCGCCCTGGGCCTGCGCGTCACGGTCAAGCATCACACGAGCTATCTGGCCGAGTTGGCCGACAGCGGCCGCATCGCGCCGAAGGCCGTCGAGGCGCTGCGCGAGAAGCGCACGACCTATCACGACCCATGCTATCTCGGCCGCTACAACGGCGAGACCGAAGCGCCGCGCAAGCTGCTGAAGACGATCGGCATCAAGGTCGTGGAGATGGAGCGCAACGGCATGCGCGGCCGCTGCTGCGGCGGCGGGGGCGGAGCACCGCTGACCGACATTCCGGGCAAGCAGCGCATTCCCGATATCCGCATCGCCGATGCGCAAGCCGTGGGCGCGGAAGTCGTTGCGGTCGGGTGCCCGAACTGCACGGCAATGCTGGAAGGCGTGGTCGGGCCGCGCCCGGAAGTGCTCGATGTAGCCGAACTCGTTGCGGCCTCGCTGGAGTGACTCGATGAACAAGATTCCACGTATCGATCCGCGCCGGCCCTTCGTCGTGACGGCGGCGGGCCTGAGAAGGATCACGCTGGGCGAGACCGGCAGCGCGGATCCGAACACCGCGCACTGGGCCGCGCACGCGCACGGAGCGCCAGCGGCCAGGCCGCGCCGCCAGGTCGGCGATCCGCAGCACGTACTGCTGGTCGCCGCGCACAGCGAGCGCGGCGCGCTCGACGATCACGCGTGCCAGGTGCTCGCCGCGGCCGCGTTGCTTGCCGACGTGCAGACCGAGGTCGCGCTGCTGGTGTTCGGCGAGCTGAAGGACGACGCGGCGGTGCTTGGCGCCGACAAGGTCATCGTGCTGCCGGCGTTCGATCGCCGCGCGTTTGCGCCCGATGCCGAATTGCGGGCTTTGCTGGCCTGCGCGGCGGCGTTGTCGCCCAAGCATGTCTTCCTGCCTGATAACCCGACCGGCGACGGCGATCTCGGCCGCCGCTATGCCGCGGCGACGGGTACGAGCGTCGCGACGCAAGTGGTCGAGATCGACGCGCATCACGTTGGCGCCTATGCCCAGGCGAAGCGTGCGTTCGCGACACGCTCGCTTCCCGACGTGATCTTGCTCGCACCGGGCGCGGTCGACACGAAGCTGCCGTTCATCGGCGCGGGCCAGTCGCTGTCCGGCGACTTCCTGCTCGGGATCGGCGACGGCTCGCAGCCGTACCGCGATCTGGGCCTGGACGAGATCGATGCCGCACAGGTCGCACTCGAGGAAGCGGACTTCATCGTGTCCGCCGGCAACGGCGTGGCCGACATCGGCGCGTTCGAACAGCTCGCCGGCGTGTTCGGCGCGGCGATCGCCGCGAGCCGCGTCGCCGTCGACAACGGCCATTTCACGCGCGACAAGCAGGTCGGCGCGACCGGCAAGACCGTCGAGGCGAGCGTCTATATCGCCTTCGGGATCTCGGGCGCCGTGCAGCACCTGCAGGGCATCAAGGACTGCCGTCATGTGATCGCCGTCAACCAGGACGGCAGCGCACCCATCGCCAAGCGCGCGAACCTGACCATCGTCGGCGACGCGAAGGAGACCATCGCGGCGCTGATTGACGCGGTGCAGGCCGCGCGCCGCGCGAACGGACGAACGCCGGCCACGGCCAGCGTGCGCGAACCCCTAGGAGCCGCAGCATGAACGCCCCCCAAGCTATCCGACGCATCGCGGTGCTGGTGTCCGTCGGCCGCCAGCCGGTCAGCGGTGCCACGCGCTACAGCCGCAACGACGCGGCGGCGCTCGGGATCGCCCTGGCGCTCGCGGGCAAGCATGGTGCACAGCTGGCCGTGCTGCACGCGGGCGATGCCGCCGAGCCGGCGCTTGCCGACTACCTGGCGCTCGGCGCACGCGAGGTCGAGGTGCTCGCATGCGGTGCCGGGGGAGATGCCGGACGCACACTGGCCGCGCGCGTCAAGGATTACGACCTCGTGCTGACCGGCACGCGCGCGGAAGGCGCGTACGACACCGGGATGCTGCCGTACCAGGTCGCCGCCGCGCTGGGCCGCCCGCTGGTTGGCGCGGCTGTCGACGTCGATACCGCGCACGGGCGCGTCACCGTGCGGCAGTTCCTGCCCAAGGGTGTGCGCCGGCGCGTCGAGGCGGTGCTGCCCGCCGTGGTGGCCGTCCATCCACTCGCGAGCGCGCAGCCGCACTATGCGTATGCACGGCTGCGCGCGGGCGCGGTCCGGACGGCGCCCGCCGCACGATACGAAGACGCCGATGCCGCCGCATGGACGGTGGGCGCTCCCGAACGCAAGCCTGTCAGGCTCGCCGCCGCCGAGAAGCGCAGCGGGCACGCCCGGATGCTGTCGGCGACGACCACTGAAAGCCGTGGCGGCAACGTCGTAAACAGTGGGACTTCGGTCGAAAAAGCACAAGTCATCCTCGCGTACTTGCGCGAGCATCAACTCATTGACTACTGATGTTGCCGGTCTGTTGGCAAACAAACCAGGAATGCAGGGAATCCGGAGCAAAACGATGAACGTATCGGTATCGGCAGACATTCGTACGCTGGTGGAACGGCGCAAGCAGGGTTACAGCCTCGAGGCACCCTTCTATCAGAGCGAGGAGATCTTTGCCCTCGACATGGAGGCCATTTTTCGCAAGCACTGGATTCAGGTGGCGGTCGAGCCCGACGTGCCCGAGCCAGGCGATTACGTGACCGTCGAGCTGGGCCACGACTCGATCCTGATCGTGCGCGACGACGACATGCAGGTGCGTGCGTTCCACAACGTGTGCCGTCACCGCGGTGCGCGGCTGTGCAACGAGGACAAGGGCACGGTCGGCAACATCGTCTGCCCGTATCACAGCTGGACCTACAACCTGAACGGCAACCTGATCTTCGCCGAGCACATGGGCGAGAAGTTCGACCGCTGCAAGCACAGCCTCAAGTCCGTCCATGTACAGAACCTCGCAGGCCTGATCTTCGTCTGCCTGGCGGACGAACCGCCCGCCGATTTTGCCGCGCTGCGTGCCGCGATGGAACCGTACCTGCTGCCGCACGATTTGCCGAACACGAAGATCGCCGCGCAGGTCGACATTATCGAAAAGGGCAACTGGAAGCTCACGATGGAGAACAACCGCGAGTGCTATCACTGCGTGGCAAACCATCCCGAGCTGACCATCTCGCTGTACGAGTACGGATTCGGCTATCAGCACTCGCCAGCCAATGCCGAGGGCATGCAAGCGTTCGAGCAGACCTGTACCGAGCGCGCCAAGCAGTGGGAAGCGATGGGACTGCCGTCGGCCGAGGTCGAGCGCCTGCTGGAAACGACGGGCTTCCGCACACAGCGCCTGCCGCTGGACCGCAGCGGAGAGTCGCAGACACTCGACGCGAAGGTCGCCTCGAAGAAGCTGCTTGGCCAGTTCAAGCAGGCCGACCTGGGAGGGCTCTCGTTCTGGACGCAGCCGAACTCGTGGCATCACTTCATGAGCGACCACATCGTCACGTTCTCGGTGATCCCGCTATCGGCCGGCGAAACACTGGTGCGCACCAAGTGGCTTGTCCACAGGGACGCGCGCGAAGGCGTCGACTACGACGTGAAGAACCTGACGGCGGTCTGGAACGCGACCAACGATCAGGACCGGGTGCTTGTCGAGTACTCGCAGCGCGGCTCGGCTGACAGCGCATACGAGCCGGGCCCGTACTCGCCGTTCACCGAGGGCCTCGTCGAGAAGTTCTCGGCGTGGTATGTCCGCCGGCTGGCCGAGCAGATCGGCGCCTAGGCCGTGAACAAGCCGCGAACAGGCCAGCAGGCAGGCGAGTACGCAAACAGGAAACAGCGAAGCGAAAGAGGCGGAAATGGAGATGATGCGCGATGCGGTCCAGTTCGAGCCGGCCGACTGCCGGGTGACGCGCCCGGCGTTCTGGAGCGCGCTCCCCGAGCGCTGGACGAGCGACGTCGAGGAGACGCTGGTGTGCTGCCACGTGCGGCACGAAACGCACGACGTGAAGAGCTTCTTCTTCCGTTCACCGGAAGGGCGCGCGTTCGTGTTCGAGCCGGGCCAGTTCATCACGCTTGAACTCGATATCGAGGGCGAAACGATCAACCGCTGCTACACGATCTCGTCGTCACCGGCGCGGCCGCACACGATCTCGATCACCGTCAAGCGGGTGCCGGGCGGCAAGGTGTCGAACTGGCTGCACGACAACCTGAAGCCGGGTGCGCCGATCCGCGTGCTGGGTCCCGCCGGCGAGTTCACGTGCGCGCGGCATCCGGCCAGCAAGTTCCTGTTCCTGTCGGCGGGTTCGGGCATCACGCCGCTGATGTCAATGAGTCGCGCGCATCATGATCTGGGCGAGGACCGGGACATCATGTTCGTGCATAGCGCCCGCACGCCGGATGACATCATCTTCGCGCGCGAACTCGACCTGATCGCCTCCAACCACGCGAACTTCCGCACAACCTTTGTCTGTGAGCGGCTCGGTGCGCGTACTAGTTGGCCAGGCGTGACGGGGTTCCTGTCCCTGCCGCTGCTGAAGCTGATCGCGCCGGACTTCATGGAGCGCGAGATCTTCACATGCGGGCCGGCGCCTTACATGAAGGCCGTGCGCGAGCTGCTCGACGAGGCGGGATTCGATCGCGGTCGCTACCACGAGGAGAGCTTTTCTTTCGAGACGCTGGCGGCCGAGGCCGAGGCCGCGGCCGAAGCGCCTGATGCCGACGCGGAACCGGTGGCAAACGGCGATGCGGTGGCGGCGCAGTTCAGCGTCTGTTTTGCAAAGAGCCAGCGGGAGATCCTGTGCGGATCGGGGCAGCATGTGCTGGAAGCGGCGCGGCAATCGGGCGTGCGGCTGGCGGCCTCTTGCACGCAGGGCATGTGTGGCACCTGCAAGGTCCGGCTCGTATCCGGCCAGGTGGAAATGAAGCACAACGGCGGGATCCGCCAGCGCGAGATCGATCAAGGCATGGTGCTGCTGTGCTGCAGCAAGCCATTGACGGATCTCATCATTGACAAGTGAGGCGGCCGCCGGCCACCCGGTTGCCGGCCAATGACATCCGTCGCGCCTCTCTCGACGATTGTACGTACACGGGGCAGTTCCGCTCCGGCCAATGGAGACATGCCATGAAGCTTCTCTCAAAGCTGTTGTTTACCGGCGCGGCGTCGGTGATGTTGACCTGGAGCGCGTTTGCGCTGGGGGATTCCAAACCGCCCTTGAAGATCGGTTACGTCGAGGGGTGGGATGACAGCGTCGCGACGACGAACGTGGCGGCGCGGATCATCGAGAAGAAGCTGGGGTATCCGGTGCAGCTCGTGCCCCTGGCAGCGGGCGTCATGTGGCAGGGCGTCGCACGCGGCGATCTCGATGCGACCCTCTCGGCCTGGCTGCCGGTGACGCAGGGCGCGTACTGGGACCAGTTTAAGACCAAGGTGGTCAATCTCGGCCCGAACTTTACCGAGGCCAGGATTGGCCTGATCGTTCCCGCATCCGTGAGTGCGAAGAGCATTGACGACCTGAACGCACAGAAGGCGACGTTCGAAGGGCGCATCGTTGGCATCGATGCCGGCGCTGGCGTCATGCGCAAGACCGCCGAGGCCATCAAGACTTATGGGCTCAGTTATTCGCTGATGCCAAGCTCGGGCAGTGCGATGACCGCCGAACTGGCGCGCTCGATGAACGCGAACAAGCCGGTGATCGTGACGGGGTGGGCGCCGCACTGGATGTTCGCCAAGTGGAAGTTGCGCTTCCTCGAGGATCCGAAGAAGGTGTTCGGGGATGCCGAGCATGTCGACAACATCGTGAACCCGGGGCTGGAGACAAAGGCAAAGCCGGTTGTCGCATTCCTGAAGAAGTTCCAGTGGAAGCCGGGCGAAATCGATAGCGTGATGCTGGCGATCCAGGGCGGCACAAAGCCGGACGCGGCCGCCGATGCGTGGATCTCAGCGAATGGGGACCGCGTGAATACGTGGCTCGACGCCGAGCACTGATTCATAAAGCGAAGCCAGGAGATCAAGCAACGCCGGCCACGATCGCATTTCGATCGTGGCCGCTTTGCTTTGCGGTCACGGAAGGACGACGGTCCGGTCTCCATTGAGAAACACCCGCCGCTCGATGAACGCCTTGACGGCGCGGGAAAGCGTGATGCATTCGACGTCGCGCCCGACGGCAAGCAGTCGCTCGGGCCGGTACGAGTGGTCGACGCGTTCGACGGACTGCTCGATGATGGGGCCCTCGTCGAGATCGTCGGTGACGAAATGCGCGGTGGCGCCGATCAGCTTCACGCCGCGCGCATGCGCCTGGTGATACGGCTTCGCGCCCTTGAAGCCGGGCAGGAAGGAGTGGTGGATATTGATCGCGCGATTGGCGAGGGCCGCGCTGGTCTCGGCGGACAGCACCTGCATGTAGCGCGCGAGAATCACAAGTTCTGCGCCGCTCGATTCAAAGAAGTCAAGCCACCCGGCCTCCTGCTGTGCCTTGGTCTCGGGCGTAATCGGGAAATGCCGGAAAGGGAGGTCGTGCTGCTGTGCAAGCGGGGCCAGGTCCGGATGGTTCGAGGCGATCCCGACGATGTCCATTTCCAGCTCACCCATGCGCCAGCGGAACAGCAGATCCGCGAGGCAATGCTCAAGCCTGGACACCATGATCAGTACCTTCGGTCGGGCGAGCGCGTCGTGGATCGCCCAATGCATGCCGAAGTCGTCTGCAATCGGCGTGAACTCCTGCCGCAATACGTCGACGTCCAGCGTTTGTGCTTGCGCCGGATGGAATACACAGCGCAAGAAGAAGCGGTTGCTCAGGTCGTCATCGAAGACGGTCAACGCGTCGACATAGCAATGGTGGCGCTCGAGCAGGCCGACCACCGCGGCCACCTGGCCCGGGGCGCTCGGGCACGACAGCGTGAGGATGAATGATTGCGAACGAGGCAGGGCGTCCATGGGATTCCTTTCATTGAGGGTGGCCTGCGGGCGCCTTGTGCGCACGCGCGTGCCATGCGCGAAGTAGAGCAGGACAATGGGCAGGCCGGATAGAACCGAAGCGCCGCGTGGCTGGTATCGGTGCGCCAGTGAAGATTGGCGGGCGCGACGCCTGAGCCTTGAGCGCACTGGTGCAGCGGGTCGCAATCGATCGATTGGACGTCGCATGCTGGCAAGCAGGCGCAGACAATCGGTTGCGCCGATTGTCGGTGTCGCATTTGCGCAAGCACTTGTCGGAATTCATCGGCTGGGGACGGCCTTTTCTGGCAACTATGTAGGGGATCGCACGATATCTGTTTGCGATGCGACGAACCGGGTTAACCGGAGCATTCCAGGGAAGAGGTAGCAATGCACCGTCAGCGCCTTTCAAACGCAAGAGGCGCGGGCATGCCATATGACGTATGAGTCCCCGCAGGACCAGGAGAAGGTTTCGATGGATAGTCCCAAGGTCGTGGTCGAAGGTCTGTGCAAGGTATTTGGAAGTAATCCGCAACAGGCGCTGGACATGCTCGCCGCCGGGTCGACGAAGGACGAAGTGTTCAGGCGCACCGGCCAGGTGGTCGGCGTCCATAACGTCTCGTTCGATGTCAAGGAAGGCGAGATCTTCGTGCTGATGGGCCTGTCCGGCTCCGGCAAGTCAACGCTGATCCGCCTCGTGAACCGGCTGGTCGAACCGACAGCCGGGAAGGTGTTGATCGGTGGCCGCGATGTAGCCGCCGTGAGCCGCTCTGAACTGATCGCGCTGCGTCGCAAGGACATGAGCATGGTGTTCCAGTCGTTCGCGCTGATGCCACAGCGCACGGTGCTGTCGAATGCCGCGTTCGGGCTGGAGGTCGCCGGCGTCGGCAGGAAGGAGCGCGAGCGCAGAGCGATGGATGTGCTCGAGCAGGTGGGGCTCTCGACGTTTGCGCAGAAGCTGCCGCGCGAGTTGTCGGGGGGCATGCAGCAGCGTGTCGGCCTTGCCCGGGCGCTTGCCGTCAATCCGTCCCTGATGATCATGGATGAAGCGTTCTCCGCGCTCGATCCCCTCAAGCGCAAGGAAATGCAGAACGTGCTGCTGCAACTTCAGAAGGAGCATCGCCGCACCATCATGTTCGTGTCGCACGATCTGGAGGAAGCACTGCGCATCGGCAGCCGGATCGCGATCATGGAAGGCGGCCGGCTGGTGCAGGTTGGCACGCCGCAGGAGATCATTGCGAAGCCGGCCGACGACTACGTCCGCACGTTCTTCGACGGTATCGATACCAGCCGCTACCTGACCGCCGGCGACCTGATGCAGAAAGACGCCGTGCCGGTCGTGTCAAAGCTCGATGCGGCGAGCATTGCTGCGACGCTGAACGGACACGCCGCCTATGCCTTTGTGCTGGATGCCCAGCGCAAGGTCCGTGGCTGCGTCATGCGCGATGCAAAGGAAAGCGTGCGGCCCGTGGAAAGCATCCGTCGCAATGCATCGCTGGAACACGTTGTCGAGCGCGTCGTCGCGAGCCCGAATGCGCTGCCGGTCGTCGACGACAATGGCTGCTACTGCGGGTCGGTAGACCGTGCCGTCATCCTCAAAGCTATCACGCACCTGAGAGGTCACCATGTCTGAATCCCTCCCGCTCGGCCACTGGGTCGACCAGTCTGTCCATTACCTGCTCGACCACGACGCGGCGACGTTCGACACCGTCGGGCGCGCGATCGAGGGCCTCGCCGCACTGATCGAGCGCAGCCTCCAGGCCGTGCCGATGTGGCTGATGATGGCGATCTTCATCGGCATTGGACTCTGGCGGGTCGGCTGGCGCTTTGCACTCTTCACTGCCGCGTCGCTGTTCGTGATCTTTGCCACCGGGTTCTGGGATCAGACTGTCATCACGCTGGGCCTCACGCTGTCGTCGACGATCATCAGTCTGCTGCTTGGCGTTCCGCTGGGCATCTGGGCGGCGAAGAGCAGGGTGGTGGCGGCCGTCGTGCGTCCGATCCTGGACCTGATGCAGACCATGCCTGCGTTCGTTTACCTGATTCCTGCCGCGATGCTGTTCGGCCTGGGCCGCGTGCCGGGCATCCTTTCCACGGTGATCTTTGCCATGCCGCCGGCCGTGCGCCTGACGAGCCTGGGAATCCGACAGGTGAACATGGAGATCGTCGAGGCGGGCTATGCGTTCGGCTGCACGCCGTGGCAATTGCTGTACAAGGTGCAGTTCCCGAACGCGCTGCCGTCGATCATGCAGGGCGTGAACCAGACGATCATGATGGCGCTGTCAATGGTCATCATCGCATCGATGGTCGGGGCGGGCGGCCTGGGCAACGAGGTGCTCGCCAGCATCCAGCGGCTCGACATCGGCCTGGGCTTCGAAAGCGGCCTCTCGGTGGTGCTACTGGCCATTATTCTCGACCGCATTACGGAAAGCTTCGGCCGCGCACCCGGCACCGCCAAGGCACCGCTTTTCTCTGGGCTCAGGCAACTGTTTTGCGCCAAGACAGCGACGGCGCAAGCCTGATCCCCGGCTCCTCCGTTCGCCAGGAGACTGACGTGAGCGCCGTTGCCGCCGCGCTGCCCGACAGCGCACCCACTTCGATGTCGTCGCTGGCGCATTTCGGCTTCCTGACGTTGCCCGATTTCTCGATGATCGCGTTCTCGAGCGCGGTCGAAGTGCTGCGCATGGCGAACTATGTCGGTCGCGCCCAGCATTACACCTGGTCGATCTATTCGCCCGAAGGGGCGCCGGTGCACGCTAGCAATGGCATCGCGGTACGGCCGACGCGCGCGCTCGATGCCTCGGGCTTGCCCGATGTCATGATCGTTTGCGGCGGCATTCGCATTCGCGACGCCGTGGACGATGGTACGCGCACGATGCTCTCCAGGCTGGCCGGGCAAGGCCTTCCGCTGGGCGGCATCTGCACGGGCGCCTTTGCGTTGATGTCGGCCCATCTGCTGGACGGTTACCGCTGCGCCGTGCATTGGGAAAACCGGTCCGTCTTGCACAGCGAGTTTCCGCAGGTCCGGTTCGCCGACGAGTTGTTCGTCATCGACCGCGATCGGCTGACGTGCACGGGCGGCACGGCACCGATCGACATGATGCTGAATCTCGTAGGCTTGCGGTTCGGCCAGAAGCTTGCCGCGCAGGTTTCCGAGCAGTTCATCCTGGAGCGGATCCGCAGTGCGACGGATCCGCAGCCGATCCCGGTCGATGCGCGGGTCGGCCTGTCGCGGGCCGAGTTGGTCGAGGTGGTACGGCTGATGGAGGCGAATATCGAGGAACCGTTGTCGCTCGATGAACTGGCGCGGCTTGTCCGGCTGTCGCAGCGGCATCTCCAGCGGATGTTCCGGTTTTATCTGAACGTATCGCCCACCCACCATTACATGACCCTGCGCCTGAAGCGGGCCCGCGAGCTGCTGCGCACGACCAGCGCGTCAATCGCCCGCGTTACCGCGGTTTGCGGATTCCACTCGCCGAGCCATTTCAGCAATGCGTATCGCGCGCAGTTCGGTCATGCGCCCAGTCACGAACGCCGACCGACAGGATGAGCACCGGGGAGCACGGAGCGCTCGCCAGGGCGAGAATCCAACGCGCAGTATCGCGCGAGCTTGACTACCGACCTTGATACGCCGATGAGCCAGACGACCTTGCACGCATTGCGCACGCCACTGTATGAGCGCCACCTTTCCATCCGCGCCCGGATGGCTGATGTGGATGGCTGGCATCTGCCAGTCGCTTACGGATCCCAGATCGAGGAGCACCACACCGTTCGCGCGGATGCCGCCATGTTCGACGTCTCGCACAGGGGCGTGGTCGACGTATACGGGTTGGACGCGCGAAGGCTCCTCGGCAAGGTTCTTGCCAACGACATCGGCAAGTTGAAGTCTCCCGGCAAGGCACTCTATTCGTGCATGCTGAACAGAGAGGGAGGCGTCATCGGTGACCTGGTGGTGTACTACCTGAACGATGAATGGTTCCGTATTGTCCTGAACGCGGACGCCGCAAGTCGCGACATTCAGTGGATCCAGTCGCAGATCGGTGCGATGAAGAGTTCGGCGACGCTGGTTCCGCGCCGCCAGGATCTTGTCACGGGGGATGTGGAGCCCCTGGCAATGATCGCCGTGCAAGGCCCCCATGCCCGGAGGAAGGTGTTTCAGGCCATTCCGTCCACACACGCCGCTGAAAAGGTGAAGCCGTTCAATTCCATGATCGTGCACGACCCTGTCGTGGGGGAACTGATGCTGGCGCGGACGGGGAAGACCGGCGAGGATGGGTTCGAAGTCATGATGCTGGCAAAGCACGCGGTTCAGGTATGGGACATGCTGCGGTCGGCCGGCATCTCCGCAGCGGGCCTTGAGGCATGGGAAACCCTTCGGCTCGAAGCCGGCATGCACTTGCATGGGCGCGACATGGACCCACACACCTCGCCTTTTGACGTCGGCCTGGGCTGGACTGTGGAGCTTGGGCCGGAGCGCGATTTCGTCGGCAAGGCAGCGCTACGCGCTCGCCCCCAGGACTGGCAGTTCGTCGGACTGTCCTTTGAGGGAAGCGCCGCCGTTGCTCGCGCACAGAGCCCGGTGCTGAGTCTTGGAGGAGAAGTGATCGGGAAGGTGACGAGCGCAACCTACAGCCCGACGCTCCGGATCGCCATCGCTTTCGCGCTCGTCAACCCAGGGATCCAGTTCGGCTCGTATGTCGATGTCGAGGTCTACGGCAAGAGAATCCCTGCCAAGGTCGTTCGTCCACCTTTCGTACGGGACGGAAGCTCCGTGCCGCAGCATTAGGGCGGGCGTCAACAACAGTCTGCCGGCGCTATCGCCTCGGCTGACAAGAACACCGGAACGCTTATGCATGACACCTTGCCACAGCGCTTGCGCTCACTGCTTTTCGTCCCCGCGGATAGTGACCGGAAGCTTGCGTCCGCGCTAAAGTCAGCAGCGGACGGGCTGGTGTTCGATCTGGAAGATGCCATCCCCGAGTCGGGGAAGGACGATGCACGGCGCAAGCTGGTGGCCTTTCTGGAGCGGCATCGCGCCTCGATGCAGCCGGCCTTGCTGGTGCGTGTCAACGGACTGGGGTCCGGCCATATCCTGCGCGACCTGGCCGCCGTGATCCCGTACCGGCCCAACGCAATCGTGCTGCCGAAGTGCCGGAGTGTCGATGATGTGCACCGCCTTTGCGATTTCCTCGCAGCCTTCGAATGCGCGCTGTTGGACGGCAGGTGGGAAGTCTCCATCATTGCGATGGCCACCGAGTCGTCCGAAGGCGTATTCGGATTATCGTCGTATCGCAACGCACCCATGCGGCTACGCGCGCTGATGTGGGGGGTGGATGACCTCGCCGCGGACCTCGGCGCATTCTCCTCGCATGCAGGCAAGGAACTGACTGCGCCGTTTTCCGTGGCCCGTACCATGTGCCTGCTGGCGGCCGCCCAGGCGGGGATCGACGCCATCGATGCGGTCAGTACGAGGCTGACTGACCCGGCGAACATCAGAGAAGAGTCTGCCCAGGCCAAGCGCGACGGATTCTCGGCCAAGGCCGCGGCGCACCCGGCGCACATTGATGCCATCAACCAGGCCTTTGTCCCGCAGGAAGAGGAAGTACGCTGGGCCAGACAGGTGGTCGAGTCGTTCTCGGGCGTGGGGGCCTCGGGTGTGGCCAGGCTGGGAAATTCCATGATTGATCGGCCCCACCTGCGGCTCGCCCATCGCATCTTGTGCCATATCGACGAGAGTTGATGCTTGCGGGTCAGGTCGGCGAGACATGTGGCTGCCGAGGACCAGGCGGCTTTGCCGACGAGGGTCTCGCGACAGGAAAGGACGAAAGCCAATGAGGACGAAGGAAATGCCCGTCACGATTCTTTTCATGGCATGCCTTGCCGTTGCCTACTTCTTGCCGGATCAGATCTCGGTTCCGATGATGCTGATTGCGTCGATAGCGGCTGTCGTCCATGCGTGCCTGACGGATTAGCCTGTCTCTAGCTTCGGCGAGACGTCGCTGCAACGCTGACTTGCCCAGGCTGCGCCAGCACAGGAAAGAGGTGCGCCCCTCAAGGCGGCGCCATTAGAATCGGGGTAGAGGGGCGGGACGGTGACAGCGCCGCGCCGATTCCCCGAGTCGACGGAGTTGACTGATGATCCACTTTCCTCGACGGCTGTACGTTGCCGGCCTGATCGCTGTGTTGCTGTCCTTCACCTGGAGCCAGTCATATGGAGAGATGGTCGTCGGAATCGGTGTGTCCAGTCCTCTAACGGGGATCAATGCCGCCAATGGCAAGGATATCGAGAATGGTGTTCGTCTCGCTTTGGAAGAGGCCAACGCGCAGCACATCAAGCTGGATGGCCGGGAGGCCCGCTTCGAACTTCATTCGGTTGACGACCAAAGCGACCCCCGCATAGGCGTCCAGGTCGCCCAGAAGCTGGTCGACGATGGTGTGGCCGTCGTTGTGGGGTACTACAACTCGGGTGTTGCCATTCCATCCGCACGGGTCTTCGCCAGCGCAGGCATACCGATGATCCATCCTGCGGCGACCAATCCGGCCATTACGCATCAAGGCCCGAAGACGGTGTTCCGCATCATTGCGACGGACACCCAAAACTCCGGTACGGCGGGAAAGTACGCGGTCAATGTCATGAAGGCGCAGCGGATTGCCGTGATGGACGACCGAACCGCGTTTGGCCAGGGGGCCGTGGACGAGTTCAAGAAGGCCGTGACGAGCGCCGGCGGAAAAATCGCGATCGCTGAGTACACCAGCGACAAGGCGGTCGAGTTCAGCGCGCAACTGACGAACATCCGGGCTGCCAACGCCGACCTGCTGTTCTTCGCTGGCCTGGACAACCAGGCGGCGCTCATCGCGAAACGGATGAAGGAGCTCGGCATGCGAACCCGGTTCGTCGGCAGCGGTGGCATCGCCGACAGTATTTTCCTGAATATTGCAGGTCCCGCTGCGGAAGGTGCGATGGCCTGGGAGTACGGGCGTCCTGTCGATACGCTGCCGCAAGGCAAGGCCTTCATGCTGAAGTTCAGGAAGCGCTTTGGTACTGACAGCCTGATCTATGCGCCCTTTGCGTATGACGCCACGTGGGTGGCGATCCATGCGATCAGGCAGGCCAACTCCGCGAAGCCGGGCGAATTCGTGCCCGCGCTACGGGTCATGCAATACGACGGCATCACGGGGAAAATTGCCTTCGATACCAATGGCGACCTGAAGAATCCTACCTCGACGCTCTATCAGGTAAAGGGTGGCCGTTGGTTTCCGGTAACGACCATTGGGGCCGAATGACGGAGTTTGCGGGCCGGCGTGATTGAGCCAGGCCGCCTCAGCAGGTGGAGGAGACGTTCAGCCGGCCAGGCTGTCCAATTCTTGCCGCAAGGGGGCGTATGCGCCCGCATGGCCGGCAGCCACTGCCGCGGCGGCAGCGGCCATGCGCGCCTGCGCCGCAAGGTCCGGCCGTGGTTCGGCCAGCACCGCGGCTATCCACCCGCCCATCGCGGCATCCCCGCAACCTACGGTATCCGCAACATTCACCTGGAACGCTGGCTGCTCCACCACGCTGTCGGACTGGAGCAGGGTCAGGCCGTCGGCGCCGCGCGTGAGCATGATGGCGGCGTCCGGTGCCATGGCCCGCACCTGCGCGAGCGCTGCCTCCAGGGCCAGTGCCGGAAAGAGGCCCGCCAGGTCTTCATCCGAGATCTTGATGTAGGACGCCAGCCCGAGCATGTGTGCAAGCGCTTCGCCATAGCCCGGCGCGTTCATCAGTTTGCGGTAGTTTGGGTCGAAGGCAATGCGCTTGCCGGCACCGGCTGCGTGCGTGGCTTCCTGGCACAGGCATGCGGCCAGCGGCTGACGTGCCAGGCTGATGGAGCCAAAGTGAACGACTTGCGCCGCCTGACGCCAGCCCTGCGGCAGCCGGGACGGCTCGAAATGCAGGTCGGCACTGTCGTCACCCACGAAGAAGTACTGCGGGGGATGGCGCGAAGCGACAAAGGCCAGGAAGGGCGAGCGATCGACGCGTTGCAGGAAGCGCATGTCCAGGCCGGCCTGCTCGCTGGCCTGGGCCAATTCGTCGCCGAACAGGTCCCGGCCGACAGCGCCGGCAAAGGCCGTGTCGATGCCCAGGCGCGCGCCTACGCGCGCCACGTTCCAGCAGGACCCGCCGGGCAGGCCGAGCCAGCTTCCGTCGGCCTGGCGAACCATGTCGGTGAGGGCTTCGCCGAAGACGACATAGCGGGGCAAGGGCTTGGACATCGATGATCCTGTATCTGTGGTTACGCGCACTGCGCGCCTGGGTTGACAGGGAGAAGGCTCGCGGCCGGACTACTGTGTCCAGTAGACGTCCACCGGCGTGCTTTGCTGATGCAGCAAGTAGCTGACCGGCAGCATCGGCGTGGGTTCCAGCGTGGCGGCATCGAATACCTGCTTCTTCCACGGTCCGCGGAAGCCCAGCAAGACCCGGCTCGCGCGCAGCAGGGCACTCAGGTTCAGGCTGACGCGACGATGCGGTGCGGCGCGAGGGCTCAGCGCCAGGTAGCCCGGCGGCCCGTTCAGGGACAGGCCCTCGTGCAGCTCCGGCGCATCGGGGAACAGCGACGCAGTATGGCCGTCTTCGCCCATGCCGAGGATGACGAGATCGGGCTGGCGATAGGTTCGGTTCAGCTCGGCCACGACCTCCGCGGCGTCGATCTGGTCAATTTCCGTGCAGAACGGCGGGACCGGCGGCTGGAACGATGCGCGCGACGCGGCCTGGCGCAGCAGCCGGTCGCACACCAGGCGCGCGTTGCTGTCGGCGTGGCCGAGGGGCACCAAGCGCTCGTCGACCAGCATCACGCTGACTCGATCCCAGGGCAGGACGCGCTGCCGGAGGGCCTCGAACAGCGGCAGCGGCGAACGACCGCCGGAGACCGCCAGGCAAGCCTGGCCTTTTTCGGACAAGGTACGTTCCAGTTCGCCGGCCACGGCTTGCGCCATGGCTTCGACGTGGGCGGCGGCATCCTCGGGTTCAATCAGGCGCATGGCTCCCCCTGCAAGTCCCTGTCATGGCGTGATGCGGTGTGGCGCTGTGGTTCTGGCGTCGCACGCGGCGGATCAGCGCGGCGGTCGAGGCGTCATGCGGCTGCGGCGGCGCGCCTTCCAGTTCGCGCTCGATGGGGCCGGCCAGTTTCTTGCCGAGTTCCACGCCCCATTGATCGAAGGAGTTGATGTTCCAAAGGATGCCCTGCACGAACGTGCGGTGCTCGCACAGGGCGAGCAAGGCGCCCAGGTGGAAGGCATCGAGTTGCTGCAGCAGCAGCGTGTTGCTGGGACGGTTCCCTTCGAACACAAGATGCGGCACCAGGCTCTCGTCAAGCTGCCCTTCGGCGCGCACCTCGTCGGCGGTGCGACCGCGCAACAGGGCTTCGCCCTGCGCAAAGCAGTTGGCCAGCAGCTTGGTATGGTGGCCGGGCAAGTCACTGTGCGGCTGCAGGCAGGCGATGAAGTCCACCGGTACCAGCTGCGAGCCCTGGTGCACCATCTGGAAATAGGCATGCTGGCCGTTGGTACCGGTAGTGCCCCATACCACTGCGGCGGAGCCGGCCTGCAGCGCCGCGCCGTCGTGCTGCACCGACTTGCCGTTGCTTTCCATCTCCAGTTGCTGCAGGAAGGCCGGGAGCAATTCCATCGGCTCGCAATAGGGCGCTACGCAGCGGCTGCCTGCGCCCAGGAAGCTGCGGTACCAGACATCGAGCAGGCCGAGAATCATCGGCAGGTTCTGTTCGGGCGGCGCACTGGCGAAATGCCGGTCCATGGCCCGTGCGCCGTCAAGCAGCAGACGGAACCGGTCAAAGCCGATCGCCACGGCGATCGACAGCCCGACGGCCGACCACAATGAGAAGCGCCCGCCGACCCAGTCCCAGAACGGGAACATGTTGACCGGGTCGATGCCGAACGCCGCCACGGCGTCGCGGTTGGTCGACACGGCCACGAAGTGGCGAGCCAGGTCCGCCTGCGAGGCCCCGTGGCGCAGGAACCAGTCGCGCGCGGTGCACGCGTTGGCCATGGTTTCCAGCGTAGTGAAAGTCTTGGAACAGACGATCACCAGCGTGGTGGCCGGCTGCAAGCGTGCCAGCTTGCGGGCCAGCTCGCAGCCGTCCACATTGGCGACGAAATGCATGCGCGGCGCGGCTTCCTCATCCTGCACCAGGGCGCGGCACACCATGCGCGGCCCAAGGTCGGAACCGCCGATGCCGATGTTGACCACATCCGTGATGGCGCGGCCGTCAAAGCCTGTCCATGCGCCGCTGCGCACTTGCTGCGCGAAGCGTTCCATCTGCGCGAGTACCGCCGACACATCGGGTTCTACCGGCACGCCGAGTGCCCGGTAGCCATCGCCGGGGCGGGCACGCAGCGCCATGTGGAGTGCGGCGCGGCGCTCGGTGGTGTTGACCGGCTCGCCGGCAAACATGGCATCGCGCCGCTCGCACGCGCGCGCCTCGCGGGCCAGCTCGAACAGCAGGGCCAGGGTCTCTTCGGTGACGCGGTTCTTGGCGTAGTCAAGGGTCAGGCCACAGGCCTCAGCCGCCATGCGTTCGGAGCGGACCTGGCCGTGCGGGCCTGCAAACCAGTCGCGCATATGGGCATGACGAATGCTGGCAGCATGTTCACGCAGGGCCTGCCAGGCGGGGAGGGACGTCGACATCGGGGGCTGCTCCAGTGCGGGAATCGGGATAGGCGATGAACGGGAATTCGTACTACATCTCTTCATGCCAGGCCATGCCGTCGCGCGACAGCAGGGCGCTGGATGACGCCGGTCCCCAGGTGCCGGCGGTGTACAGCTTGGGAGGGGCGTTGGTGTTCTCCCATGTCCTGAGAATGGGAGCGACCCAGCGCCAGGCCTGGGCCTGTTCATCTCTGCGCACGAACAAGCCCAGCCTGCCGCGGATGACATCCAGCAGCAGGCGCTCGTACGCGCCCATGCGGCGTACGCGCGGACCCGCCCCCGGGCGTTGCAGGTCCAGCGAAGCCGGCACCAGCGCTTGCGTGTCACCGGGCTGCTTGGCCAGGAAATAGAGCCGGATGCTCTCTTCCGGCTGCAGCGTGATGACCAGCCGGTTCCCCGCCGGCGTGCCCAGCGGGCGCGCGAACAGCGCGCAGGGCACATCGTGGAAGTGGATGACGATCTCCGCCACGCGCGACTGCATGCGCTTGCCCGTGCGCAGGTAGAAGGGCACGCCGGCCCAGCGCCAGTTGGCGATCTCCGCCTTGATGGCGACGAAGGTTTCGGTCCGGCTCTCGGGCGGGATACCCGGCTCGCTGACATAGCCAGGCACCGGGTTGCCCCCGGCAGCACCGCGGCAGTACTGGCCACGCACGACCTTCTCGGCCACGTCCTCGGGCCGGATCGGCCTGAGCGCCTTGAGGATCTTCAGCTTCTCGTCGCGGATCGCGTCTTCGGACAGGCTGGCAGGCGGCTCCATGGCCACCATGCACAGCAACTGGAGCAGGTGGTTCTGCACCATGTCACGCATCGCGCCGATGCCGTCGTAGAAGTTGCCGCGCCGCTCCACGCCCAGCTCCTCGGCGATGGTGATCTGCACTTCCTTGACCCACTCGCGCCGCCATAGCGGCTCGAACAGGACGTTGCCGAAGCGCACCGCCATCAGGTTCTGCACGGATTCCTTGCCCAGGTAATGGTCGATGCGATAGATCTGGTCCTCGGCAAAGAACTTCGCCACCGCCGCATTGATCGCCTCGGACGACTCGAGGTCATGGCCCAGCGGTTTTTCGAGCACGATGCGGCTGCGTTGGCCGGTGAGCCCGACGCGCGCCAGCTGCTCGCAGATCCTGACAAAGAGGTGTGGCGCGGTGGCCAGGTAGCACACCACCACTTGTGCGGCACGGGCATTCACCAGCTCGGCCAGTGCATCGAAGCCCGGCTCGGTGTTGGCGTCGACCTGCAGGTAAACGATGCGTTCCAGGAAGGCCGGCCACGACGAGGCCACGGCGTTGCCCGCCAACGCGGGCAGTACCTCGTCGTTGAGCATGGCAAGATAGGCCTCGTGGGCCAGCGGCTGGCTGCCCAGCGCGAGAATGCGGCCTTGCGGATGCAGCGCGCCGGCCGCATGCGCGTCGAACAGCGCGGGCAGGAGCTTGCGGCGGGCCAGGTCGCCGGTGGCGCCGAACAGTACGAAATCGAAATCCGGGGCCTGCGCGCCGGTTTTGGTGCTATCCATCATGTCGCCTGGAAGGTCTGAAAGGGGTTCGGGTTTGGCCGGGGCGCTATCTCGGCGCCGCCCAGCCCTTGTAGTCGCGGACATTGGCGCGCGTGACCAGGGTGGAGGGCAACAGCACCACCGGCCTGGCGGGCCGCTGGCCGTTCATCATGCCGACGCCGAGCTGCACCGCGGTGCGGGCAATGGCCCATGGGTCCTGGCTGGCCGAGGCCTGCACCAGCGTGTCGGCCTTCAGCGCCGCCTCGATGTCGGGCGCGCCGTCCACCGATGCGATCAGGATGCCGCGCCGGTTGAGCTGGCGGGCGGCCAGGTCGGCGCCGACCGCCTGCGGGTCATTGATGGTGAAGACGGCATCCACCTTGGGAAAGCGCGTCAGGTAGAGCTGCATCACGTTGAGCCCGCCTTCGCGCGATCCCTTGGCGTCCTGGTCGTCGGACAGGATGCGGATGTCCGGGTGTTTCGCCAGCACCGCCTTGCAGCCCCTGACGCGGTCCAGCACGGCTGACACCGGCGGCCCGTTCTGGATGATGAGGTTGCCGTGGCCGTTGAGTCGTTCGGCAAGGAAACCGCAGGCCAGCTCGCCGGCCTGGAGGTTGTCGGTCTGCACGGTGGCGTCCGCACCGGCTGCGGCCACGTCCACCGCCACCACCACGATGCCCGCCTTCTTCGCCTTGCGCACGGCCGGTTCGATGGCGCGCGCGTCGGCGGCGTTGATCAGGATCAGATCCACGCCGGCGACGATAAAGCTGTCGATATGCGAGAACTGCTTGTTCAGGTCATAGTCGGCCGACAGCACGGTGACCTTGGCCTGCGGGTTGACCTGCTTCGCGGCGGCTTCGGCGCCGTGGGCCAGCGCCACGAAGTATGGATTGCCGAGGGAGCCCAGCGTGACGCCCACCTTCTTCAACTGCCGCGGCGCAGCGGCCGTGGATGGCTCGGCAGCCGGGGCTTGTGCCGTCGCACCGGCAATGCAACATGCGCCGAGCGCGACTGCCATCAGGAATTGCTTGATCACTTCTGTCTCCTGCGTGTGCTCAGGTGCGGGCCGAGCCCTTCTGGCGATAGCGGTCCAGCGCGACCGCGCCGATGATGACCAGGCCCTTGATGATGTACTGCCAGATATCCGACACGCCCAGCAGCACCAGGCCGTTGGAGAGTGCCGCGATAATCAGCGCGCCGATCAGGGTGCCGCCGATGGAGCCGACGCCGCCGACAAAGCTGGTGCCGCCCAGGATCACCGCGGCGATCGCATCGAGCTCATAGGATTGCCCGAGCTGCAGGCCGTTGGCCGCGTACAGGCGCGAGGCGGACATCACGCCGCCAAGCCCTGCCAGCAGGCCGGACACGGCATAGACGAACAGCAGCACCCCCCACACCTTGATGCCCGACAACCGCGCCGCCTCGGCGTTGCCGCCCACGGCGTAGATCTGCAGCCCCAGCACGGTCCGGCGCAGCACGACCCAGGACACCGCGATCACGGCACAGGCGATGATCACCAGCCAGGGCACGCCCAGCACGTCGCCGTTGCCGATGAAGGCAAAGCCGATGTCAGGGTTGTAGACGGTGCTGTCATGTCCGGCCAGCCGCGCCAGCCCGCGCACCGCGGTCAGGCTGCCGAGCGTGACGATGAAGGGCGGCAGCTTCATGAAGGCGATCAGCG
Source organism: Cupriavidus sp. 21MJTG02-4 (assembly GCF_057798975.1). NCBI lineage: Bacteria > Pseudomonadati > Pseudomonadota > Betaproteobacteria > Burkholderiales > Burkholderiaceae > Cupriavidus > Cupriavidus sp. 21MJTG02-4. The sequence continues at coordinate 459,442 of NZ_JBYOJP010000004.1, read as the reverse complement.
CGCCATTGACCAGCCCGAACAGCAGGCCGCACAGCAGGGCGGCGGGCACGCTGAGCGCGGACAGTTCGGGCGTCAGCGAAGTCAGCATCGCCGCCACGGCCGAGATCGAGAGGATGGACCCGACCGACAGGTCGATGCCACCGGTCAGGATGACGAAGGTCATGCCGGCCGCCAGCACCAGGTTGATCGACGCCTGCTGCGCGATGATCGACAGGTTCTGCAGGCTGGCGAAGTTGTCGGTCAGCAGCGTGAAACCGGCGCACAGCAGTACCAGCACGGGCAGCATGCCCAGTGCCCGCAGGCGCTCCTGTGTGGTGGCGCCGCGGCGGCCGGCGGGCGTGTGCGCCGTGCCGTGCGAGGAAACGGCGTGTGGCGTCGGGTGGATCGAATTGCGCATGGTGTCTCCTGAATCTGTGGCGGTGCTTGCCGCCGACCGGCTGCGCGGTCTCGGGGGATGGTCGGTTCAGTGAAGCACGGTGGCCGGTGTCGGGTCGTCCGCACCGGTGGCGAGGGCGATGATGCGTTCCTGCGTGGCGGCGGCATCCGGGCAGGCGTGTACCTCGCCCACCAGCCGGCTTTCGCGCATCACCAGCACGCGGTCGCACAGGCCTACCACCTCCGGCAGTTCGCTGGAGATCAGCAGGACGGCCACGCCGGAACGGGCCAGCTCGTCGATGAGGCGGTAGATCTCCGCCTTGGCGCCGATGTCCACGCCACGTGTGGGTTCGTCCAGGATCAGCACGCGCGGCTTCGTCTCCAGCAGGCGCGACAGCATCACCTTCTGCTGGTTGCCGCCCGACAGCGAGCCGACATTGACGCGCGGATGCGCCACGCGGATGCCCAGCGAGCTGACCGCGTCGGCCGTGCGCCGGCGCGCGCTGGCACGGTTGAGCCGGCCGCCGCGCAGTGCATCGCGCGCGGCGACGATCAGGTTGATGTTCTCGTGCACGCTCTGGTCAAGGAACAGGCCCTGCAGCTTCCGGTCTTCCGTCAGGTAGGCAATGCCGGCGTCAATGGCCTGGCGCGGATGATGGACGGCCAGTGGCGAGCCGGCCAGGTATACCGCGCCGCTGGTGGGGGTATCGGCGCCGAAGACCAGCCGCGCAAGTTCCGTGCGGCCCGCCCCGACCAGCCCGGCCAGGCCCAGGACCTCTCCGGCATGCAGGTCGAAGCTGCAATCCCGCACGCGCCGCCCGTCGGACATATTGCGCACCGACAGCACAATGCCGCCCGCTTGCGTCTGGCCATGCGTCTTGGTGTAGAAACCCGACAGGTCGCGGCCGACCATCATCTTGACCAGTGCCGCCTGGGTCAGCTGGGCCTTTTCCAGTGTGCCGACGTAGCAGCCGTCGCGCAGCACGGTGACGCGGTCCGCCAGTTCGTCGATTTCGGCCATGCGGTGGCTGATGTAGATGATGGCCATGCCGTCGGCCCGCAACTGGCGGATCAGCGCGAACAGGCGGTCGGTCTCGCGGGTGGACAACGGCGTGGTCGGTTCGTCCATCACCAGGATGCGGGTCTCGAAATGCACGGCGCGGGCGATTTCCACCAGCTGGCGCTGGGCGATCGACAGGCGCTCGACCAGGGTCTGCGGCGTAAAGTCGGCGCCGAGCCGGGCCAGCGTGGCCTCGCAGGCCCGCACCATCGCGGCGCGATCCACCATGCCGTGGCGGCGCAGGTGGCGTCCCAGGTAGATGTTCTCGGCCACGCTCAGGTTGGGCGCCAGGCTCAGTTCCTGGTAGATCACGGCAACGCCGTGGGCGCGCGCGGCGAGCGGGCCGTCAATGACAACCGGATGGCTGGCGATGCGGCACTCGGCACCATCGTCGGCGATATAGGCGCCCGCGAGGATCTTCATCAGCGTCGACTTGCCGGCGCCGTTCTCGCCCATCAGCGCGTGGACCTCACCGGGATAGATCGTGAGCTGGACGTTGCTGAGCGCCTTGACGCCAGGGAACGTCTTGGAGATGTTGCGCATCTCCAGCAGCGGCGCCACCGGGGCGTGCCGTGGGGCGGGGATCGTGTCAGACCGTTGCATGGCTGGCCTCCGGAACGATGGCGGACGCGCCCTTGAGCAGTTCCGCGCGCGGCGAGAAGTTCATGAACATCGGCAGGGACGCAGCCCCGACCGCGCCGGCATTGGCGCCAAAGCAGCCGCGCACGATGCGCGCGGCGGGGCGTGCCTCCGGAGCGCTGTCGTCCAGTGCCTGCTGCAGGCGCTCGATCAGCGTGGGCACGAGGCCGCCGTCGATATCGGCATCGAAGATCACCAGCGGCACGTCCAGCACGGCCAGCGCGGATTGAAGCGCGGGGGCCATCGCCTCCACACAGTCATCCACCCATTCCGCCACGGCCGGGTGCTTCAGTTCCACCTGCCGCTGCAGGTCGGCATGCCCGTGCACCGTCACGCCGTGGTGGCGCAGGTGGCGCGTCAGCGCGTTGAGCGAGGCGCGCGAGAGCAGGATGTCGCGCCGCCGGCCCGGCACGGTCGGGGCGGAGGCCAGCGTGCTGGGCGGCACCGGCATCATGGCGATGTCGCCGGCATTGCCCGAGACCCCGCGCACGCAGTCGCCGTTGAGCACCACGCCGCCGCCGATCGCCGGGCCAAGGAAGACATAGAGGAAATGCTGGGCGTGGTGCCGGCCGTAAAAGAGTTCGGCCACCGCGGCCGCGGTGCCGTCGTTCTCGCTGAATACCGGCAGGCGCGTTGCTGCCGCCAGCATCGAGGGGAAATCCGACTCGTCCCAGGCTCGAAAAGTGGCCTGGAAGGCCTCGCCCTGCACATCGAGTTCTCGCAGCCATGCGCCGAGGTTGTAAGGCTGGGCAACGCCGACGCCAAGCAGGCGCTTCTGCTCGGCCGGGGAGAGCAGGGCGCGCATTTCCTCGATGTCGCGGCGCACCAGTTCCAGCGCCTGGTCAGGGTGGGGCAACACCATCTGGTGCGCGCGGCTGGCGAGGATATGCCCGGCGAAGTCGACCATGACGGCCTCGATGCTGCCGCGGTCGAGCCGCACGCCAAGGCCAAACGCCCCCTTCGGCTGCAGGCGGATCAGGCTTGCAGGCTGGCCGCGCTGGCCTTCGACGCGCCGCCCGGAAAGCTGGATCAGGCCTTCGTCGGTCAGTGTCTGCACGATGCTGCCGACTGCCGTGTTGGTGAGCTGCGCCATGCGGGCCAGGTCGGCCTTGGATGCCTCGCCGGCGCGGCGCAAGGCCAGCAGCAAGGCGCGCTCGTTGTACAGGCGCAGGCTGGCGGAGTTCACGCCACGGCCTGCCTTGGATGCGTTCATCTTGTCTCCGCCCGGTGGGCTCCCAGCTCGGGAGCGCTATTAATTAATTCATGTTGAATTAAAGAACAGAGAGAGGAAGAACTCAACTGAGGGGAAACCCGCACGGCATTTTGGGAAGTCCGGGCTGATAAAAGCGTTTTGTGGCTGAGATGAGGATAGTGGGGCACTTATGATGCACGTATGGCAGCCGGCTCAAGCGGAGGTTCCGCCTGTCCGGCGCCATCATGTCGCAGCCACCAACCGCGATTTGCAGAAGGCTGAAGGCTGTGTCCGTCCCTACATCCGGTACACCATGCCAAGCCAGACACTGCGCGGCGCCCCCGGGGCCACGAACAACGCCGTCGCACTGTCGCCTGGCGCGACATGCGGCTGCACCAGGGTGCCGCCGGGAAACACATTGTTCGCGACCTGGCCGTAGGTCTCGTAGCGCCGGTCAAACAAATTGGCGACGCGAGCATATACCTCGAAGCGCTTGTTAACCTGGTACGCCGCGCGCAGGTTGACGGTGGCGTAGCCGGGCACGCGCCAGTTGGCCGCCTTCGGCGGCTGGCCCGGCTGCGGGTCGGCGCGCAGTCCGTCTTCGTTGCCGCTGGCGGCGCTGTCGGACACGGCGACGAGGTCGGCGCCCAGCGTCAGCCCTGCCACGGCTTGCCAGTCCGCGCCGAACTTGAACGTGTGGCGCGGCAGGCCGGCTACGCGCATCCCGGGGTGGACGTCGATGGTGCGTTCGCCGACCGCAAGCTGTCCGGTCGCCTGGTAGGTCGCCTGCAGGTAGCTGTAGGCAAAACGCAAGGTGACATCGCCGACGCGCTGGCGGGCGCTGAGATCGAGGCCCTGGTTACGGGTGCGGTCGAAGTTCGAGAAGTAGCCCATCTGTGTGTTGGGCGCGCGCAAGAACAGGATGTCGTCGTGGTTGTCGATGCGGTAGAGCGTCGCGGTGACGTCGGTGTCCTTGCCGGGGCGCCAGCGCACGCCGGCTTCAAAGGCGTGTGAGACCACCTGCTTCAGGTAAGGGTCCGCCTGTAGCCCGGCGGGCAGGCGGCATGGCTGCGTCGGGTCGGCACAGCCGAGTTCCAGGACTGTAGGCACGCGGTTATTCTGCGCGTAGCCGCCGAACACCGAGACGCCGTCGCCCAGCTTCTGCACCAGCCCCAGCGCGGGATTAAGACGGCGGTAGGTAAAGCTCTCGCGCGCTTGCTCGCTGCCGTCGCTGTTTTGCAGCGTATTGCTCACCGTGGCGAGATTCCATCGTGCCGACGCCGTCAGGAACGTGCTGGGCGTCAGGGTCCAGGTGTCCGAGAGATACATGCCGAACGTGCGCGCGTTGCCGCTGACGCCCGAGACGAGATTGTTGGGCGCGTCGGGGTCGGCCACCGCACCGCGGTCGTCGGTGAAGGTGCCCAGCTGGGCGAACTGCGAATAGCTCAGCCGGCTTCGGTCCAGGCTGATGCCGGCGTTCAGCACATGGCGTTCCGTCTCCCTGGCCAGGCTGAGCGCCACGCCGATTGTTTGCTGCCGCATATGGCTGGTGTTGACCACGGCAGGATGCAGCAACGCGCCTTCGGCCCGGGTCACGCCGCAGCCCTGGCCACGCGGGCTGCCGTCGGCGTTGAAGCCGTCCTCGCAGGCCTCGGCATAGTTCTCGTAGTCCGGGTTGACGTCGCCGCTGGCGGTGTCGCGCCGGCTGTTGCGCACATAGGCCAGGGCGGCGGCGCTGGTCTTGTCGTCGAACCAGTGGCGGCCGTTGACGGCGACCTGCGTGACCTGGTTGCGGGTCTGGTCCGGATAGGTATACACCGCGCGGCGGTCCAGCTGATAGATGTCCGGCTCGGTGGCATTGCCGCTGGCACGGTAGGCCGGTACCAGCCCATTGCCACTCAGCGTGCTGCGGCCGTGCAGCAGCGACACATCGAGGCTGTCGGTATCGCCCGCATAGCCCGCCTTGGCAAAGACGTTGCCGAGATGCCCCGACGAGTCGTCGCGCCAGCCGTGCTCCTGGAACAGCGTGCCGGCGGCAAAGGCATGCCAGCCGCCTGCGCTGCGCACGCCGCCCGACAGGTCGGCGCGCTTGCGGTTGCCGCTGCCGTAGGACAGGTCGGCAGTGAAGCCAGGCGAGTCCAGGCCGGAGCGGGTGGTCATGGCAAGCGCGCCGCCCAGGCTGTTCAGGCCATAGGCCGGGTTGGCGCTGGAGATTAGCGACACGCTTTCCAGCGCGGCCTCGGGGATCATGTCCCAGCTGATCACATCGCCGAAGGGTTCGTTGACGCGAATGCCATCGAGATAGACCGACAGCCCCTGCGGCACGCCCGCGATCGATGAAGCGCGGTAGCCGCGGTAGGTGATATCGCTCTGGAACGGGCTGCCCTGGATATCGTTGGTGTTGACGCCGGCCAGGTTGCGGCCCAGGTAGTCGGCCAGGTTGCTGGCGCGCGTGCCGTTCAGGTCATCGCCGCGCACGGTCTGCACGGTGTAGGGCACCAGGTTGCTGTCCACGCCGATGCCGGGCAGCGGCGCCGCCGCCACCACCAGCACTTCGGGCAGTACGGCACTGTCCTGCTTTGGAGCAGCAGTGTCCCATTGCGCAACAGCGGGCCGCTGCGCCAGCACGGCGACGGCCAGGGCGATGGCCGTGGCCGCGCGGCAGCAGCGCTTGCCACGCCGCGCCGGCGCGTGCTGGATGGCCTGCGATGACGGGGCAGGGAACGGGTTGGCTGGCATCTTGCATCTCCTCCGGAATCGGGGCGCGCTGCCTGCGTCGGGCAGCGACTGGACCTGAACAAACTGAGGGGATGGGGAGCAGGTTCCGTACCTCGGGCATCGGGAAAAACTCCCGACCCGGGGCGCGCCCGGACTCCACCTTCCTCCGGAGGAGCACTGCCATGACGATGTCGCGTTTCCTGGCCAGCCGTGCGCTCTGGCTGTCCTGCGCCTGCCTCGCTGGCGCGTTGCTGGTGACGCTGTGGCTGGCGCAGCAGGCCATTGGCGAAGAGCGCAGCGGTGCCGCCGCCACGGCGCAACTGGTCGCGCGGCTGTCGGCACTGCAGTCCGCGGGGCCGGCGGAGCGCGCGGCCCACCTTGCCGCGCTGCGCGTGATCAATCAATCGACGCGCATGCGCCACCTGCGGCTGCACGTCGAGGACGCCGCCGGCCACGCGCTGGTGGAAACGGCGCCGAAGGCGGAACTGGCCCACGCGGAAAGCCAATGGGACATCCGCGCGCGCGATGGCACCGTCTACCATGCCGCGCTGCGCTGGAACCCGGACAGCGAACTGCGCGAGGCGCGCCGCGACGTCATCGGCAACCTGGCCCTGCTGAGCGCGTACAGCGTGCTGTTGCTGTGCGGACTGTCATGGTTGCTGCGCCGGGCGCTTGCGCCTTTGCAGCAGATTCTCGACGCCATTGGCCACTACGAGCGCAAGGACTACAGCCTGCGCCTGCCCGCCATGCGCATCCGCGAACTGGATCAGGTTCGCCGCGCGCTGAACGACCTGGCCGGCGCGCTGGCGCATCACCAGGCCGAGCGGCGCGCGCTGAGCCGCAAGCTGCTGGACGCGCAGGAATGCGAGCGTGCCAGGCTGGCGCGTGAATTGCACGACGAGTTCGGCCAGGTGCTGACCGCCATGCGCGCCGATGCCGCCTACCTGGTGCGCAAGTGCTCGCATGCGCCGATGCTGCAGATCGTGGCCAACGACCTGGCTGGACATTGCGCCCGGATCCAGGACGAAGTGCGCCACCTGCTGCATCGTCTGCGCCCGCATGGCGCGCAGCCCGACGGACACGTCGCCGGCGTGGACCGCCTGCTGCAGGACCTGGTGCGCAGCTGGCGGGGACAGCCGGGCCAGTCGGTGCAGCTCGATTGCGCCGTCGATCTTGGCGGCGCCATGCTGGGGCCGGACCTGACCCTGACGCTCTACCGGATGACGCAGGAGGCGCTGACCAATGTCATGCGCCACGCCAGCGCCCGCCGGGCGTCGGTCTGCATCGCAAGGAATGGGGACAAGGTCTGCTGGTGTGTGGAGGACGACGGCGCTGGCATCGGTGACATCGACGCGGCCCTGCAGCGCAGCCATGGCCTGCGGGGCATGCACGAGCGCGCCTGGGCGCATTGCGCCACGCTGCTGGTCGGAGACGCCCAGCGCACCGGGGATACGCGGGGTTGCCGCCTGAGCGCGATTTTTCCGCTGCCTGCGCCCGCGCCGCAGGCGCCATCGATGCAAGCAGGGAGGCAGGCGGCATGAACCCGATCGATGTGGTGATTGCCGACGATCACGCCGTGGTGCGCACGGGCTACCGGCGGCTGCTCGAACTGGACGAAGGCATGCGCGTGGTGGCGGAGTTCGGCGACGGCGATGCCGCCTACGACTGGCTGGTCCGAACACGGGCCGACGTGCTGATCCTGGACCTGTCGATGCCGGGCCGCGGCGGCCTGGAGATACTGCGGCGGCTGGGCGTGCGTGTGCCGGCGCTGCGCACGCTGGTGTTCAGCATGCACGACAGCGCGGCCGTCGTGATGCAGGCGATGCGCGCCGGCGCTGCCGGCTACCTGACCAAGAGCAGCGCGCCCGACGCGCTGGTGGACGCGGTACGCAGGATCGCCGCAGGGCAGCAAGTGCTGTCCGATGACATCGCCGGCCTGGTCGACATGGGCGCGCAGCCGCCGCACTTCGCGCTGTCGCCGCGCGAATTCGACCTGTTCCGGCAGTTCGCGCGCGGCACCGCGATCGAGGACGTCGCCGCGCATTTCTGCCTCAGCACCAAGACCGTGGCCAACTACCAGACGCTAATCCGCAAGAAGATGGGGCTGGCCAACCGCGTCGAGATGCATCGCTATGCGGTGGCGCACGGATTTGGCTGATGGCGCGGCCACTGCAGGTTGTTCAGTTCTGGAGCAGATGCAACGCAATGTTGCGTGCTGACACGGCCGCCACGCCGCCATGCGGCGGCAATCGGCGGACTGGCGCGCAAATCCGATTGGCATGGGAATTGCCAACTGCGTCACTGGTTGCGGCGCAGTGGCGCACCGGTGGAAACGGAAAATAAAGAGGAGAAGACAATGAGGACCTTACGAGTAGTGGTGGCAGCCGCGGCTGCCGTGGCCACGCTGGCCGCGCAGGCGGCGGTGACCGATGCCATGATCGAGAACGATGCCAAGAGCCCCGGCGATGTGTTGTCATGGGGCATGGGGCCGCAAGGCCAGCGCTATTCCGGGCTGACGCGCATCAACGCCAAAAATGTCGGCAACCTGGTGCCGGCATGGTCGTTCTCGTTCGGTGGCGAGAAACAGCGCGGGCAGGAAGCCCAGCCGCTGATCCACGACGGCAAGATGTTTGTCACGGCGTCGTACTCGCGCATCTACGCGCTCGACCTGAAGACCGGTGCGAAGTTGTGGAAGTACGAGCAACGGCTGCCGGAAGGCATCATGCCGTGCTGCGACGTGGTCAACCGCGGCGCGGCGCTCTACGACAACCTGGTGATCTTCGGGACGCTGGATGCGCAGCTCGTGGCGCTTGATCAGAAGACTGGCAAGGTGGTTTGGAAGGAAAAGCTGGCGGACTATGCCGCGGGCTATTCGTACACGGCGGCGCCGCTGATCGTCAAGGGCATGGTGCTCACCGGCATTTCTGGCGGCGAATTCGGCGTGGTCGGCCGGGTCGAGGCGCGCGATGCCAAGAGCGGGCAGCTGGTGTGGTCGCGTCCGGTGGTCGAAGGCCACATGGGCTACAAGTACGACAAGGACGGCAACAAGACCGAGAACGGCGTGACCGGCACCGAGAACGCCAGCTGGCCCGGCGAGACCTGGAAGACCGGCGGCGCCGCCACCTGGCTCGGCGGCACCTATGATCCGTCGACGGGGCTGGTCTACTTCGGCACCGGCAACCCCGGCCCGTGGAACAGCCATATCCGCAAGGGCGACAACCTTTACTCGGCGTCGACGGTGGCCATCGATCCGGCCACCGGCAAGATCGTCTGGCACTACCAGAACACCCCGAACGATGGCTGGGACTTTGACGGCGTCAACGAGTTCGTGACCTTCGACCTGGACGGCAAGCGCATGGGCGGCAAGGCCGACCGCAACGGCTTCTTCTATGTCAACGACGCGACCAACGGCAAGCTGGTCAATGCGTTCCCGTTCGTGAAGAAGATCACCTGGGCCAGCGGCATCGACCTGAAGACCGGCCGGCCCAACTATATCGACGAAGGCCGCCCCGGCGACCCGGCCAGCGGCACCGACCCGAAGAAGGGCAAGTCCGTGCTGGCCGCGCCCGGCTTCCTGGGCGGCAAGAACCAGCAGCCGATGGCCTACAGCCCGCAGACCGGCCTGTTCTACGTGCCGGCCAACGAGTGGGCCATGGATATCTGGAACGAGCCCGTCAGCTACAAGAAGGGCGCCGCCTACCTCGGCGCCGGCTTCACCATCCATCCGCTGAACGAGGACTACATCGGCGCGCTGCGCGCGATCAACCCCAAGACCGGCAAGATCGTCTGGGAGGTCAAGAACAACGCGCCGCTGTGGGGCGGGGTCATGACCACCGCCGGCGGCCTGGTGTTCTGGGGTACGCCCGAAGGCTTCCTGAAGGCCGCCGACGCCAAGACCGGCAAGGAGCTCTGGAAGTTCCAGACCGGCAGTGGCGTGGTGGCGCCGCCGGTCACCTGGGAAGACAACGGCGAGCAATATGTGGCCGTGGTATCGGGCTGGGGCGGCGCCGTGCCGCTGTGGGGCGGGGAAGTCGCCAAGCGCGTGAACTTCCTGGAGCAGGGCGGTTCGGTGTGGGTGTTCAAGCTGCATAAGGGCTGAATCCGGGCCGCTTGATGGCTAGACAAGGGCGTCGCCACGGCGACGCCCTCTTACTTGCAACGTGATAGAGCGGGGAAGCGGTATGAAGAAGCAATGGATGGTATGCGTAGCGGCTTCGCTGCTGCTGCCTGGTGTGGTTCTGGCGGGCACGGCGGCCGATATGCAGCCCCTGGCGGACAAGAACGGATGCTTCGCCTGCCATGGCAGCCAAACGAAGCTTGTGGGTCCCGGCTTTGCGGAGGTGGCGGCCAGGTACAAGGGGGACAGCGAGGCGGCCGAGCGGCTCGGCAAGAAGATCCGCGAAGGCGGCAAGGGTGTGTGGGGGCCGGTTCCCATGCCGGCGCACGGCAACCTGGGGGAGGCGGATGCCAGGAAACTCGCGGAGTGGGTGCTGAGCGTTGGCTAGTGTCCTGAGTCAGAAATTCGTTGAAGAAATAAGTCTGCCGAGAAGGCGTGCGAGGCCAGGAGCCAAGCGCAGCAAGGCTGAAGCCTTGCGAGCATTGGCGACGACGCATCGCGCGACTTATCGGCTGACTGATTCAACGAATTTCTGCACCAGGACACCAGGTAAGGATTAGCGTGGGTTGTGGCACTACATCCGTAGTGCCAGCCCAGCCGGGGACCGACCCATCATTCGTTCCCGCGGCTCAGTCGCAGTGAATTGCCATCGCTGCGAAACACCATCGGCTGCAATTCGGTGTTCGGTTGCAAGGCTGCGAGCCGGCCCTGCAGCACGATCTCCCGGACCCTGCCATGTTCGCCGGAGCGCTCGCACACCGGATCGGTCGCGGCGGGGTCGCCGGTCAGCAATAGCGCCTGGCAGCGGCAACCGCCATGGTCTTCCTCGCGATGGTCGCATGACTTGCAGGGCTCCTGCATCCATCCGGTGCCACGGAAGCGGCGGAACGCCTCGCTGTCATGCCAGATCTCCCGCAGTCCGTGCGTGGTGACATTGGGCAACGCCAGGCCCGGCAGCATCCGCGCCGCATGGCACGGCAGCGCCGTCCCATCGGGCGCCACGCCAAGGAAGGTCGTGCCCCAGCCGTTCATGCACTTCTTGGGCTTGCCTTCGAAGTAGTCGGGCACCACGAACAGGATCTGGCACTGCCTGCCGATGCGCGCGCGGTATTGCCTGACCACGGACTCCGCTTCCAGCAATTGCTCCTGCGTCGGCATCAGCGCCAGGCGGTTGTGCCAGGCCCAGCCGTAGTACTGCGTGTTGGCCAGCTCCAGGTACTCGGCGCCCATCTGCAGCGCCATTTCGATGATGGTGCCGACATGCGGGAGGTTGTGCCGATGCAGCACGCAGTTCATCACCATCGGATAGCCGTGCGCCTTGATCAGCTTTGCCACGCGCTGCTTCAGGTCGAAGGTGCGGGTGCTGGACAGGAAGTCGTTGAGCTCGCGGGTGGAATCCTGGAAGGACAGCTGGATATGGTCCAGGCCCGCGTCGCGCAGCGCGGCGAGCCTGGCGTCGGTCAGGCCCACCCCGGAAGTGATGAGGTTGGTATAGAAGCCCAGGCCGTGCGCATGCCGCACCAGTTGTTCCAGGTCCTTGCGCAGCAGCGGCTCGCCGCCGGAGAAGCCGAGCTGCACCGCGCCGAGCGCGCGGGCCTGGGTGAAGACGTCGCACCATTGCGCAGTGTCGAGTTCAGCCGTGTGCCGGGCATAGTCGACCGGGTTGGAGCAGAACGCGCAGTGCAGCGGGCAGCGGTAGGTCAGCTCGGCCAGCAGCCACAGCGGCGGGCCGGGCTGCGCGGCAGGCCGATCAGACCAGCCAGCCGCGTTCGGTTGCATGTTTGACAAAGGCATGTACCTCCGGGGCGATGCCCTGCACGCCGAAAGCGGCCTGCAGGTCGTCGATCAGCATATCCAGCGTATGGCCGCCGTCGCAGCGCTGCAGGATCGCGGCAGCGCTGTCGTTGAGGGTGACCATGCCTTCCGGATACAGCAGCACCCATCTCTGCTGGGCGTCTTCCCACTGCAGGCGGAAGGTCCGGTGCAGGACGGGGCGGGCGAGTTCTGGCGGATTGGCGGTCATGGGCTGGCGAGCTGGATGGCGTCGAGCATCGACCAGAGTATGTCGAGCTTGAACTGCAGGATATCGAGGGCGCGCTGCTGTTGCTCCGGGGTGCGGAAGTAGCCCAGCGTCACGCGCAGGCCATGGTCGACATCGCGCTGCGCGAGCGGGATGCGCGAGCGGAAGTAATCCAGCCCGGCGGCCTCGATCCACGGGTAATGCGTGGGCCAGCCGGCCAGCCGCTCCTTGTGGATCTCGGGCGCGAACATCTCGGTGAGCGACGAGCAAACAGCTTCCTGCCACGGTGCGCGCCGCGCGAAGTTGACATAGGCGTCGACGGCGAAGCGCACGCCCGGCAGCACATGCCGATGGTCGAGCAAGGCCTCGCGCTCGAGCCCTGTGGCCTGCCCCAGCCGCAGCCAGGCCTCGATGCCACCGGGCTGTGTGTCGGTGCCGTCGTGGTCGAGGATGCGCACCACCCACTCGCGGCGCGTGTCGTGCTCGGGGCAGTTGGACAGGATGGCAGCGTCCTTCAGCGGGATATTGGCCTGATAGTAGAACCGGTTGGCGACCCAGGCGCGGATCTGTTCGGGCGAGCACTGGCCGGCCGCCATGCGCCGGTTGAAGGGGTGGTGGATGTGGTATCCGCTTTCCTTGGCGCGCAACCGGGCCTCGAACTCTGCCGGGCTTGATGCGGTGGAAGGTGTCATCAGATATGCTCCGAGAAACCCCGCCATGAATGGCGGGGAGTGAAAGGAGGGCCGCCGCCAGGCGGCATTCCCACGATAGAATTAGCGGCATGATTCTTGTCTATCGCTACAGGGTGAAGTCGCTCAGCGGTCTGCTCAACAAGCAGAGCCGGGCGGTGAACTACGTCTGGAACTTCTGCAATGACACGCAGAAGCACGCGCTCAAATGGGGCAGGAAGTGGCCGAGCGGGTTCGATCTGAACGTGCTGACCACCGGCAGCAGCAAGGAACTCGGCATCCATTCCGGCACGGTCAACGCGACTTGCGAGCAGTACGCGAAATCGCGCAGCCAGCATCGTCGTCCTTACCTGCGATACCGCGGCAGGAAGTGCCTCGGATGGGTGCCCCTGAAGGGCCGCGATCTGAAGCGGGAGGGCGAGGCGTTTCGCTTTGCCGGGAATACCTTCCGCGTGTTCAATAGCCGTCCGTTGCCCGAAGGCAAGATCAAGGACGGCACAAACTTTGCGCGGGATTCGCGCGGGAACTGGTTTCTCAACATCGTAATAGAAGTTGCCGAGGTGCCGGCACGTCCGATTCGAACCGGCGTCGGCATCGACCTTGGCCTGAAGGACTTCGCAACACTCTCGACGGGCGAGAAACTTCCCAATGACCGGTTTGGTCGGCATGCCGCCGAAAGACTGGCTAAAGCGCAGCGTGCACGCAAGCATAAGCGGCATATTGCGAAGCTGCATGCCAAGGTGGCGAATGCCCGCGCCGACTTCCAGCACAAGCTCGCGCTCGATCTCGTCCGGCGCTTCGACTACATCGCAGTCGGCAACGTGTCGGCTTCGAAACTCGCCAGGACCAGGATGGCGAAGAGCGTCTACGACGCATCCTGGTCGTCCTTCCGGGACAAGCTCCGCTACAAAGCGATTGCGCACGGGGCCACGTTTGAGGAAGTGAACGAAAGCGGTTCTACCCAGTCCTGCTCGGCGTGCGGTTCGAAAGACAGCACGGCGAGGCCGAGAGGTATCGCAGGACTGCGAATAAGAGAGTGGACCTGTAGTAGCTGTGGTGCCGTTCATGACCGTGATACCAATGCTGCGCTGAACATTCTCCGATGCGGACGTGCATCGCCAGGTGTGGGAATCCACTGCCTTTAGGCAGGGGAGGACGTCAAAGTGCGATCTCCATGCCGTCGTACGCCAGTTCGATGCCGTGCCGTGCCAGCACGGCGCGCTCCGGCGAGTCGTCCACCAGCACGGGATTGGTATTGTTGATGTGGATAAGGATCTTGCGGCTCGCGGGCAGCCGGTCGAGGACCTCGATCATGCCGCCGGCACCCGACAGCGGCAGGTGGCCCATGTCGGCGGCGGCCTTGGCGGAGAAGCCGAGCGACTGCATCTCGTCCTCGCGCCAGAACGTGCCGTCGACCAGCACGATGTCCGCGCTGCGCAGTTCGGCGAAGACGTGGTCCTCCACGCTGCCGAGGCCAGGCGCATAGAAGGCGCGGCGGCCGCTGCGCCGGTCCTCGATGCGCAGGCCGATGTTGTCACCCAGGCGCGGCGCATGGCGGCCGGGCGAGTAGGGCGGTGCCTTGCTCTGGAGCGGCACCGCGGTCAGCACGATGTCGTCCAGCTGTGCCAAGGAAAACGGCGTGCCGTCGCAGGGCAGGGTATGCGTCTGCAAGCCGCAGTAGTGCGACAGCAGGCGGGTCAGCGGGAACGCGGTGCCGAGGTCGTCAAGCACCGCGGCGGTGGCATAGAGCGGCAAGGCCTGACGGTGCTCGCGCAGCATCAGCAGGCCGGTGACGTGGTCGATCTGCGCATCCATCAACAGCACCGCGGCGATCGCCGTATCGCGCGGCGCGCGTGCCGGTTGCAGCGCGGGCGTCTGGCGCAACTGCTGCAGGATGTCGGGAGACGCGTTGACCAGGATCGAATCCGGTCCGTCGCCGGACAGCGCGATCGACGACTGCGTGCGCGGCGTGGCCCGCACGGTGCCGCGGCGCACGCCATCGCAGTTGTGGCAGTTGCAGTTCCACTGCGGAAAGCCGCCGCCGGCGGCCGAGCCGAGTACCCGGATGGTGGTCATGGCGCGAGCGAGTTGGGGTGGATCATGGTCGCAAGGGGCAGGCGCGCCGACCGTGCAGCCGGAGCCGATGCCTGCCCGGCTTCACGGTGTGGCGCCTGCGTACCGTGCGCCTGCGATCGCGGCGGTCATGCCGGGACGTTGACATGTCGCCGCGCGCAGCGCGCTTCAGCGGTTGGCGATATACATCGTGATTTCGAAGCCCAGCCGCAGCTCGGTATAGGCAGGCGTGGTCCAGTTCATGTCTCTCTCCTTGGTTGGCATGTTTAGTGATAATTCCTGTCTTGGCGCGGCAGGCTGGCTGCCGCCTCCCTGCAAGGCAACATCCATGCCCGACGTGCCGCTCGCATCCGACTGCTTCTACCTGCGTACAGCCGATGCGCAGCGCCTGCATGTGCGGCTGGCCGGGCCACCGGATGGCGAGCCATGGCTGGTCCTGCACGGCGGCCCCGGCAGCGGTTGCTCGGCGGCCATGGCGGGGTGGTTCGATCGGCAACGGCACCGGGTGGTGATGCCGGACCAGCGCGGTGCGGGCCAGTCGCGGCCGACGGGCTCCCTGCGCCGCAATAACGTGAGCGCGCTGCTTGCCGACCTGGAACAGCTGCGCCGGGCGCTGGGCATCAGGCGTTGGGGCGTGGTCGGTGGCTCCTGGGGAGCGGCGCTGGGGCTGGCCTATGCGGCAAAGTACCCGGACGCGGTAGCAGCGCTGGTATTGCGGGGGGCGTTCCTGACCGGACGCGATGACATCGGCAACCTGTTTGCGCCGCGCCGTGGCGGTCGCCGCATGCTGCAATGCATCAAGCCGTGCGGCGAGCGCGTGCCGGATGCCCGGGCCGGCCTGCTCACTGTGTCACGACTGTTGCAAAGTGGAACACCTGTCCAGAAACGGGACACCGCCGCGGCGTGGCGCGACAGTGAACGCGCCTTGCTGGGCCTGTCCGCGCGGCGGCAGTGGCGCCGCCAGCCGCTGCGCGGGCGCGAGGCGAAGGCAATGATCGCCAAGTACCGCATCCAGGCGCACTACCTGCGCAACCGGGCCGGGCTGGGCAAGCCGGGCCTGCTGCGGGCGGCACGGACGATTGCCGCGCAGGGCCTGCCGGTGACCCTGCTGCACGGACGGGCCGACGCGGTCTGCCGTCCCGCCAATGCCCGGCGCCTGCAGGCTGCCATGCCTGGCGCGCGCCTGGAGTGGGTCGACGGCGGGCACCTTGCCACAGGCGCACTGGGCAAGGCACTGGCCGCCGCGATCGCAGCGGCGCGCTGGCAGCCAGGGTGACGGCGGCGCGGAAATCGAAGGAATCAGCCTGGAGCTTGCGGCAGCCCGCGCGCCTCTTCCATCTTCCGGTACACCGTATTGCGCGAGATGCCCAGCGCCTTGGCCGCTGCCGAGATATTGCCGTGGTGCGCCTTGACGGTGGCGACGATGACCTGTGCCTCGACCTCGGCCAGCCGCGTCGGCTGCGTGGCCAGCTGCCCGCCCGGGCTAGCCGCGGACACCGTCAACCCCCGCATCATCTGCCCGCCCGGCGCCAGTCCCTCTTGCCGCTCGCGCAGGTCGTCCAGGAAGTCGTCGGGCAGGTGGTCCTCGGTGATCTCGGCTTCGCCTTCCGCCATCAGGCGCGCCGTGCGCAGCAGGTTGCCGAGCTGGCGCATATTGCCCGGCCAGTGATAGCGGCGGAACAGTGCCATCACCGCATCGCCGATCCGCGGTGGTTCACCGCCGCCCTGGCCCTGGTCCTGGCGCAGCAGCTTGCCCGCCACCACGTCGAGGTCGCTGCGCTCGCGCAGCGCCGGCAGGCGCACCACGAGCCCGTTCAGGCGGTAGTACAGGTCTTCGCGGAACTGGCCGCCGGCGACCATCTCGCGCAGGTTGCGGTTGGTGGCGCACACCACCAGGACATCGACCTGGATCACCTTGCTGCTGCCCAGCGGCTGGACCGCGCGTTCCTGCAGCGCGCGCAGCAGCCGCCCCTGCAGGTGCAGCGGCATGTCCCCGATCTCGTCGAGGAACAGGGTGCCGCCGTTGGCCAGCAGCATCTTGCCGATGCCGCCCTTCTTGCGGGCGCCGGTAAAGGCGCCTTCCTCGTAGCCGAACAGCTCCGACTCGATCAGGTTTTCCGGGATCGATGCGCAGTTCACTGCGATGAAAGGCCCCGCGTGCCGCGGGCTGTCGGCGTGGATGGCGCGTGCCATCAGTTCCTTGCCGGTGCCGGTCTCGCCCAGCACCATCACCGGGATGTCCTTGCCGATGACCTTGCGCAGCTTGCCGATCACGGTCCGGATCTGCGCGTCGCCGGTGTCCAGGTCGGCCAGCCCCTCGGGCCGGGCCGGCGCGGCATAAAGGCGGCGCGGCTCCGGGATGGCATTGGCGCTGCTTGCCGCGGCCGCGGCCGCGCCGGGCATCGAAGCGGCGCTGGACTTCCATTCCACGCGCGCGCTGACCTTGACGCCGCTCGGCAGCTGCAACTGCACGATGCCGGCCGGGGCGCCGCGCACCGCATCGAAGAGCAGGGACATCGGCATGCCGAACAGCGACGAAAAGGTATGCGCCTGCAGCGCCGCATTGGACAAGCCGAGCTGGAACTGGCCACTGCGGTTCGAGGACAGGAAGCGCCCGCCTGGCGTGAACGAGACGATGCCCTCGACCAGCGTGCCAAGGAACTCCGCGCGCGAATGGAAGCGGATGCACACCATGTCGCGGAACGCGTTGCCGAACAGCTGGTTCTCGATCATCTGCGCCGACATCCGCACCAGCGCCATGGTGTGCTTGTGGAAGCCACGCTGGTCGCCGGTCACATCGAGCGCGCCCACGGTCTTGCCGTAGGGGTCGAGGATAGTCATGCACGAGCAGGTCAGGAACTGGTTGGCCTCCAGGAAATGGTCGGCGCCGTGGACCAGCGTGGCGCGGTTTTCGGCCAGTGCGGTGCCGATGGCATTGGTGCCGCGACTCTCTTCCGACCAGTCCGCGCCCGCGCGCAGCGCCACCTTGTCGGCCCGGGCCAGGAAATCGTCGTCGCCCAGCGAGTGCAGGATCAAGCCGTCGGCGTCGGTCAGGATCACCATGCTCTGCGTGTTCACGATCTGGTCGTAGAGCGTTTCCATCACAGGCAGCGCGTAGGTGAACAGGGACTGGCTGCGTTCGATCCGCGTTTTCAGCTCGCTTTGCAGCACCGGGCAGAAGTCCGGCGACTCATAAGGGCGCAGGCCATACGAGGCGGAACGCTGGTGGGCCAGGGCAATCAGTTCGGCGCGCTCGGGCTGGCCGGCCAGATCGCCGGTAGGGGCGGTATTGCCGATATTGCCGGACTCGGCAGGTCGAACCGGCTCCGCTGGGATGGTCATGTCTGGGTCTCCTGTTGATAGTCGCCCGCGATCTGTTGCGCGGGTCGCTGTCGGCGCCTTCATCGCCATGCCCTGGCGTGCGCTCGACAGTGTTGCGCCATGTAGCAAAACGCTTGCCAGTGTGTGGCATTCCGGGACACCGCCGTGGCGATGGTGCACTGCACTCGCCCCAGGGGGTGCCGGAAAGCCTGCTGCCGGGCGGTATGGTAGCCCGCTACACCGTGCTACGGCCCGCTGGTATGGCTCTTGCGGAAATGGTGCCAAACAAAAACCCCATCCACCACTGTAGGAGACATCCATGAAAACGCAGCGCCGCCTGCTTGCCTTGTTCTCGCTCTGCGCCTTGCTGGGCGCCGCCCCGGCCGCATGGGCCCACGGCGATGTCACGCCGCAAGCGGTCGACACCAAGTCCTTACCACAGCTTGGCGACGAATGGCGTCCGGACAATCCCTATCGCGCCGGCGCCGAACAGCAGGAGGCCCAGCGGATCGGCAGCTCCGCCTATAACCAGAACTGCGCGCGCTGCCATGGCCTGGAAGCGGTGTCCGGCGGCATCGCCCCCGACCTGCGCAAGATCGACGGCGATTGCCTGTCGCTGGCCGACGCCAAGAAGAAGCAGGCCTGCATCAGCGAGATCTCGCAGTACTTCACCACCACCGTGCGCAAGGGCCGCACGCGCGACGGCCGTGTCTACATGCCGCCGTTTGACGGCGTGCTGAGCCAGGAGGCCGTGTGGGCGATCAAGACGTACCTGGAATCGCGGCGCGAGTAAGCCGGCGCGGTCCCGGCCGGCGAGCCGCTGGCGACCCCCTTTTCCACTTTTCCCCTTTTCCCTTTTTCAGCTTCCTTGTCCTTCAAGTTCAGGAGAGACCCCATGTCCCCGAGGCCCTGTCCGACCCCTGCCGAACCAACCGACATGCGGCGCAGGCTGTGCGGTGCCTTGCTGGCGGCCGGCGCGCTGCTGTGCGCCCCGCCGGCGCTGGCGGACCTGGCCAGGATCCGTCAGAACGGTACGCTGAAGGTGGCGGTCTACAAGGGTTTGCCACCGTTCTCGGCGGTCGCGGGCAGCCAGTACGCCGGCATCGACGTGGCCTTGGCCAGGGCCCTGGCCAGCGAGCTGGGTTTGCAGGTCTCGCTGTTGCCGTTCGATGCCGGCGATGACATGGCGGATGACCTGCGCTCGATGGTATGGCGCGGGCATTACCTTGGTTACGGCCCCGCGGACGTGATGTTGCATGTGCCGGTCGACCGTGCCTTCATCCGTGCCAATGACCAGGCCCTGATCTTCGCGCCTTATTACCGCGAAACGTTCGTGCTGGTGCGCGACCGCGAGCGCGTGCCGGACGTGCGCGGCCTGGAAGACCTGGCCGGCCAGGCCACCGGCGCAGCCGCCGGCTCGGCTGGCGCCAACGCCTTGTTGTCCGGCGCGGGCGGTGCGCTGCGTGACAAGGTCAGGATCTACCCCGAAGCCGACGACGCGCTGCGCGCGCTGTTTTCCGGTGACATTGCCGCTGCCATGGTGACCCGGGCGCAGTACGAGAGCGCGTTGAAAACCGCAAACCAGTCCACGTCGCGCTTTGCCACGGCAGACATCAGCTCACCGCTGTTGCCGCCGCGCGGATGGGCCGTCGGCATGGCCATCAAGGCGGGCGACAAGGCACTCGCCGAATCGCTGGAGGGTGCCATGGCGTCGCTGCGGCGCAAGGGAGAACTGGCCCGCATCTTCGCCAGCCATGGGGTGACCTTGCAGGAGCCATAGGAGCGGGCGGCCCGCCAGAGGCGCGGGCCGCGTCAAATGCCGGTCAGAACGAATGCTTGAGGCCGGCACCGGCCAGGAGGGTCTTCGCACCTGGCGCGGTACCGCCCGCGACGATGGAGGTCTTCAGGCCCTCGAGCGCATCGGCGGTCCCCACCGAGCCGGCATCGACATACGCCAGTTGCAGATACAGGGTGGTGCGCTTGGAGAACGAATAGTCGTTGCTCAGCACCACCGACCGGGTCGAGCTGTTGTGCGCGTCGCTCTTGTAGTGGCTGTAGTACCCGGCGAGCGTTGTCGTATTGTTGCCGTTCCAGCTGTAGTCGATCCCGGCGCCGCCCGACTGTACGTTGGAGATCCGGCCGCCGCTGGTTGAATTGTTGGTGACATCGATGTAGTTCAGCCTGCCGTTGAAGGCACCGCCGAACGGCACCGCGACGCCCGCGCTCCACAGACGGCTGACGGTCGCGCCGCTGGCGCTGTCCTTCATTGCCTGATAGCCGAGGGCAACGGTGGCGGGGCCGGAATAGGTGGCGCCGAGCGAGATCTCGTTGCCCTTGTTCATGCTGCCGGGGATCTCGCCGAACGAGTAGGCGGCGGCCACCCAGACCGGGCCGAAGTTGTTCGCGTATTGCACGGCGTTGCCGATGAACACGCCGACATCGTTGCCGCTGTTCGAACCCGCGTTCAAGGCATTGCCGGGGGAGGACAACTCGTTGTAGGCCCACACGTACAGGTTGGAGAACTGCTCCTTGAAGCCGCGCGCTTCGGTGCCGATGACACCGAGCAGGGCCGGGCTGTATTGGCGGCCCAGCGTGATCGTGCCCCAGTTGCCGGCGAGGCCGACGTTGGCCTCGCGACGGAAGAGTTCCGAGCCAAAGCCGGGTCCGCTGGTCAGTTGTCCGGTATCGCTGCTGAAATGGCCCTGGAGGTTGAAGGTGGCTTTCATTCCGCTGCCCAGGTCTTCGACGCCCTTGAGGCCCCAGATGCTTGGGCTGATGCCACCGGACCTCAACTCCGTGAGGCTGCCTGCGTTGTCTGCGCTTTTGTTGCGGAACTGGAGTCCGGAGTCGACGACGCCGTAGAGCGTCACCGAGGATTGCGCCATGGCCGTGCTGGCGGCACAGCTCATGATTGCGGCGGACAGGTATTTCTGAATGTCATTGCGCTGCATGAAGTCTCCTTTTTTGTTGAGACCGGGTGGGTCTCTATTGGTCTGAGTCGAGGTGCCAACGGCTTGATGCGATCGGCACCGGGGCGGGACTCAGCAATGTGCGTACCAAGGGGGGATTGAAGGCATGCCGGCTGCGTTTGCTCACGGCGTGAGGCGTGAAACGACGCGGTTCCCGGGCATGCGGTGGCGCAAGGGGTGTCGCTTTTTCATGCGACATTCGTCGCGCGCGAAGGTGGCAGGGGTGTCGCGTGGTGGAGCAGCGGGGGCGATGGGTGTTCTGTATTGAGACAGGGGGGCGGCGGCGCGTAGGCGGCAGGGGGGGGCTTCGGGGATGACTGGCTCGTCGCTCTTGGCATGCGCTGCTGTTTCGCCGGCGTAGCCGGCGACCTACTTTCTTGTCCGAGCGACAAGAAAGTAGGCAAAGAAACGCGTTTACTTGTCCTAGCGGACGAATATTGATCGTAGCGTGCGAAGAATTTCGTACGGGTACTCGCTTCAGAGCGTGCCCGGCTGCCTGCCGCGTGGAGCGCGTCCGTATGCAGGCTCTCCAACAATGATTGAACCAGCCCCGAAACTGTCCGTGGCCCGACACTGCCCGCGTTATCGCATCATCGCCTTCGGCTGCTGCGCGGCTCAGTAGTCGGTTGGTCAGGGGCATCATCGGCACTGGTGCCGGTGCTTCCGTATCTTCTCTTCTCTTCTCTTCTCTTCTCTTCTCTTCCCTTTCCCCGGTTTTCACTGAGTGCGCGCAGCGCAGCCGTAGGCATCCTTCCGATGGCGTGGTTGGAAGAGGCCACCAAACAATGGCCCGCTTTTTGCTGACAACGCATCGACACGCCACACCAAGATAAACGCGTGGTGCGGGCTGTCGGCACGCAAGTCCGCCAAAAAATGTCCTGATGAATCTGCCAAACAAAAAGCGAGCGACACCGTGAATTTCCTGATCCGTTGCATCGGCATGGCGGCTCTGGCCGGCCTCAGCGTGGGACCGGCATGCCAGGCGTATGCCGCCGAAGGCGAAGTTGCCTATGTCACCAATCAAGGGGGCGGCGTGACCGTGCTGGACATGGGCACGTTGAGGCCAGTCGCCGACATCGAGGTCGGACCAGATCCCCGCGGGCTGGCGGTTTCACCCGATGGCCGCTGGCTACTCACCGCCAACCAGGGGAGCTCCGACCTGTCGGTGGTCGACACCGGCACACGCAAGGAAGTCAGGCGCATCGCCATCGGCAAGAATGTCGAGTTCATGCGCATCTCCCCTGACGGCCGCCGCGCATTCGTGACCTACGAGCCCGCGTCGCGCGGCGGCCCCCAGGGCAGCGAGCGCAAAACCGGGAAGGAGGAAGCACCGGACGAAATCCCGGCCGAAGTGGCCGTCGTCGATCTCGGCCAATGGCGCATAGTCGGCCGCATCAAGGCATCCCGCGAAACCGAAGGCATCGAGTTCTCGCCGGACGGAAAACTGCTGGTGGTGGCCAACGAAGGCGACAATACGCTGGTCGCTTATGACCTCGCGACGTTTGAAAAAATCCGCTCGATCGATGTTTCACCGTTTGGCAGCCGGCCGCGCGGCATCAAGATGGCGCCCGATGGCAAGACCTATGTCGTCACGATGGAAAACTCGAACAACCTGCTGCTGCTGGACACCGCCTTCAGACCCATCAAGACGATACCGACCGAACGCGGCCCCTATGGCGTCGCCTTCGACCGCGACGGCCGTTATCTCTGGGTCGCCGCCAGCCGCGCCGACCGCCTGCAGGTCTTCGACGCCCGAAGCCTGGCCCCGGTCGCGGTGATTCCGGTTGGCAAGCGCTGCTGGCATTTCAGCTTCACCCCCGATGCGCAGAAACTGCTGCTCGCCTGCGGGCGCTCGAACAGCCTGCAGGTGATCGACCCGAAGCGCTATGAGGTCGTCGATACGCTGCAGGGCTACAAGATGCCGTGGGGCGTGGTCACCTATCCCATCTCGGTCGGGAGCCTCGATGCGCCACGCTAGCCGGGCAGGGGACGCGCACCGGGACGGCCCTGCCACGGCGCCGCGCGCATATGCGGCCGTTCAGATCGCCCTGCATTGGATCAATGCCCTGCTGCTGTTTGCCCTGGTTCCGCTGGGCTACTACATGACCAGCCTGGCGCGGGGAACGCCCGGAAAGGCCGAATGGGTGAATCTGCATAAATCGTTGGGGCTCACGGCCGCCCTCGTGATCGCATGGCGCATCATCGAGCGGATCCGGCGGCCCGTGCCGCGTCCCATGCCGGGGCTGCGCTGCTGGGAAGCGGAAGTCGCGCGCATCACGCACCGCGTGCTCTACATGTGCCTGGTCGTCATGCCGCTATCCGGCTATCTGGGATCGTCGTTCAACCAGTACGGCACACGCTTCTGGGGCTTGCCTCTGCCCCGTTGGGGCTGGGTCGACCCGACGCTGCAACACCTGTTCTACACGGTGCATGCCACGACTTCATACCTGCTGCTTGGGCTGGTCGTCCTGCATGTGGCTGGCGCGGTCAAGCACCAGTGGCTCGATGCGCTGGCGTGCACCCAGCGCATGCTGCCCGGCAGGCGCGATGCTTCCCGATAGGCCGCTCACGCCGGTCGGGTCGCTGCAACGCTAGATCGCGCCGACCGGAGCGTCGCGTTCCTCGAAGCCGCATTCGACGCGATCGGCCTTCGCCTGCGTGTGATAGTGGTCTGCCGGCCCATTCCGATAGCACCCATCTCCGTTCGCCTTGACGGATGCCAGCTTCACGGCGCGGCGGACCGCGTCCCTTTCCACAGACTTGATCGCAGTACCGGGCGCGCGTCATCCGATGCGGGCGAACTGAGACAAATGTCTCGCTGACCGCGACGTCTGTCTCGTCTCGCGGCTCGCCATCGCGGCCATCCGGCACGCCCCGCGAGCTGGGGTCGGATGGCTGCAATGCCTTGTCCAGCAACGGTTTGCAGGCGTTCCGGAGCACGCTGGGACGCCTCTGTTTGCTGCTGGCACCGCTCTTGCACTTATAGGCTATCCGGCACATCGGCCGGACACCGATACGAGAGCAAGAGGAGACATCGCATGGACCCCACACCGCAACATCTTCTGTGGATGTACGAGAAGATGATCGAGATCCGGCAGTACGAAGAGACCATGGCCAAGGTGTATCTGGAGGGCAAGCTGCCGCCGAAGATCCAGAAAGGCCTGGCTTTTGACATCGGGGCCGGCCCGGTTCCCGGCGAGATGCACCTGTCGGCCGGGCAGGAGCCGGTGGCCGTCGGCGTCTGCGCCCATCTGCGGCAGGAAGATACGGTGGTCGGCGCGCACCGCTCGCACCACTTTGCCATCGCCAAGGGCGTGCCGCTCGACGCGATGACGGCCGAGATGTTCGGCAAGGCCACCGGCCTGGGCCGCGGCAAGGGCGGCCATATGCACCTGTTCCATGCCGGGACCAAGTTCTCGTGCAGCGGCATCGTCGGCGCGAGCTCGCCCCAGGCCTGCGGCGCCGCACTGGCCGCGCGCAAGCTCGGCAAGGACTGGGTGGCGGTGTCCTTCTTTGGCGAGGGCGCCGCCAATCAGGGTTCTTTCCATGAGTCGCTGAACCTGGCGGCGCTGTGGAAACTGCCGGTGATCTTTGTCTGCGAGGACAACAAGTACGGCATCTCCGTGGAGAAGAGCGCCTCCACCGCCGTGCCGACCAACGAGATCCGGGCGGCCGGCTATGGCATGCCGGGCGTGCTGGTCGAACGCAATGACGCGGTAGCCGTCTACCGGGCGGCCGGCGAGGCGATTGCGCGCGCACGGCGCGGCGAAGGCCCCACGCTGATCGAAGTCAAGACCGACCGCTATCTGGGCCACTTCCAGGGCGACCCGGAAACCTATCGCCCGCGCGACGAGGCCAAGACCTTGCGCACCCATGACCCGATCCAGGTTCTCGGCGACGCCCTGCGCGCCGGCGACCTGCTCGACGCAGCGACCGAGGCCGGCATGCGCGCGGCCGTCGCCGCCCGGATCGAGGCCGCCTATGAATTCGGCCGCAACAGCCCCTACCCGGCCCCCGGCGACGCCCTGCAGCACGTCTTCGTGCAGTAAGCCGCGCCCCCCAACAAGACAGGAGACCACTATGCAAACGGCACAAGACGCGGGCCAGGGCACGCGCACGCTGACCATGGCCCAGGCCATCGCCGAGGCCATCGGCCAGGAGATGGAGCGCGATTCGCGCGTCTTCGCGATGGGCGAGGACATCGGCAAGTACGGCGGCATCTTCAGCGCCACCACCGGTCTGCTGGACCGCTTTGGCCCGGAGCGCATCATGGATACGCCGATTTCCGAAACGGCTTTCATGGGCGCGGCGATCGGCGCGGCCGCGGAAGGGCTGCGGCCGATCGCGGAGCTGATGTTCGTCGATTTCTTCGGCGTCTGCTTCGACCAGATCTACAACCACCTGGCCAAGAACACCTACATGTCCGGCGGGCGGATGGCGCTGCCGGCGGTAGTGATGACCGGCATCGGCGGCGGATACAACGATGCGGCCCAGCACTCGCAGTGCCTGTACGCCAGCTTTGCCCACATGCCGGGCATGAAGGTGGTGGTGCCGTCCAACGCCTATGACGCCAAGGGCCTGATGATCCAGGCCATCCGCGACGACAACCCGGTGGTGTTCTGCTACCACAAGGGCATCATGGGCCTGTCGTGGATGTCGTACTTCGAGGGCAGCACCAACGCGGTTCCCGAAGCGGCCTACGCCATTCCCTTCGGCCAGGCCCGCGTGGCCCGCAGCGGCCGCGACGTGACCATCGTCACGCTGTCGCAGATGGTGCAGAAATCGCTGCTGGCGGCCGAGCAGCTCGCCGCCGAAGGCATCGAGGCCGAGGTGATCGACCTGCGCACCATCGTGCCGCTTGACCGCGAAACCGTGCTGCGCTCGGTGGCCAAGACCGGCCGCCTGCTGGTGGCCGATGAGGACTATCTCAGCTTCGGCTTGTCCGGCGAGATCGCCGCCATCGTGGCCGAGAACCTCGACAGCGTGGCGTTGCG
Organism: Cupriavidus sp. 21MJTG02-4; assembly: GCF_057798975.1. NCBI lineage: Bacteria > Pseudomonadati > Pseudomonadota > Betaproteobacteria > Burkholderiales > Burkholderiaceae > Cupriavidus > Cupriavidus sp. 21MJTG02-4. The sequence goes on along the minus strand of NZ_JBYOJP010000004.1, from coordinate 433,275 downwards.
GGCCCCGGTGCGCCGGCTGGCCGTGCCCGACGTGCCGATCCCGTTCTCGCGCCCGCTCGAGCAGTTCGTGATTCCGCAGGTCGACAGCATCGCCGCCCAGGTGCGCGCGCTGGTGCAGCACCAACCCGTTTCCTATTCACTCAAGCGAGAAGCAGCATGATCGACGTACTGATGTCTGACGCCGTCTGGCAGGACGTGGAAGAGGGCACCGAGGCCCTGTTGCAGGAATGGTCGGTCCAGCCCGGCGACACCGTCGGCGCGGGCCAGGTGCTGGGCGTGGTCGAACTGGTCAAGACCACCCATGAGATCACGGCGCCGGCCGATGGGGTGGTTGCCGCGCTGGCCGTGGCGGCGCAGGACACCTTCGGCCGGGGCACCGTGCTGGCCCGGCTGGAGTCGGCATCATGAACCACAGCCTGGCTTCCGCCGCGGATGCCGGCGAGCGCCGCGTCGTCGCGCTCGCCGGCCTGCGCGGCGCCATCGCGCGCAGCATGGGCGCCGCGTGGCAGGTGCCGCGCGTGGCACAGTCGATCGAAGTGGACGCGACCCGGCTGGAGCTGGCGGTAGCGGCCCTGCAGCAACGTCTCGGACCCCAGTGCAAGGTCACGCTGACCGCCTTCGTGCTGCGCGCGGTGGCACTGACGCTGCGCGAGCACCCGCGCCTGAACGCCCGCGTGCTGGAGAAGGAGAAGGCGATCGATGTGCTGCCCGACATCAACATCGGCCTCGCCGTCAGCCTGGACGAAGGGCTGATGGTGCCCGTGCTGCGCAACGTGGATGCCATGCCGGTCGCGGACATTGCCGCGCAAAGCCGCCGCCTGGCGGAGGGCGCGCGCGCCGGCACGCTGTCGGCCGGCAGCTACCAGCACGGTACCTTCACCGTCACCAACCTGGGCATGACCGGCGTCGACAGCTTCACGCCCATCATCAACGTGCCGCAGGTCGCGATCCTGGGCGTGACGCGCGTCGCCAGGCGGGCGGTGGTCAGGGACGACAGCATCGCGATCGCACCGATGATGGGGCTGCACCTGGTGTTCGACCATCGCGCGGTGGACGGCTACCCCGCCGCGCGTTTCCTGACCGACCTGAAGACGCGGCTGGAAGCCGTCGAAGGCCTGTGATGCTCGCCCCCGCCTTTCTCGCCGACGGCATTCACTGTGCGCAGGAGCAGGACTGGAACCGCGCGCAGCTGGCGGTGCCTGTGCTGCGGCCGGCCGTACGCCTGTGGACCTATGCCGCCCCGGGCATTGTGCTCGGCCGCGCCCAGGCTGCCCTGCACCCACGGCTGGCGGGCGGCGCTGCGCCGGTGGTGGTGCGCGAATCCGGGGGCGGCGCGGTGCTGGCCGGGCCCTGGATGCTGTCCGCCTCGATCGTGCTGCCCGCGGATCACCCGCTGGTGGGAACCGGCACGGTCTCCAGCTATCGCTGGCTGGGCGTGCTGTACGCGGGGCTGTTGCGCGACCACGGCATTGCCGCCTATGCGGTACCGCCCGAGGAACTGCAGATGGCGCCGCCCGACCCGTCGCTCAAATGGGCTTGCTTCGGCTCGTTGTCGCCGTGGGAGGTGGTGGTCGGGCAGCGCAAGATCGTCGGGCTGGCGCAGGTGCGGCGGCGCACGGGTGTGCTGCTGACCTCGGGCACGCTGATCGCGCCGCCGGACTGGCCGCTGCTTTGCGCCATGGTCCAGGCGCCTCCCGCCGATGCCGAGCGCCTGCGCGCCTGCACGACGTCGTGTGCCGAGCAACTGGGCGCGCCACTGATGGCAACCGTGCTGGCCGAGGGCCTGCACCACATGCTGACTGACGTGCTCGGCGAGCATGAGGATTCGGGCCAGTCGCGGCGTCCACGCCAGGCGCCGCGTGCGGCGCCGGCCATCCTGTCCGCCACTGCGGGCCCGTGAGTCCGCATGACCACGCTGTGCAATTCAACAAAACAAGGCACGCCATGCGCGCGCCAGGATATGGAGACATCCAATATGAAACCCATGCCACCCGCCGGCTCCGCCATGCGCGTACTCGACAAGCGGCCCAAGGTATCGCGCCGGGGCTTTCTGCGCGGCAGCGGCCTGGCCGCGATCAGCGTCACGGTGATTCCCACCGCCGGCCTTGCGGCCACCGCGGATGTGGCGGCCCGGCAGAGCTTCCGCAGCCTGGGCGCCGCCACCGGCAACACCCTGGTACGCATGGCGCGCGACATCTATCCGCACGACAAGCTGGCCGACAAGTTCTACATCGAGGCCGTGGCGCCCTATGACGCGGCCGCGGCCGAGGACCCGGCGGTGCACACGCTGCTGACCGGAGGCGTGCAGAACCTGAACCAGCGCGCCAGGCAGCGCTACGGCGTGCCCTATGCCGAGGTGAAGACCGAGAACGAGCGCGTGGCGCTGCTCAGGGACATCGAGGCCACCCCGTTCTTCAAGAAGATCCAGGGCGACCTGGTCACCGGTCTCTACAACAACAAGAAGCTGTGGCCGCTGTTCGGCTACGAGGGCTCGTCATGGGAGCAGGGCGGCTACCTGCACCGCGGCTTTGACGATATCGACTGGCTCTGAGCCTCGGCATACAGAAAAGGAGACAAGCATCATGGCAGATCAGGCAAGGTTTTCTCTCGACGACGACAGCGTCGTCGTGATCGTGGGTTCGGGCGCGGGCGGCGGCACGCTGGCCAACGAGCTGGCGCAGCGCGGTGTCAAATGCGTGGTGCTGGAAGCGGGCAAGCACTATACGCAGGCCGATTTCGAGAACGACGAATGGGCGATGTTCAACAAGATTTCCTGGCTGGACAAGCGCATTTCGGCCGGCGGGTGGCACCACACCAGGACGTACCCGAATCTGCCGGCCTGGATCGTCAAGGCGGTGGGCGGCTCGACGGTGCACTGGTCCGGTGTTGCGCTGCGCTTCCAGGAGCACGATTTCCACACCAGGACCACCTATGGCGCCATCCAGGGGGCCAATGTGCTCGACTGGCCGATCACGCTGGCCGAGCTGGAGCCCTATTACGAGCTGGCCGAGAAGAAGATGGGGGTGTGCGGTACCAAGGCCAGCGGCCTGCCGCCCATGCCGCCGAACAACCACTACAAGGTGATCGAGGCGGGCGCGAGGAAAGTGGGCTACAAGCGCATCGTGCGTCCGGCCGCGTCGAACTCCCAGCCCTACGATGGCCGGCCCGGCTGCCAGCAGATCGGGTTCTGCATGCAGGGCTGCAAGATCGGCGCGAAATGGTCCACGCTCTACACCGAGGTGCCGCGCTCCCAGGCCACGGGCAAGGTCGAACTGCGGCCCGAGTCGATGGTGCTGCAGATCCAGCACGACAGGAAGGGGCGTGCGAATGGCGTGCTGTACGTCGACAGCAAGGGCCGCAAGCAGTTGCAGAAGGCGCGCGTGGTGTGCGTGGCGGGCAACTCGATCGAGTCGCCCAGGCTGCTGCTGAACTCGGCATCGGCCATGTTCCCCGACGGCCTGGCCAACTCATCGGGCCAGGTGGGCCGGAACTACATGAATCACGCCACCGCGGCGGCGGTGTCGATCCACAAGAAGCCGGTCTACATGTATCGCGGCTTCGATATCGCGGCGGTGGTGGCGGACGAGGTGCCGCTCAATACCAGGCGCGGCTTCGTCGGCGGCTATTACCTGGAAGGCCTCGCGATTCACCTGCCGTACACGGCCGCGTTCATGAAGCCGGGCGGCTGGGGGCGCGATTTCACCTCCGCCATGGAAATGTACGATCACATGAGCTGCGTCTGGGTCTGCGGCGAAGACCTGGCGCGCGAGCAGAACTCCATCACGCTGCATCCCACCGAGAAAGACCAGTACGGCCTGCCCGTACCCATCGTGACCAAGACCTACCACGAGAACGACGACAAGATCACGGCCCACGGCCTGGTCCAGTGGCGCAAGCTGTCCGAGGCGGTGGGCGCCACGCGCGTGATCGACATGCCGGCCTATCCGGCCAGCCACAATATGGGCACCAACCGCATGAGCGCGAAGGCCGGCGACGGCGTGGTCAACCGCTGGGGACAGGCGCACGACGTGAAGAACCTGTTCATTTCGGACGGCAGCCAGTTCACTTCCAGCTCGGCGGCCAACCCCACGCTCACCATCGTGGCGCTGGCAATCCGGCAGGCGGAGTACATTGCCGGGGCCCTGAAGCGGCAGGAGATCTGATCAGGCCCGTGCGGCCGCCGCACGTTGCGGCGGCCGGGCAAATGGATTAGCGTAGGGCCGCAACGGGCCCGCGCCAGGCCGGCAGCAGACCGGCCGCGCCGGCCCTGGACCCTTCCAACGCGGCGAACAAGGAGACAGTCGTGCAGCAAAAAGCACACCGCGACCATATCGAGCGGCTGCTCGCCTTTTCGCAGCAGCCGGGCGAAGCCCATGGCACGATCGAGCGCTCATGGCGGCGCTGCCTGGACGACTATGGCCGCGACCCCAGCCGCCCCGTGCCTGCCTATATCGTGGAGGCGGGCCGCCTGCGCGAGCACAAGGACCAGATCGAGGATTTCCTGAGCGTCGCCCGCGCCGGCATGGAGCAGCTCTACAAGCGCGTATCCGGCCTTGACTACGTGCTGCTGCTGACCGATGCCTGCGGCGTCGCGGTGGACTTCATCGGCAACGACCACCTGGACCGCGAACTCAAGCGCTCCGGCCTCTATCTGGGCGCCGACTGGAGCGAGGCGCGCGCCGGCACCTGCGCGGTCGGCACCTGCATCGTCGAGCAGGCGCCGGTAACCTGTCACCAGACCGACCACTTCGACGCCTGCCACATCACGCTCACCTGCAACAGTGCGCCGCTGTTCGATCCCACCGGTGGCTTCCTGGGCGTGCTCGACGTATCGGCGCTGACGGCGCCGGCGCCGCGGGAAGGGCAGCACCTTGCGCTGCAGATGACCGCCATGTACGCGCAGATGATCGAGGATGCGAACTTCCTGCGCTATTTCCGCGACCAGTGGATCCTGCGGCTCGGTTCCACCTGGTCGCTGGTCGACGTCGACAGCGAAATCATGGTGGCCTTCGACGCCGACGGCGTGATCCGCGGCATCAACAGCGGCGGGCGGCGCAAGCTGCGGCTCGAAAGCGATGCGCGGGCCGATGTGCGCGGCCACCTGCTGACCGAGGTGTTTCGCGAGGACATGAGCGAGCTGTGGCGCATTGCGCGTGCCGGCACGTCGTCCGAGCGCACCGCGGTACGGATGTTCGACCACGGTCTGTACTACGCAACGGGGATTCCGCCGCGCGGCGCGCCGGGCAAGCCGTCCATGCCGTCCGCCACGGCGGCGCAGGCGGCGCTGCCGAGCGCCGAGGCCAGCGCCGCCCTGGAAGCCCTGGGCGCCGACGACCCGCAGATGCAGCGGCTGATCCTGCAGGCCAAGCGTCTTGCGAACAAACCGCTGAATATCCTGGTGCAGGGCGAGACCGGTACCGGCAAGGAAGTCCTGGCCAAGGCCCTGCACATGGCCAGCGAGCGCCGCGGCAAGGCCTTTGTCGCCGTCAACTGCGCCGCGATTCCCGAATCGCTGATCGAGAGCGAACTGTTCGGCTACATGCCGGGCACCTTTACCGGCGCGCGTACCAAGGGCATGCGCGGCCTGATCGCGCAATCGGATGGTGGCACCTTGTTCCTCGACGAGATTGGCGACATGCCGCTCCACCTGCAGAGCCGGCTGCTGCGCGTGCTGTCGGAGCGCGAGGTCATGCCACTGGGCTCGGAGAAGCCGATCCCGGTCGACCTGCGCGTGATTGCCGCCTCATACCGCGACCTGCGCCAATTGATTGCCGAGCAGCGCTTCCGCGAGGATCTCTACTACCGGCTGTGCGGCGCCACCTTGCACCTGCCCACGCTGCGCGAGCGGCGCGACAAGGACTACCTGATCGCGCGCATTGTCGAGGACGAGGCGCGCCAGCTCGATATGCGCGTGGAACTGGCGCCCGCCGCGCTCGCGTTGTTGCGAAACCATTCATGGCACGGCAATGTCCGGCAATTGCGGAACGTGCTGCGCTTTGCGCTGGCCATGAGCGACAACGGTCTGATCGACATCGATGCATTACCGCCGGAAATTCTGGAGAGCACGAGGGACAGCACCGCAGGCGTGGTTTTAGCCACGGACGATGTCCCGCCGGCCAATGAGCGTGAAGCCCTGCTGGCAGCCCTGCGCCGCAACAAGTGGCGGATTACCCAGGTTGCCACGGATCTCGGCATCGCGCGCGCCACCGTCTATCGCCAGATGGAACGCTTCGGCATCGTCGCTCCGAACCGCCAGTAGGGCTGCATGTGCTAGCGCGTTGGCAGCAGCACGAACTCCCGGGGGCGGCGAAGCCCAATGCGTTCCGTTGACCAAGTAATAGGTGAACAGACTGTGGCTAGCGAGGTTACTTTAGGCCTTAAGCAACATTGGAATCCGAGGTACGTAAAACAGGACTCGCAACGTGGGTTTCAGGTAAAGAACGCTTTTGGAGGCGTTGCGCACCGATTCCAGACAGCAGACCCAGCAGCATGCCGGCGCTCAAGTCCAGAGCCACATGTTGTCGAACCTGGATGACCGTATAAAGGATGGCCAGACCCCACACAAAACCAGCAAGTGTGACCCAAACGTTCTTCGTTTTCGACAACGCCCACACGCACAAAACGGTCAGGGCGGCATGCAGAGAGGGCAGGCAGTTGCAACGGCTGTCCCATGTTTGCATCCAGACCAGGAGCTGCGCACTGATGGTTTTGTCAACGATAGTTGGGTAATGTAGCGTCGTGGGCCACAGCAAGAATATGGTTCCTGCAACCACCCCGCTGGCCTGCAGGGCACGAGTCAGCCAGCGCAGGGTTGGTGTGTCAACGACCAGGTAGGTCAGTGGAACCATAATAAAGAATGACAGGTATATCCATACACCTGCTGGATTGAACGGAATGGCCCTGTCCAGGAACGTTTCCGGCAGCACCGTTTGTGACGATGGGGTGAAAGTACATAGCAGGATGTACAGTAATCCAACGGGCCCCCAGCCCCGCAGCTGCTGAATTAAGCGACTGCGCAAGTCAATCATGTCATCTCCTTTGCTGGAACAATTCATCGACGTTTTGTTGAGGTAATGTATTTTGGTCGGCTCCCGATCCATCGATAATCGGTCCAGTTGTTCGCTATTTGTGGCGACTATTTCGCAATGATAATCCACTGGGCGAAGTCGCCACTGTCCATCTGAGCCCGGGAATCCTTGTCGTTGCACCAGATTTGACCAGGGTGCTTCGGCAACGCGTGATACGGCCAAACCGATCTATTTCAGCGAATCAATCCAGCCAGGGATTGGCCAACACATTCCGGTAGATCCGGTGATCGCGGCTGCTCGACGCGCGCATGTAGCTCCAGTCGAGCGTCGCAGAACGCTGACGTAAACGGTCTGCCCAGGCCGCCAATGGCGGGCGGTTTGCTGAGCGCGCGCCGCAGGATCTCGCACACCTTTTCCCCATCGAGTGCCCGTGCTGGGCGGCTTCGATCCGCAGTCGTGCCTTGAACCGAAATCGGGAGACTCCCAAGTCGGTGCGAGGCGGAAGTCACGATGTCCATCCATTGAACTCTATAAACATAAGCTTAATTATGTCTAAAATTATGTATCGATAGTTAGATATACAATGGTTTACGTAGTAATATTTGTAATCGTTCGGTGAGATGGGCCGCGGAACTTGCAGGCTGCGCGCAAAGCCCGCCAGTCCCACGAGTGAAGCAATCTATTCCCCCCTCTGACCTCTGTCGCCGTCGTTCCCGCACTTGACCGCGCACATCCCCGCTGCGGGATGAACTGCATAGTCCCGCAGCAGCGCGCCAACCACGCCGTTCGTCCAACCGAATCCATCCTGCAGGGGATACTCGCCGCCGCTGCCGCCCACCACGCGCGGGCCCAACCTGTTCAGACGGTATTTCTCCACGAGCTTGCATTCGCGCGAGTACAGGTCCCCGACGGTGTGCAGCCAGCGGGAGGCGATATCGTCGGCCAGTTCCGTGTGGCCGTAGCGGCGCAGACCTTGCACAGCGATCCACTGGAGCGGCGCCCAGCCGTTGGGACGATCCCATTGCTGGCCGGACGCGTGTTCAGTGGTCGCGATGCCGCCCGGCGCGAGGAGCCGGGAAGCGATGGTGTCGGCCACGCGGGCCGCACGGTCCGGGTCGGGCAGACCGAGGTAGAGCGGCATGGCCGTCGCGGCGGTGAGACGGCTGGAGCGAGCGTTGCGCTGCCAGTCGTAGTCGAACCAGGCGCCGGCGGCGTCGTCCCACATGGTGGCATCGATGGCGGCTCGACGAGCGTCGGCCATGGACTGGTAACGATGGGCGGCGGCAGTGTCACCGCTCGCCTCGCTCAGCCTGGCGATGCGGCGCTCGGCGTACCAGAGCAGCGCATTCAGGTCGACTGGCAGCAGTGCCGTGGTGCGGATGGTGGCGAGGTCTGCCGGGTCGACGAGCCAGCGAGAACTGAAGTCCCAGCCCGATTCGGCCGCCGCGCGCAGATCGCGGTACACCTGGTGGCAAGGGCGTGTGGTTCGGGCGGCTGTGGCGATGTCCTCGGCGTAGGCCTCCTCTCGCGGATGGGCGTGGTCATCCCAGTAGCGGTTGAGCGGGGCGCCGGCAACAGTGCGCACCGCGCGACGGTGTGCGCATCCGGGCGAGAGGCTGCCGGCGCCATCCATCCAGAAGGCGTGCTCGCGGCGAAGCTGGGGGAGGTAAAGGGGCGCCGAGCGGACGGCGTGGGCGTCGAACAGGTCGGTCATCAGCGCAAATACCGGCGGCTGGGAGCGGCTCAGGTAATACGAGCGAGTGCCGTTGGGCACGTGGCCATAGGTGTCGATGAGGTAGGCGAAGTTGTCCGCCATCGCTCGCAGAAGCGCGTGCCGGCCGCTGGCGGCGAGCCCCAGCATCGTGAAGTACGAGTCCCAGTAGTACAGTTCGGCGAAGCGGCCGCCCGGCACGACGTAGGACTTCGGTAGCGGCAGCAGCGAGCTGAACGCCGGGTGGTCGGTCGGCTGGCGCGTCAGCACGGGCCAAAGCCCGTGGATGTGGTCGAGCAGGGTGCTGGCGGGGTCGGAGACGTAGTGACTGGCATGGACCGTCTCGATCGTAAAGTTTGCGCCCACGAAATCCGCCAGTGAGAACCCCGCGTCATCGAGCCGTGCGCGGTAGTCGGCCAGGATCTCATCGGGCGGGCGGCGCGGCACGCAATCGGGAAAGGTCTTGCTGTCGGCAAACACGTCGCTGCGCTGCACGGCGACAAAGAACTCCGCGTAGCGCTCGGCAGGCGATAGCGGGTCGGCCTGCGCACATCCGCCGAGGGCATGTGGGCTGGGTGTCGACAGCCGCGTGACCAGCGGCGCGTGCGCGTGGTGGCCATGCGCGTCCCTGGCTGGCCGCGCGCCGTTGCCATCGGGAGCGGGATGGCCGGCGCTGGGCGTGGCGGAGACCGTGCGCTCGGCACCTGCCGTGGCGGCGTGGGCGACCGGCGCGACATGCGGGGCAGGATCCTGATCCCGCTGCGGCGCGGCGTTCACGTTCGATTCTCCGTCACTGTTCTGCATAGTTCCAGAGTAGGCCGCCGTCGACATACACGGTGGTGCCTGTCATGTAGTCGGCATCGTCGCTCGCGAGAAAGGCTGCTACGGCGGCCACGTCGGCCGGCTGGCCCAGGCGCCCGAGCGGGACGTTGGCAATGAGCGCGGACAACTTGCGCTGGTCTTGCAGCAGGGTCCGGTTGATCGGCGTCTGAATGGCGCCCGGCGCGATATTGTTGACGGTGATCCCAAACGGCGCCAATTCGATCGCCAGATTGCGCATCAGCATGCGCAAGCCGCCTTTGCTGACGCAGTAGCTGGTGAAGTGCGGGAACGGCAGGTCCTCGTGGACCGAGCTGATGTTGATGACCTTGCCGCCGCGTCCCGCTTCGCGCAGATGGCGAACGAAGGCCTGCGTCAGGAAGAATGGTCCCTTCAGGTTGGTGTCGAGCACGCGGTCGTAGTCCGACTCGGTAATGTCCGCAAACGGTGCGCGGATTTCGATGCCGGCGTTGTTGACGATGATGTGCAGCGGTCCGGCCACTGCCACCGCCCGCTCGACGACGTCGGCGGCTTGGGCGGCGCTGGACAGGTCGGCCGCCACCACCCATGCCCGCCGCCCAATGGCGCGTACGGCTTGCGCGGCTTTCTCCGCCGCATCGTTGGTCTTGTGCACTGCGGCTACGATGTCGGCGCCCTCGCTCGCCAGCCGCTCTACGATTCCCCGCCCGATACCGCCGGCAGCGCCTGTGACAAGCGCGGTTTTTCCCTGCAATCGCATGGTTGACTCCACCTTGTGGCGGCCATCCGTGGGCGGCCGGACTCCCGATAAGAGACGCTCGTCGGCGGGTGGAAGTTCTATGCTTGCGGTGCGTGTCCCGCTCGCGCGCTAAATCCTCGGGAAAACACGCAAAAAATGTTCCTGCACCAAAGTATTGTTCCGCGCGTGGGTTGCTCGGTAAGAACCGCAGGCGATTGTCGACCGGCGCGTCTGGTCAACGCAGGCGCTGCGATGTGCTGGCTCACTGCTTGCCCGCAAACGGCTGCGGCTTGAGCGTCCCCAGGTAGGCGACCAACGCGTCCATGTCGGCATCGTTGATGTTCTTGTACCAGTCGAACGCCATTGGCGGCTTGTAGTGCACGCCGTCCTTGCCGGTCCCGCGGATGGCCTGCGCGATCTGCGCCTTGGTCCAGCCCTTGAGCCCGCTTTCATGCGGCGTCAGGTTGCGAGAGACGCTTTCTCCCCAGGGGCCCTTGAATACCTGGCCGCCGGCACCCAGGCGCGCGTGCACCAGCATGCCTTTTTCGTCGCGCGGCGTATGACAATCCATGCAGTGACCGATGTCGGCGAGGTATTGCCCGTACCTGATCGTCTGGCTGGGAGAGGGCGCCTGAAGGCTCTGGACGGCGGGGCCGTAATTTGGCGGTAACGGGATGTTGTAGCTGGACTTGGCAACGGCGTTCTTCACCGGCGGTTGGGCGCGCAGGTAGGCGATGATTGCCGCGAGGTCCGCATCCGACATGCGCCGGTAGAACGCGATGGGCATGGGCGGCCCGATGACGCTGCCGTCCGGCCGGATGCCTTCGCGGATCGCCTTGGCGAGCTGTGCATCGGTCCATTTGCCGATGCCGGTCTCGGGGTCGGGCGTGATATTGGCAGCGTAGGCCTTGAACGGCGGCTCGTCGAAGACCATGCCCCCGGACAGGCCCCGGGCGGCCAGCGGTTCGCCTTTGTCGCCTCGGGCAGCGTGGCAATTGCCGCACGCCACCACACCCTCCATCAGGTACTTGCCGCGCGCGAAGAGCTTATCGTCCTGGGCGTCGGCCGCGCCGATCCGCACGGCGAGCAGCAAGCCCGCGGCCAACCGCAAATACGTCCCCATGACGCCTCCCTGTTATTGCAAGTGGGCCATGTGCCCAAGCATGTTTTGTTGGCGGAGTATAGGTAGCTTCCGCCCGAACACAATCATCCGATCGGTTGATCCGGAAGACCGGGTGTCGGGTGTGGCAAGGCAGGCCGGGAGTTGCCAGTGGACGACGTGGGAGGCTAGTGGGCGGAAATGACAGCGGAAGGCTCCACTGACAATGTCTGCGGCTTTGGTGCTTCCTCCAAGCCGTTCGTGTAGTGCGCAATTCGCTCAATTGCCTCCAGAATATGCTCGAGATAATCGCCCAGCCTCTGTTTATCTCGACTCATATCGGCACCGCTTCGGCAAGGACGGTCGCGCGGAACTTCTCAGGCAGCGCCTTTGGTGTCAGGACGTCCACGGGCACGCCCAGCAATTGAAGCAGCTCGTGGCGGATAGCGCCAATGTCCAGAAGCGTGGTCTCCGGGGTTGGGTCGACCAAGATATCAAGGTCGCTGCCTTCGGCGTCATCACCGTGAACCACAGAGCCGAAAACCCGCGGGTTGCAAGCACGGTGGGCTGCCACCACGCGGCGGATGGCGTCACGATGGGATGCGAGCGCAAAGGATGGCTTCATGCTGGTGTTCCTGGACGGGCGACTTGAGCCTAGTATCGGCAAACCTGACGTGGCGCGCCGAGCGAACGGTGCCGGCGACTGTACAAATATACAGCAGTGATCGACCACGAACCACAGCGAGTCCCAAGCGCGTTGCGGCACTTAGTTTCAAGAAGCATTCAATGCCCCCGACTCGCCGGCACAGGCCGCCAACAGCATCTCGCAGAATTCACCCGACAACGGAGACATCGACATCGTCTTGTGCCGGATGAGCCCGATGCGCCGGCGAATCTCGGGCTCGACGATCGGCACGGCGCGCACATGGGCGCCCGGCAGCGCGGAGAGCGCCAGCGACGGCACGATAGCGCAGCCCAGGCCGGCCTCGACCAGCGCCATCAGGCACGACACGTGCTCCACTTCGTAGAACCAGCGCAGGCTCAGCGCCTCCTGTCCCAGCAGCAGTTCCAGCAACAGGCGATTGCCGGAATCGCGCCCGCCGATGACCAGCCGCGCGTCCTTGAGATCGCGCAGCGACAGGCGTTCGGCACGGGCCAGCGGATGGTCCTGATGCACGGCGACCACGAACTGGTCCGCCAGCAGCGGCGTGAAGGCGAGATCGTCGTCCTCGCCCGGGTCCATGCTGATGCCGAACTCGGCAATGCCGGCGCGCACCTGCCCGACCACGAAGTCGTGGTTGCCGTCGAACATCTGCACCCCGATGTGCGGATAGCGTTCGGCATAACGCCGAAGCACCGGTGGCAGCACGCGCGTGAGCACCGTCGGGATGCTGGCGAGGCGTATCTTGCCGAAGCGCTTCTCGGCGATCTCCTGGATCGACGACAGCATCAGCCCAAGCTGCGCCATCTGCTGGCGCGCCATCGGCAGGAAATGGCGCCCGACCCCGGTCAGCTCGATGCTGCGCGTGGTGCGGTGGAACAACTCGACGCCGAGCGTCTGTTCGAGCTTCTGGATGCGGCGCGACAGGCCGGGCTGTGTCAGGTGCAGCTTGTCGGCGGCACGCTGGAAGTTGCCTAGTTCAGCCACCAGCACGAAGGCCTCAAGTTCGGCGTTTTCGACTCTCATAGCGAATTCTCATGAATCTCAAACAGACCCGCATTGGACGCGGGAAACGTGGTTGGCGACCATTGTCACCGGAATCGAAGGGCGTGAGAACCAGTTGCTCCGTCCCGGGAATAGAAGGCAGTGGGAGACAGCAATGGAATTCGAGGGGATGGCGTTCGATACCATCATCCGTGGCGGTGACGTGATCGACGGCAGCGGCGCATGCCGCTTTCGGGCTGACGTGGGCATTCGCGGGGAGCGCATCGCCGCCATCGGCGACCTGGGCCGCGCCACGGCCGGGCATGAGGTCGACGCGACCGGACAGATCGTGGCGCCCGGTTTCATCGACAGTCACACCCACGACGATGCCTTCGTGCTGACCGACCCCGGCGTCGAGCCAAAGATTTGCCAGGGCGTGACCACCGTCATCGCGGGCAACTGCGGCATCAGCCTTGCGCCGCTTCAGGCGACCCGCGAAGTTCCGCAGCCGCTGGACCTGCTCGGCGCATGGACGGAATTCCGCTTCGCCTCGTTTGCGGCCTATCTCGACGCGCTCGACGCCGCCCCCGCCGCCGTCAATACGGCCGCGCTCGTCGGCCATTCGACCCTGCGGGTGCGGCACATGGATGACCTGGCGCGCGAAGCCACGCCCGCGGAAATCGAACGCATGGCCGCCGACGTCGCCGAGGGCATGGCCGCAGGCGCGTTCGGCGTGTCGTCGGGCACCTTCTATCCGCCCGCGGCCGCCGCGAGCCAGCAGGAGCTGATCGACGTGTGCGCGCCGCTGCGCACGACCGGCGGCGTGTTTGCCACCCACCTGCGCGACGAGACCGTGGACATCTTGCCCTCGCTCGAAGAGGCGTTCGCGATCGGCCGCGCGCTGGCCGTGCCGGTGGTGCTTTCGCATCACAAGGTTGCGGGCAAGGAAAACCACGGACGCTCGGTCGAGACGCTTGCGCGCATCGACGCGCAGCGCACGCTGCAGCCGCTGTGCCTGGACTGCCACCCGTACCCGGCCACCTCGACGATGCTGCGTGCGGATCGCATCCGCCAGTCCTCGCGCGTGATGCTCGCATGGTCGAAGGCGCGCCCCGATCTCGCGGGGCGCGACTTCGCCGAGATCCTGCCGATGTTCGGCAATTCGGTGGACGCCGCCATCGAGGCCTTGCGCCCGGCCGGCGCGATCTATTTCGTGATGGACGAGCGCGATGTCGAGCGTATTTTCCAGCATGAGCAGACGATGGTCGGGTCGGATGGCCTGCCCAACGATGCGCGTCCGCACCCGCGCCTGTGGGGCACGTTCCCGCGCGTGCTGGGGCACTTCTCGCGCGAGCGCAAGCTGTTCCCGCTGGAGACGGCGGTGCGCAAGATGACCGGCCTCACGGCCGAACAGTTCGGCCTCGACGGGCGCGGCTTCGTGGCCAGCGGCCATTTCGCCGATCTCGTCGTGTTCGATCCGGCGCGCGTGATCGATCGCGCCACGTTCGTCGAACCGACGTTGCGTCCGGAGGGCATCGCGCACGTCTGGGTGAATGGCGTACAGGTGCTCGACAACGCGTGTCCGACGGGCGCGCGTCCCGGCCGCGCGCTGCGGCGCGCACCCGCCAGCCGCTCGTAACGCTTCTTCCCGACCACGGGCAAAATCAAACCTATTACGGAGACACCCATGGCAATCTCGAACGGCGCACAGGGTGCGCCCGGCGTCCAGGCGGCCTCGCGTGCCACGCTCGGCACCGACCGCCCGCACGGCACGCACAGCACGCACGAGGCCGACGCGCTCTACCGCAAGGTCAGCCGGCGCATCATCCCGCTGATCCTGGTCTGCTACTTCTTTGGCTATCTCGACCGCGTCAACGTCGGCTTCGCCAAGTTGCAGATGGTGGGGGACCTGGGCCTCAGCGAAGCCGCCTACGGCGTGGGCGCGGGGCTGTTCTTCCTCGGCTACCTGCTGCTGCAGGTGCCGGCCGGCTATCTGGTGAACCGCATCGGCGTGAAGAAATGCCTGGCCGGTTCGATGCTGGCGTGGGGTGTCGTTTCAGTTGCCACGCTGGCGACCGTCGACCAGACTTCGTTCTACGCGCTGCGCTTCCTGCTCGGCATCACCGAGGCCAGCTTCTTCCCCGCGGTCATTGCCTATTTCAGCGTGTGGTTCCCGTCGCGGCGCCTGTCCAAGGTCATGGCCATGCTGTTCCTGGCGATGCCGCTTGGCGTGATCGTGGGCGGGCCGCTGTCGGGCTGGATCATGGACGCCACGCACGGCGGCCTGGGCCTGAAAGGGTGGCAGTGGATGTTCCTGGTCGAAGGCCTGCCGGCGGTGCTGCTTGGCCTTTACCTGCACGCGAGCGTGACCGAGCGCGTCGAGGACGCCAACTGGCTCAGCGATGCCGAGAAGCGCATCGTGCAGCAGGAGATGGCGCAGGAGTCGGCCGGCAAGCGCACGAGCCTGGGTCCCGCGCTGCGCGAGCCAACGCTGTGGCTGCTGTTCGTGACGTCATTCCTCTACAACGTGGGCAACTACGGCCTGGTGTTCTGGATGCCGACGATGATCAAGGCGCTCGGCAACCTGTCCAACTTCGAGATCGGCGCGATCAGCGCGATCCCGTACCTGGTCGCCTCGGTGGC
This sequence comes from Cupriavidus sp. 21MJTG02-4, assembly GCF_057798975.1. Taxonomy (NCBI): domain Bacteria; kingdom Pseudomonadati; phylum Pseudomonadota; class Betaproteobacteria; order Burkholderiales; family Burkholderiaceae; genus Cupriavidus; species Cupriavidus sp. 21MJTG02-4. Next base: position 417,612 of record NZ_JBYOJP010000004.1, on the reverse strand, counting down.
CATGGTGCTCAACGCGCAGCACTCGGTCAGGACCGGCGAACGCCGCTGGCACACCGCCGTGCCGATGTTCGTCGGCGGCGTGGCGCTGCTTGCCAGCGTGGGCGTGCATGCGCAGCCGGTGCTGGCCGTGATGTGCCTGACCGTCGGCGTGGCCGGCATCATGAGCACGCTGGCGATGTTCTGGAGCCTGCCCTCGCGCATCCTCGCGGGCACGGCGGCGGCCGGCGGCGCGGGCCTGGTCAACATCGGCGCTGCCGTGGCCGGCTTCGTCGGCCCTTCGATCATGGGCTATCTCAAGGGGCTGACCGGCAGCACGGAAGTCGGGGTGGCGCTGCTTGCCGTCACGTTGTTTGCGGCCGGCGCGCTGATCCTGTCGATTCCGCGCCGCTTCATGCTGCGCGGCGCGTGATGGCGCGCACCAACACGGAGGCCGGCATGACGGCGAGCCCGGATTCTCTCAATGCGCGCAGCCTGGCGGAGCAGGTGCGTGCCGGGCAATTGAAGGCGCAAGACGTTACCGCCGCGGCGCTGCGCGCCATCGAGGCTGGCAACCGCGCGCTCAACGCTTGCGCCGAGACCTATGGCGCCGAGGCGCTCGCCGCGGCGCGCCGCGTGGACGAGCGCGTGGCGGCGGACATGGAGGTGGGGCCGCTTGCGGGCGTGCCGTTCCTGGTCAAGAGCAATTTCGACGTGGCGGGCCATGTCACGGTGGCCGGCTCGCCGGCACGCCTGGCCCGCGCCGCCGCCACTGATGACGCCTTCGCGGTGGCGCAACTGCGCCGCGCGGGCGCGATACTGATCGGCACCACGCACATGGACGAACTGGCGTGCGGCGCGACTGGCGAGAATCCGCACTTCGGCGCGGTGTGCAACCCGCACGACACGGCCCGCATGACGGGCGGCTCGTCGAGCGGCTCGGCCGCCGCCGTGGCCGCCGGGTTTGTGCCGCTTGCGCTCGGCAGCGACACCAACGGTTCGATCCGGGCACCGGCCGCGCTGTGCGGCGTGTGGGGCGTGAAGCCGACCTTCGGCCGGCTCTCGCGCAGCGGCTGCGTGCCTTACGCGGACTCGCTCGATGTCATCGGCGGCTTCGCGCGCGATGTCGACGATCTCGCGCTGCTCTACGACGTGCTGCAAGGGCACGACCCTCGCGACCCTCGGCAGGAACGCGTGCGCGGGAGCATGCCGGACGCCGGGGAGGGTGATGCCGCCGGTCTGCGCGTGGGCATCCTTGGCGGCTACTTTGCGGCCTATGCCGACGCGCAGGCGCAGCGCACGGTACAGCTGGCGGGAGCCGCGTTCCGTGACGTGCGCGACATTTCCTTCGACATCGCCACCGTCGACGCGGTGCGCCAGGCCGCGTTGGTCGTTTCCAACTGCGAAGTCGCGGCGGCCCATTCGGCGCTGCTCGATGTGCCCGAGCATCAATGCTCGTCGCGCCTGCGTTCGCGCCTGGCAGCAGGCGCACAGTATCCCGCCGCAACCTATGCCGAGGCGCTCGCACGGCAAGCGGCGTGGCGCAGCGAATTCGCGGCGCTGTTCGCGCAATGCGACATCCTGCTGGCCGCCGCCACGCCTTATGCCGCGCCGCGCTTCGACACCCTTTCGATCGACGTGAACGGCCATGCGCTTGAACCGGCGAAGACGCTGGGCATGCTCACGCAGCCGATCTCGTTCGCGGGATTACCGGTGGTCACGATGCCCGTGGCCGATGCGGCATCGCCGCTGCCGCGCGGCGTGCAGGTGATCGCCGCGCCGTGGCACGAGGACCACTGCTTCGCCGCCGCGCGACGCATCGTCGAACATCTCGCCCCACGCTGATTTGCCCTCCGCAAAGGCCTGTGGCCAGGCCGGATCGTGCGGTCCTGGCGCCTTTGCCGTGGAACAGAGCAGGCGGGGGTATCGGCTCGGGGGGAAGGCATTTTCTCCGAGCTTCTTGAGCCGTGGCCGCCGGATGTCCCGGTTAGTTAAGTCGATGTCCCTATATGTCAAATGACATGGCTCGTCTTGGCAAATAATGACTGCGTGGGAGCCGGGTCGGTCCGGTTCCGTAATCTCCCTTCCCGGACTTGCCATGAACTTCCTTGACGGACACCTGTTCCCCGAAAACCAGCAACCCCTGATCATCACGGCCGCGCCCTATGCCCCGTCGTGGATGCCGTCGGACTTCCCCGGCGAAATCCCCGTCACCATGGAAGAGCAAATCCAGAAGGCAGTGGATTGCTACAACGCTGGCGCCACCGTGCTGCACCTGCATGTGCGCGAACTGGATGGCAAGGGCTCCAAGCGCCTGTCCAAGTTCAACGAGCTCATCGCCGGCGTTCGTGCGCGCGTTCCCGAGATGATCATCCAGGTCGGCGGTTCCATCAGCTTCGCTCCGGAAACCGAAGGCGCGGCTGCAAAGTGGCTCTCCGACGATACCCGCCACATGCTCGCCGAACTCGATCCGAAGCCGGACCAGGTGACGGTCACGGTCAATACGTCGCAGATGAACGTCCTTGAGCAGTTCGACCACCGCGACATCGCGGGCAGCTCGATGGAAGATCCCGCGGTCTTCAATGCCTACAAGGAAATGACCGTGCCGGCGCAGCCGGGCTGGGTCGAGGAACACGTCCGCCGCCTGACCGCCGCGGGGATCCAGAGCGCGTTCCAGTGCTACAACGTCAACAGCTTCGAGTCGGTGGAACGGCTGATGCGCCGCGGCATCTACAAGGGCCCGCTGGTCATGAACTGGGTGGCGATTGGCGGCGGCATGGATTCGCCGACGGTCTACAGCCTGGCCAACTTCATGCGCGGTGTGCCGGACGGGGCCGTGGTGACGGTGGAAAGCTCGGTGCTCAACGTGCTGCCGGTCAATACCATGGGCATTGCGATGGGGCTGCACGTTCGCTGTGGCACGGAAGACAATCTCTGGAACCAGACGCGTACGCAAAAGATTGGCACGGCGGCGCAAGTCGAGCAGCTCGTGCGCATCTCGCGTGAACTGAGCCGCCCGATCGCGACCGCCAAGGAAGCGCGAGAAATGTCCAAGATCGGCGTGTTCTATGACACGGTCGAGGAATCGCTGCAGGCCAACGGCTTCGCGCCCAACCGGAACGGTGGCCGTCAGGGCTATCTGCAAAAGGCCGCCTGACCGGGCGCGCATTCCTGCATGCCAGGGCTTGTCCGGGCCGGACGCTTTTGCCGGCCGGACAAGCGTTACCGGCCACACAACCGGGGTAATGAAAACAATGAATATCGCTGAGCGTCTGCACCACGTCATGGCTGCCGAGCAAACCGTGACGCGCTTGTACTACACCCTCGACCGCAGTGACTATGCTGGTGCCTCCCGTTGCTTCGTGCCCGACGGCATCTGGGAGCGCAGCGGTAATGCGCTCCATGGACACGAGCAGATCCTCGCTTCCCTGAACAAGCGGCCCGCGACGCTGCTGACGCGACACTATGTCAGCAATTTCCTGGTCCTTGAACATAGCGGATCCCGCGCCAAGGTTGCCTTCAACCTGGCCGTCTATCGCTCCGACAAGGGCGAAGCGCCAGCGCTGCCCGTGGCCGGCACGGTACCGGCCATGCTGGCCGAGGTGGAATGCGAGTTGACCTGCAGCGAACAGGGCGACTGGCTGATCCAGCGCCTCGATCCCTTGATCACGTTCACGGCATGACGTAGCGGCGTCGCCGGTGCAGATGCTACGGGTTCCCGTAGCATCTGTATCGGGCCTGGGGCCCAGCCCAGCCGGTCATGTCACGTGCCGCGTTGTTCCACTGTCGTGCGCGATGCCCGGATCATCGTACTCGCGCGAGATGTCCTTCCTGGTGTAGTCACGCAATTGCGAAGCGGCAAACACGCTGAGTGCGGCACACACCAGCACGTAGATAGCAATCGCATATCCGGTGTGGTAGCGGGCGAACAGCGCCGTCGCGATCAGCGGCGCGGGGCCGCCAGCGATCACCGAGGCAAGCTGGTAGCCCATCGAGGCACCGCTGTAACGCAAGCGTCCGGTGAAGGTCTCGGCGATCAACGCCGCCTGCGGGCCGTACATCATCGCGTGCGGAACCAGCGAGAGCACGATCGCGGCGAATACCCACATCGGATTGCGGGTGTCGACCATCGCGAAGAACACGAAGCCGAACACGCCCACCGCCAACGCGCCCGCGATATACATGCGGCGCCGTCCCCACACGTCCGACAGGTGCCCGAAGAACGGGATCGTGAAAAACTCGAGTACGGCCGCGGCCAGCACGGCGGTCAACAGCAGGTCGCGCGACATGCCCAGTGTCATGACGCCATAGGTGAACACAAAAGCCGTGAAGATATAGAAGGGCGCCTGCTCGGCCATGCGGACCAGGGCCGACAGGATGATGTCCTTCGGCTGGCGACGAATCACCTCCAGCATCGGCGTCTTCTCGATCCGGTGCTCGGCCAGCAGCCGCGCGAAGACCGGTGTTTCGAGGACGGTGAGCCGGATATAGAGCCCGATCGCGACCAGCGCGATGCTGAGCAGGAACGGTACGCGCCAGCCCCAGCTCAGGAACTGGTCACCGGCCAGCCAGCTCATCGCCAGCACCGCCAGGTTGGCCAGGAACAATCCCGCCGGCACGCCGAATTGCGGCCAGGATGCGACCAGGCCGCGATGCGCATCGGAACGCGCCCATTCCATCGACATCAGGACCGAGCCGCCCCATTCGCCGCCCACGCCTACGCCCTGGATAAAGCGCAACACCGTCAGCGCCACCGCGCCCCAGATGCCGATCCGTGCATAGGAAGGCACGAACGCCACGGCAAACGTCGCCAGCCCCATCAGCAGCAGCGTGGCCACCAGCGTGGCCTTGCGACCGATGCGGTCGCCGTAATGGCCGAAGATGGCAGCGCCGATTGGCCGCGCGATAAAGCCGACGGCGTAGATCAGGAACGCCTGCAGCGTCCCGACGAGCGGATCGGATTCTGGAAAGTACAGCTTGGCGAACACGAGGCCGGTGACTGTGCTGTACAGGAAGAAGTCATACCACTCGATCGTGGTGCCGACTGTGCTGGCGATCACGGCGCGGCGCAACTGGCGCCGTGCCTCCGATTCAGTGAGGGGCATCGCTCCGGTTTGCGCGGGATCCATTTGCATATCCCCAATAGGCGATATACCGGTATAGACAGCCGACGTCTGAAGGCGTTCCCGCCGGACCTTTCTCGTTGAAAACGCCTTCAGCTTCGTACTCGCGAGCCAGATGCAGGGAACGCGTCGCTGTCATTTATGACAGTAGACCGGATGCATTCCGCGCAGGCATCACAATGCGCGCGACGAGCTGAGCGTCGCCACGCGGATCGAAGCGGTCATCAAGGCCGCCGCAACCGGCATCATCAAGCCCCAGGCAGGCAGCCCTCACGGGGCGATCCACGCCGAATGCGGCAGTGCTGTCTACTGTTACGAATGACAGTAGGCAGTCGGTTTCCGCAAAATCCCCATCGGTCGAGCAGGTAGCCAACCGGCTGCGATGCGCAAGACAACGCCACGCCGAGTGTCCGCCATGCGCTTGAAGAGCGAACCCGTCGGCGACACTGCTCCGCCGTGGAGCTGCTTCGCAGCGAAGCCGCATAGGTCCCACGTGCGGCGACGGTAGGGGACAGGTTTGTCATTTCTGCACCGTGCGCTCACTCACCCTTCAAGACTTGCCTGAAGCCCCTGTGGCCCCGCAGGTTCCCGGCTACGGGGTCGAACGTCGACGATCAGGAACCCGGCTGGACCAGCCAGTACGGCTCGCGCTCATAGTAGCGATGCACATCGATGGCCCATTGTTCATCGGCCATGCTGGGCCAGTTGTCCTTGTGAAAGCCCGGTCCGTACTTGATGCGGTTGGCGCTGAGGCCCACGCGGAAACATTTGGCGTCCGTGTCCATGACCAGCGCGCTCCACGGAATGGCATGCAGCGTCTCGCCCATGCGCAGGAAGCCGCCAGTCGCCAGGACCACGTAGGCGACGCTGCCGTGTGGGACGTCGATCATGATCTCCTTGATATCGCCAACGTATTCGTTGTCGGTTGAGTAGACCCGGGTCGCGTCGAAGCTTGATGCCGCCATGATTTCCGGTCCGGGACCCTTGCCAACGCCGCTGCCCACGATCGCGGCGCCCAGGTCCGAGGTGAGATAGCGATCCATGGCGGGTCTCCGAAACGGTTGCTGGTTCCCTGACGGAGCAACCTGCATGCCTGCTGGCCAATGACTTTGGCCAGCGCCGCGTCATGCGTGCCGGTCTACCCGCATGACCGCGCTGGCGGCGTCGACCACAGCCGCCAGCGCAAGCATGGCGATGATCACCGTGCAAGCCTGGGGCAGGCGGAACAGCGACAGCTCGAAATACAGCATCTGCCCGAGCCCGCCGGCGCCGACAAAGCCAAGGATCGCCGCCATGCGGATATTCGTTTCCCAGCGGTACAGGATGTAGGCCAGGAACTGGGGCCATACGCCGGGCAGCGTCCCATACACGAACACCAGCGCTGCCGGGCTGCCGCCTTCCTTCAGCGCGCGCGCGGGCGCCGGCGGCGCATTCTCGAGCGCCTCGGCGAACAGGCGGCCGAGCACGCCCGCCGTGTGCATGGCGAGGGCGAGGGTGCCGGCAAACGGCCCAAGGCCGACTGCCAGCACGGCCAAGGCGGCCCATACCAGCTCCGGAATCGAGCGCAACAGGTTCAGCAGCAAGCGCGACAACGCGCGCAGCGCATCGCCGTAAAGGCCGCAAGCCGGCAGCGCCAGGCCAAAGCCCAGCACCGCCGCGCACAGCGTGCCCACGGCGGACACGGCGAGTGTTTCGAGCATGCTGACTGCGGTCTTTGCCAGGTAGGCGGACGACAGGTCCGGCGGGAAGAACGTCAGGAGGAAGTGCGCCATCTCGGCCGCAGCGTCCGCCGAAAAGAGCTGGCCCAGATCGAGCGACAGGTACGCAAAGCTGCCCGACACCGCGGCGGCCACCGCGATCAGGGTGAGCAGGCATCGCATGCAGAATTGGGCGGCCCTGGCCTTGTTCGCCATGATTCAGTCGAGCAGCTTGCGCAGCCGCGCGCTGAGCGCGTCCGCCAGCAGCACCAGCAGCAGGAACACCAGCAGGATGGTCGCGGCTTCGCCGCCGTTAAGCAGCTTCATGGCCTGGTCCATCAACTGCCCCAGCCCGCCGGCGCCCACGAAACCCATGACCACCGAAGCGCGGATGGCACATTCCCAGCGGTAGACCGTGTACGAGACCAGTTCCTGCGCGGCATGGGGAATCAGGCCATAGAACAGGGCCGGCAGGCGTCCGCTCCCGCTGGCAAGCAGGGCATGCACGGCGTGTTTGTCACTGGATTCCAGGATCTCGGCATAGACTTTTGCCAGCATGCCGCCATAGGTGATGGCCAGGGCGAGGACGCCCGCGGCCGCGCCCAGGCCGAGGGCGCGCACGAAGACCAGCGCCCATACCAGTTCCGGCACGCCGCGCAGCAGCAGCACCAGGGCGCGCACGCCGGCGCGCACCGCCATGCGCGGCTTGTGTCCCGTGCCAGGGCCGATGCGCGACACGGAAAGGCTGCTCGTCAGGGCCACGGCCAGCGGTGCCGCCACGACAAAGGCGAGCGCAATCCCCGCGGTGGCGATCGCCAGTGTTTCGAGCGTGGCCTTGACTACAAGGCCGAGAAATTCGCCCGACACCTCGGGCGGCAGGAAATTGCGCACGAAAGCGCCTACCACCTTGAGGTTGCCGGCGTCGAACAAGGTGGAAGGGCTGAACTGGGACAGCCGCAGCAATGGCCACAGCACGAGCAGCGCGAGCACGAGTCCGCTGGCGCGCCGCAGCGCATGGGGATCGCGCGGGTGGGCGGTCATCGGCACGCCGGCCTGGATGGGGTGCCGTCGCCGCGCGCGCCTGTGGCGACGCTGATCAGGGGCTGTCCGCCTTGCACCGGCGGCGTCGTGCTTTCGGAGGCATAGAGTTCGCGCAGCAGGGCATCGGTCACGCGTGCGGCCGGCAGGTCGAAGGCAATCTCGCCCGCCTTCAGGCCGACGATGCGGGGAAACCAGCGCAGCGCCAGGTCCACGGCATGCAGGCTGGCCACCAGGGCCACGGCGCGCGTATCCGCTTCCTTGCGCAGTTCGCCCAGGGTCAGGTTGGCCAGCACCGGGTCCATGGCCGAGACCGGCTCGTCCGCCAGGATCAGTTCGGGCCGCTGGTAAAGGACGCGGGCCACCCCCACGCGCTGCAACTGGCCACCCGAGAGCTGGTCGCACCGGTCGAACAGGCGATCGGCCAGCTCCAGGCGGGCGAGCTGTTCGGCGGCGCCATCGATGTCGGCCGGATAGACCAGCGACAACAACGATTTCCAGGCGGGCCACAGGCCCAGGCGGCCGGCCAGGATGGCGGTGATCACGCGCTGGCGCGGCGGCATCGGCGGGGCCTGGTGGACCATGCCGATGCGGCAGCGCAGTTGCCGCAGGCGCGCGGCGGACAGCGCCCAGGGGCTTTGCTCCAGTACCTCGACCCGGCCTTCGCCGGGCCGCAGCGACGTGGCCAGCAATCGCAGCAAGGAAGTCTTGCCGGCGCCGGACGGACCGATGATGGCGATCGGCTCGCCGCGGCTGGCTGCCAGCGTGATCTGGCTCAGCGCGCGTTGTCCGTTGGCGTAACGGATGCTGGCGGCATCCAGGCGGAAACTCATCAGGCCCGCATTACTGGATAAGGCCGGCGGCGCGGGCGGCGGTCTCGATCCCGGCGTAGTTTTCCGCGCGGGTGGGGATGTACTTGACGGTCCGCTGCAAGGCCATGATCTCGCGCTGCTCGGGATTGGCGGGGTCAAGCCGCAGGAACGCGTCGGTCAGCTTCTTGCGCAGGGCCGGATCGAGCCCGCCGCGCACGGTCCAGTTGTAGTCGAAGTAGGGCGGCGTCACGGCAAAGACCCGGACCTTGGCGGGATCCACCTTGTGCTGCTCCACCAGCTTGTCCCATACCGAGGCGTTGAGCACGCCGGCGTCGGCCTTGCCGGCCTGCACGAACGCCACCGTCGCATCGTGGGCGCCCGAATAGGCGACGGTCTTGAAGTCCTTGTCCGGATTGATGCCGGCCTCCAGCAGGAAGTGCCGCGGCATCAGGTGGCCTGACGTCGACGACGGCGCGCCGAAGGCGAAGGTGTGCCCCTTGAGGTCGGCCAGCGACTTGATCGCGCTGTTGGCGGTGATGAACTTGCTGGTGAACGCGGCATCTTCCTGGCGCTGGACGATGGGGATGGTGGCCCCCTTTGTCCGGATCTTGCTCTGGACGTAGGTAAAGCCGCCCAGCCAGGCCATGTCGATCTTGCCGGTGGCCAGCGATTCGACCACCGCGGCGTAGTCCGTGACGGGCACGAACTGCACCTTCATGCCGGTTTCCTTCTCCAGGTAGTGGCCGAGCGGCGCGAACTTGCGCTGCAGTTCGGTCGGGGATTCGTCGGGGATGGCCGAGACCCGCAGGACCGACTGGGCACTGGCGAGACCGGCAAAGCCCAGCAGGGCGAGCGCGGCAAGGCGCTTAAGCAACGGCAACACGGGCATCTCCATGAGTCATCTCTCCGATCACTGCAGCGTCCGCGAAGCCTTCGCGGCGAAAGATTTCCAGGACCTCGTCCACGGCATCCGGTGCGCACGACACCAGCAAGCCGCCGCTGGTCTGGGGGTCGGTCAGCAGCGCCTGCTGGCTGGGCGTGACAGAGGTGGACAAGTCCACCTCGCCGCCGTAGCTGGCCCAGTTGCGCCCCGAGGCGCCGGTCACCAGCCCCTCGGCGGCCATGCGCTCGACGCGCGGCAGCAAGGGAATGCGCGCCATGTCGAGTCGGGCGCCGATGCCCGCGCCACGGCACAGCTCCAGCAAGTGGCCGAGCAGGCCAAAGCCCGTCACGTCGGTCAGCGCGTGGACGCCCGGGACTTCGGCCAGCAGCCGGCCGGGCGTGTTGAGCCGGGTGGTGCAGGCAATCAGTTCCTGGTAGCCGTCGGCATCGAGCTTGTCCTTCTTCACCGCGGCGGACAGCACGCCCACGCCCAACGGCTTGCCAAGGACCAGCTTGTCGCCCGGGCGGGCGCCGCTGTTCTTCTTGACCCGATCCGGATGCACCAGGCCCAGTACCACCAGCCCGTAGATCGGCTCAAGGGAATCGATGGTGTGGCCGCCCGCGACCGGGATGCCCGCCTGGGCGCAGACCGATTCGCCCCCTTCGAGGATCTTGCCGATGACCTCGGGCGGCAGCTTCTCGATGGGCATGCCGACCAGCGCCAGTGCCATGATCGGCGTCCCGCCCATGGCGTAGACGTCGGAGATGGCGTTGGTGGCGGCAATGCGCCCGAAGTCGTACGGATCGTCCACTACCGGCATGAAGAAATCGGTAGTGGCGATCAGGGCCTGGGTGTCATTGAGCTTGTAGACCGCGGCGTCATCGCTGGTTTCCTTGCCGACCAGCAGGGCCGCCGGCGCCGGGAAGCCAACCGAATTCCTGAGGATTTCGGATAGCACGCCGGGCGCGATCTTGCATCCGCATCCGCCGCCGTGGGAGAAGGCGGTGAGCTTGATCTTGGTGTTGTCTGGCTGGGTCACTGCAGGGCTCCGGGTGATTCTGGTTTCAAGGCGTCGGCGACAAGTTTACTCACTTCCGCGCGTTCGCGGGCCGGCGCGAACAGCGGCGCCCGCAGTGCGCATTGCTGGCGCAGGCGGGTCAGGAACCCGGCGTCGCGGCTGGCGCGCTCCAGCACCCGCGCCAGTTGCGCGGCGTCACCGACCGGAAAATAGCCTTCGTAGTCACCGCCGAGCATGCCGATATTGCCCGGAATACGGCTGGCCACCACCGGCACGCCGCTGGCGACGGCCTCGATGATCACGTTGGCGCCACCTTCCATGACACTGGAGACCACCATGACCCGGGCTTCCCGGATGTGCTGGCGGGTTTGGTCATGGGGCAGGTTCCCGAGCCAGACATAGCGCCGCGGGCCGGGCCAGGCCTGGGTCTCCAGCGCCAGGGCGGCCTGCTCATACGCCTTGTCCAGCGCGCCGCCGATCTGGATCAGGCGCACGCGCGAATCGTCGGGGAGCAGCGCCAGGGCGCGCATGGGCGTCAGGGGATCCTTTTCCGCCCGCATATGGCCGACCACCACGACATCGAAGTGATCCTCGCTGGGCGCGGTGGGTGTGCATGCCGGCGCCGATTGGTAGATCACCCGGCACTTGCCGCGCTGGGCGTCCGGTAACTCGGCCAGCCCTTCTTGCTGCAGCACCACCAGGTGCGTGGCGAGTTCAAGCGAACGCCGGGCACAGGCATCGGTGCGGATATCGCGGTACAGATCGGTGCCGGTCAGCACGACGATCCGCGGACGGTCGGGACAGGCCCCCGCGAAGCTGGCAATGGACTCGGCCGAGCGGCGCGCGTGCAGGGCGATCAGGCAGTCGGGCAAGGCGCCGCCGGGGCTGGCCGCCAACCATTCCGCGGCCAGTGTGACCGCATAGTCTTCCTGCAGGAACCGGGACCAGCGATGGGCGGTTTGCCAGTTGCCGTTGTTGGCTTTGCGCAGCGCCGGACTGATAATCGCGACGTTGGCCTTGGGAGGACGCATGACGACAGGTTCCGAGGGGGCGGTAGCAAGAAGGATAAACAAGTTCGGGCTCGATGCGGCGTTTGCCGGGGCGCACCGGCGCACCTGGGCCGTGCTTCAGGGCCTGTCGCCGTCGCAGTGGCATGTTCCCTACGATGCGGGAATCAATCCGCCCTTGTGGGAATATGCCCATATCGCCTGGTTCACGGAGCAATGGGTGCTGCGCGAGCCGCGTGCAGGGCAGGACGGCCGCTGGATCGCCAGCCTCCCTTCCATGCTGCCGGACGCCGACCGCCTGTTCGATTCCATGCGCGTCGCCCACCAGGATCGATGGCATCTGGCGCTGCCCCCGCTCCCCGAGATTCGCGACTACGCTGCCGCCGTGCTGGCGCACGTTCGCGCCAGGCTCGCCGCATCGGACGATACCGACGCGGCGCTCTATTTTTACCGGCTCGCCTTGTTCCACGAAGACATGCATGCGGAGGCGCTGACCTATATGCGCCAGACGCTGGACTATCCGCTGCATGCCCCGCTGGCCATGCCTGCCATGGCGCCGGACTCGGGGCCGGTCGCCGCAGGCGGCGACACGTTCCTGATGGGGACGTCCGATGGCGACGGCTTTGCCTTCGACAACGAGAAGTGGGCTCACCCGGTCCGCGTCGCGCCTTTCCGCATCGATCAAAGTTGCGTGAGCAATGCCGCCTTCGCGGAGTTCGTCGCCGCCGGCGGCTACCGCGACCCTCGGTGGTGGTCCGACGACGGACGCGCATGGCTGCGGCAGAGCGGCCTGACGCATCCGGTGCGCTGGCGCGAGACGGACGGCGGGACCGCGCGGCAATGGGCGCTGCGCTGGTTCGGGCAATGGGTGCCGCTGCCGCCGGAACAGCCGGTGTGTCACGTCAATGCCCACGAGGCCGAAGCCTATTGCCGCTGGGCCGGCAAGCGCTTGCCTGCGGAGTCCGAATGGGAATATGCGGCCACGCACGACCTGATCCAGTGGGGCGGCGCCGTGTGGGAATGGATGGCGGATCCGTTCGTGCCCTATGCAGGCTTCTCGCCCGACCCCTACCAGGAGTATTCCGCCCCCTGGTTCCGCACGCATCGCTCCGTTCGTGGCGGATCGTTCGCCACGGATGCCCGCATGCAGCATCCTCGCTACCGGAATTTCTACCTGCCGGGCCGCAGCGATCTCTTTGTCGGATTCCGCTGCTGCGGTTGAGGGCGCAGGGGCGGTAAGATCATCTGACTCACGCGCCAAGGAGCATCGGATGCGGTTTCTCTGGCCACACATGCTCTGGCTGCTGGCCTTGCTTCCCCTGCTGTCAGCGGCCTACCTGTACCTGATTTCGCGACGCAAGAAGTACGCGCTGGTGTACGCCAGCCTTGCGCTGCCGCGGGCAGCGCTGGGTCGCAGGCAACGGCTGCGGCGCCACATCCCGCCGCTGCTGCTGCTGGTCTCGCTGGGCGCAGCCCTGCTGGCTTGCGCCCGGCCCATGGCGACCCTTACGCTGCCGTCCGACACCATCACGCTGGTACTGGCCATGGACGTCTCGCGCAGCATGGCGGCGACGGATGTCGCCCCCACGCGGATCAGCGCGGCCCAGCAAGCTGCCCGGGAGCTGATTGTCGGGCTGCCGGCCAGCGTGCGCCTGGGTATTGTTTCGTTTGCCGCGACGGCGATCGTCATCCTGCCGCCCACCGACAACCGGCAGGACATGCTCGACGCGGTCGATCGCTTTCAACTGCAGCAGGGCACGGCCACAGGCAGCGGACTGATCCAGGCGCTGGCCGTGTTGTTACCCGACGATGGCATCGATCTGGAAGCGATTCTCTTCAGTGGCGAGTCGCTCGCGCCCGGCGCTGCAGGAAGATCGCTGACGGAGGCCGCCGCGGCGGATGCCGTCCGCAAGCGCGAGCAGGAAGGGCGGACCACCCAGCCGGGCGCTTACCGGCACGGCGCGGTGATCCTGCTCAGCGATGGCCGCCGTACCACCGGCCCCGACCCGCTGGACGCCGCGCGCATGGCCGCCCAGCGCGGCGTGCGCGTCTTTACCGTGGGCTTCGGTGCGCCCCCGGATAGCAGTGAGGCGGCATCGGGCATGGACTTCACCATGCAGCCGGATGAATCCACCTTGCGCTCCGTCGCGATGCTCACGGAAGGCGAATACTTCGCGGCGGGGTCTGCCGCGGACCTGAAGCAGGTGTATCGCCAGTTGAGCGCGCGCTTCGTGCTGGAGCGCAAGGAAATCGAGATCAGTGCCTTGCTGGCGGCAGCTTCCGCCTTGCTGCTGGTGGTAGCGTGCGCTTTGTCGCTGCTGTGGTTCCGGCGGTGAACTTGGCCGCCAGCGCCGGGCGGCGAAGGGGGGCGGTTTATCGGCATTTGTCCAATCCCGATAAATCATCGCTGCCAATTAAATGGCGATAGATGCTCCGGCCGCCATCGGTGTCGGGGACCATGCCGAGGCAAGTGATGCCCGGCGAACGCAGCGGACGCGGCCGGAAACGAAGGGCGCCTGAGGGAAAGGCGCAGGCAAATATCCGGTGCCCGGCGCGCCGGCTCAGGGAACGGTTGTTGCTTGAGCATGGCCATTGCCCATTGTCAGTTTCGTCTCCGTTTGGCGAATGCCCGCGTGATTTTCCCTGGACACCTTTCACTTCGAGCCGCCGCGGAGCTCATCCGTGACAGCGTCAACTCATGGATCGATGACTACGCGCCGAGCATGGGCGCGGCCCTCGCTTACTACACGGTGTTTTCGATTGCGCCCTTGCTGGTGATTGTCATCACCGTCGCCGGCGTCATATTTGGCACGGATGCGGCACGTAATCAGGTGGTCGGTGAATTGACCGGCCTTATCGGCGATCAAGGGGCAGAGGCGATACAAGAGATGCTGGTGGCGGTCAGCAAGCCAGCCGCCAGTACGCTGACGGCCGTCCTCGGCGTACTGACCCTGCTGGTTGGCGCGACGACCGTCTTTGCCGAACTGCAGTCAGCGCTCGACCGCATCTGGCGGGTCCCGCAGCGACAGAAGACATCAGGACTGTTCTCGCTGATCCGCGCGCGACTGCTTTCCTTCGGCATGATCCTGGGCATCGGGTTCCTGCTGGTGGTGTCGTTGCTGTTCAGCGCTGCCCTTTCCGCCCTGGGGAGGGAATGGGGGCCGCTGCTCGGCATCAACGAAGCGGTCGGACATGTCCTGGACAGCATCGTCAGCCTGGTTCTGCTCACCGTGGTGTTCGCGATGATCTACAAGATCATGCCGCGCACGAAGATACGCTGGTTCGACGTGTGGCTCGGTGCGGCGGTGACCGCCGTGTTGTTTACGCTGGGAAAGTTCCTGATCGGCTTGTATATCGGGAAAACCGCCGTAGCCAGCGGTTATGGCGCGGCGGGATCACTGGTGGTCCTGCTGGTGTGGGTGTATTACGCTGCGCAGATATTTCTTCTTGGGGCGGAATTCACCTGGCACTTCGCGCGCCGATTCGGCTCTTTAAAGCACAGTGATCCGCAGTCACAAGTGCTTGATCAGGATTCCACACAGGAGGCGGAGCGCCCCGGACTTCCCCATTAACTGGGCTGTCCGTAATGGGGCCGTTCTGGCCGAGATCCCTCGCTACGCCGGATCTATGCTTATTACGACCATCGCGGGGAGGTCGCGCGAAAGCAGTTCGCGCGCACATAAGAACCTCGTGCAGGGCTCTTATTGCCTCTTTCGCAGGCCGACTCAGCCGACCGGGCGACGAGCATAGCAGTTTTTTAAGGCGAGTACCGCTTCTCGGCATAAATAAGACGTCGTCAAGGCAGACCCACTGCTCGCCTTATGCAGACCCCGCTACAGGCGCCTCGAGCACAGAAAGCGCGCCGTTTTGGGCATTCCAAGAGACGCATCCACGACCCCGCGGTCCACGGAAATCACCGATGGCAAGCTCATAACGCGGAATTTAATAATGGACTATCTCTAAATACCTTTACATTTTTTCCACCAATTAATTAGTGGTCTTGCACGAACATTGAAGTTTTGTTTTGAAAAAAGCACTAATATTTTTTACCTGTTTGCATATACGGACGAAGAGGTTTGTGAAGTATTTACATGGAAGGCATGCGGGTCGGATATACGAGCGCCTGAAGGGGCGTATCAAGTTTGATACGGAATCGGCCAGAAAACCATTCTTGACGAAAATGATTGGAACTACGATCCGTGCATTCCGACTGGCGACGGTACATGGAACAAGCTCTTGTTCTTCCAGAAAAATCAAGAGGGAGTTGTCCTCTTTTCGTGTCGATGGCGGCACGCCTTCTCGCGTCCCGTCGTTTCACGGTCAACGTGGTGGTATTGGCCAGGAATCATTTTGACGTTCCACGC
The DNA here is from genome assembly GCF_057798975.1 of Cupriavidus sp. 21MJTG02-4. NCBI lineage: Bacteria > Pseudomonadati > Pseudomonadota > Betaproteobacteria > Burkholderiales > Burkholderiaceae > Cupriavidus > Cupriavidus sp. 21MJTG02-4. The sequence continues at coordinate 401,694 of NZ_JBYOJP010000004.1, read as the reverse complement.
GTGATACGAAACGAACCGGAAGTCGCCTATGAGCCGGGCATTCGAGAACCGGAATCGCCCAGTGGCAGCCAGATTTCTGTGCATGGCACAAGCTTCGCTAACTGCCTCGGTATGCTGCCCTCCAGTTTGGATATCCGCGGGTATGTAGGCGGCGCGAGTGCGGTGCATCCAAGGCTTTCATGCATCCCATGCTCACGAACCGAAGATCAACATACCTCGGCGTAATCGCTGGAGGAGGAGTTTTGTCATGCAGAAGGTTCTCGCAGTGTTTGGGACGCGCCCCGAAGCCATCAAGATGGCACCGCTCATTCACCGGCTGCAGCGTTCGCCTGACTTCGACTTGCGGGTATGCGTGACTGGCCAGCATCGGCAGCTGCTTGACCAGGTGCTTCAGCTCTTCAAGATCGTGCCGGACTTTGACCTCAACGTGATCTGCAAAAGCCAAAGCCTTTCCGACATCACCACGCGCGTGCTGGCTGGCGTCCAGACGGTTCTTGAGGAATACACGCCTGACACGATGCTGGTTCACGGAGATACCACCACGACATTGGCGGCGACGCTGGCGGGGTTCTATCGGAGCGTCCCGGTCGGCCATGTCGAGGCCGGATTGCGAACCGGCGACCTGACCGCGCCCTGGCCCGAGGAAATGAACCGGCGCGTGACGGACATCATGGCATCGTGGCATTTCGCGCCGACGCAGCAGGCGCATGACACGCTGTTGCGCGAAGGGGTCAACCCGATCCGCGTCCGGTTGACTGGCAATACAGGCATTGACGCCCTGCTCGAGGTCAAGCAGCAGATCGACGCCGATTCGCAAACGCGCGCGCGCCTGGCCGACAGTTTTCCGTTCCTGGATGAATCGCTACGGATGGTGCTGGTGACCGGGCATCGGCGCGAAAACTTTGGCGCGCCGTTCGAGCGCTTCTGTACCGCGCTGCGCATGCTCGCCGATCGGAACAAGGACATCCAGGTCGTCTATCCGGTCCACCTGAATCCCCGGGTACGCGAGCCGGTCAATGCCATCCTGAGCCAGCATCCCCGGATTCACCTGATCGATCCGCAGGACTATCAGCCGTTCGTGTTCCTCATGTCGGCCGCTTACCTGATCGTGACGGACTCGGGCGGGATCCAGGAAGAGGCGCCGGCTCTCGGCAAGCCGGTTGTCGTGACGCGTGAGACCACGGAGCGCCCCGAAGCGGTGGTGGCCGGTACGGCGCGCCTGGTGGGAACGGATACCGACCGGATCGTCCTGGCTGTCGAATTGCTGCTGCGTGATCACGAGGTGTATTCCCGCATGTCGCGTGCCCACAATCCCTTTGGAGACGGGCGTGCCAGCGAGCGAATTATCAGTGCCCTGCAACAACCTGTTAAGGCGATGTGTACCGCCGCCTTCTCTCGCGCGATGCACGCGGAGCCCGTTACGGACCCGCGCGTCATCCAGCTGGACGGCAACACCGCAACCTGGAGGAAAACATCATGAAATCTGCAGCGACCTTGGCGGCCATCCTTGTTGCTGGCGTGTGGGCCGCGGGGCCAGCGCACGCCCAATTGTCGCCGGAGGCGGCCGCGGTGATGTCCGGGCCGATTCTCTATCTTCCCGCAAGCCCGTCCGATCCGGGCGGGGTGATTGGCTACGACCACGACCGGCAGTTCGTCGGTGTCGAAGCCGACGACCATGGCACGAACAAGGCAAAGCGCGCCAAGCTGATAAAGAAGCCCAACAAGGCCGTGGCGGGTCCGAAGGTCAACGCCAGCACTTACGCGCTGTCGACTGCCCCGGGGCAGGTCAAGAAGTAAGAGGACCTGTGGCGCCCGGCTTAACACAGATGTTCGGGGACGTCTGCCATGGCTGACATTCAGCTCCTGGCATATCCGGCCTCGGTTTCCGCTTCGCGCTCTGGAGACGATCGTGCTTCATAAACTGCGTTTGATGTTGCTGCGACTCAGCACCGTGGTGTTCATGGTGCTGCTGGTGGCCGCCATGGGACCCGCCCGAGCCGCCACCAACCTGATTGCCATGGTGGTACCCGACAACTATTCGGCAACCGATCCGCGCATCACCGCGTGGCTCGACGCCGCACTGGAGGAGGGGCTGCAGATCAAGCTGGTCACCGACTCGCAAGTGCTTCAGGGCATCACGCCGGCCCAGTACCCCGGCATGATCCTGCCGGACCAGGTGCATCCCAACGCCAGCGATGCCATGGTGACGGCGATCGAGACGTATGCGAATCAAGGCGGCAATGTGATGCTCGTCTACGATTTCGGCGCGCTGACCACAACCGGCTTCTATGCTTCGCAACGCAGCCGGTTCAGCAACCTGGCTGGCGTGAACTACGTTCTCTACGACCAGTACGGCGGCAACATGATCGGTCTCGGCCCGATTACCGGGCTGAGCAGCACCTTGCGCGCCATCCAGGTTCCCCCCGGCAAGTCCATGGCCTGGACGACCACATCGTCCAGTGACCCGGTGGAAGGTGTCTCGGGCTATGTCTATGGCTTCCTGACCTACCCAAGCTACGTCACGCAGGGGGCTTACACGGGCAAGGCTTTCCTGACTTCGCCAAACTTCGGGCTGGTTGCCGGCCTGCGTTCGTTCGGTTCCGGCCAGGTGCTTTTCGTCAATCTGCCGCTCACGTACCTGAAGGGACAGACCGACGGCATGCTGATGCACGGGTTCGTGCGCTACTTCGGTGAAACCATGATGGCCATGCCACGGCTCTCGGCACAGCCCAAAGGCCTGGCCGGTCTGGTGCTGAACTGGCACTTCTGCGCGGGCGACCAGATCGCGCCAGCCTACCAGCTCAAGAACTGGGGCATCTTCAACAATGGCCCGTTCTCCATCGTGATCACCGCCGGACCGGACCAGATCAACTTCGGCGACGGCAAGGGGGTGAACCTTTCCAACAACGCCTCGGCGAAGCAACTGGTCGCTTACCTGATGAGCAAGGGGCACCATATTGGCGACCATGGCGGCTGGATCCACGACTACTACGGGGACAACGCCAGCGAGACCAACCAGTCGACGTTCCAGCAGTACCTGGTGCTAAACAAGCAGAGCGTTTCTGCGGTGACAGGGATGAATACCGTCGAGTATGCGGCGCCACAAGGCAACACGCCGCAGTGGTCGCTCAACTGGCTGGAACAGAACGGTGACACCGGCTACTACTTCGTCGGCCATACCGGCATGGCGCCCACGCGCAGCTACCGCAATGGCGCCTTGCTGAACCAGACCATTCGCGCGTTCCCGGTCGTGCCGTTCGGATCGAACGCGACGTTCGAGGAGTTCGAGGACTTCAACGTTCCGGCCGCCAGCATCAGCACCTGGTACAGCCAGCTGACGGACTTCGTCGTGAAGAACCGCACCAGCCGGCTGATCTACATGCATCCACTCGGCGCGGTGGACTACCGGGGCGTGCTCAATGGCCTCTTCTCCTATGCCAACAGCCTCAAGGGGCAGGGCGTGTTCAAGTGGTACACCATCAACGAACTCGCCGTGTTTGGGCAGCGGCGCCAGCAAACCACCTGGCAATCGACTGACATGGGCAACAGCTGGAGCTTCCAGGCAAGCAACCCGGCCGGGTTGACCGACATCACCTGGGTGCTGCCGAAGATTGCCTACACGCAGCCGGTCGTGACCCAGGGTGCCGCAACCGTGACGTGGGACTCGACCAACTGGCTGGTTACGGCAGGTGCCGGCAATGCCGTGGCGTTCACCAGCGGCAAGCAATGACAGCACCATCCGTCTGCCGGACGGCAAGGTAACGCCGTCCGGCGCCTTCCCCGGACACAGTGGATGACTCATGCCTCGATCACTTAGCACTATCCTGCTGCTGGGAGCGGTGTTTTCCGCGATGGTCCATTCTTCGCCGAGCGCCGCCGAGCCGCACGCTACACACGCGGTTGTTGCGAGAAGGGTGGCACCGGCCGACATCGCGCAAAGCGACAGGTTGCCGGCAGGCCCGGTGAAGGACACGGCAGCGATGGTCGCTGTGCGACAGCCTGCGGGCAGCTTCAAGGACGAGCCCGACGATACCCTCGAACAGCCACCTGCCCCGGTGTTTGAACAGCCGGCGACCGGTACGAAAGCGGGTCACATCGCTGTGTCGACGATGACGGGGCTGCTGACCCTGATCATGATCCTCATTGTGCTTTACGCAGTGAGGCACTACATCTTCACGCTGAACCGGCTGTTCGGCCGGCAGCGGCATCCGTATCTCGATATCGATGTCGCGGAATGGCCGTCGCTGACCGTCATGATCGCCGCGCACAACGAGGAAGCGGTGATCGCCGGCTCCTTGCAGTGCCTGCTGCGGACGGACTATCCGGCGGACCGGCTGACGATCATGCCGGTCAATGACCGCTCGAACGACCGCACGCGCGAGATTATCGAAGGATTCGCTGCGCGGCATCCCGGCCGCATCCAGCCGTTTCACCGGATCGCCGGGAAGCCCGGCAAGGCTGCCGCGCTCAAGGATGCGAGCGAGACCGTCAAGACCGACATCATTGTCGTCTTCGATGCCGACTACCTGCCCCCGGTCGGCCTACTCAAGCAACTAGTGGCCCCGTTCTTCGATCCCGAGGTCGGCGCGACCATGGGCCGGGTCGTGCCACTGAACCTGGGCAGCAACCTGCTGACGAGATTGCTCGACATGGAGCGCTCCGGTGGCTACCAGGTGGACCAGCAGGCGCGCATGAACCTCTGGCTCGTGCCCCAGTATGGCGGTACGGTCGGTGGCGTCCGCGTGCGCGCGCTGCGCAGCGTGGGTGGCTGGCACGATGACGTGCTGGCCGAAGACACCGACCTGACGTACCGGCTGCTGCTGGGAAACTGGAAGACGATCTACCAGAACTGGGCCGAATGCTACGAAGAGGTCCCCGAAGCATGGCCGGTCCGCATCCGGCAGATCATGCGCTGGACCAAGGGCCATAACCAGTCGTTCTACCGTCACGCCCGCCATGTGGCTGCATGTCCGGGGCACGGACTGCTGGAACGCCTGGATGGCGTGGCGCTGCTCGCCATCTACACCATGGCACCGGTCATGCTGCTGGGCTGGGCGCTGACGATCTTCCTGTTCTACACGAGCGGCTTCGCGCTGCATAGCACGCTCATCCTGCTCGCGCTGATGTCTTACGGCACGCTGGGCAACTTCGCGGCATTCTTCGAGATTGCAGCGGCCGTTCACCTCGACGGCGGCCGCGAACGCATCCGCTTGCTGCCCTTCAACTATTTCGGATTCATCGTGAGTGCCTTCACGATCGCGAGAGCCATGTTCGACCAGGTGATCGTCGACGTCCTGTTTCAACGCAAGCTGTATTGGGACAAGACCAAACGCTACCGCCAGGGCGGCTGAAAAGGAGCTGAAAAAATGTGGCCAATCCTGCTGGTCGTCCTGACCTTCCTGGCTTTCGGTCTGCCCCTGGCGCCGGCCTACGTGGAATGGCGGCGGCGCCGTGACATCTCGCCGCTGGCGATCGATGGTGAGCTGACGCTGGACGTCCGCGCCGTAGCGACCGAGTTCCGCGCCATGCTGGATGCCAATCCGGGCGATATGGCCAGGGCAGGGGCGTTGCGCGACGACGTGCTGGAAGTCGGCGCCGACTGGGTACCGACATCCTCGGAGATGGCGCGCAAGCGCTGCGATCGCGTGCTGCTGGCCCAGGGCGACCTGGAGTTGCCGGACAACTTCACCTTTACGCGCGACCTCTATGCGAAGCGCAATGTCCACAGCGGGGAATGGAACCACCTGCGCGTGGTGGTGGCCGAAGGCGGCCTGGTCCTTCGCGAGGGCAGCGTGCTGGACCACTGGGCGCATGCGCGCACGGCGCACGTCGCGGCGAACTGCAGCTTGATTGGTCCGTTGGCGGCCTTGCAGGGCGTTGTCGTGGAAGAGGGGTGCAAGTTCACCTCGCTGGCGGGAAGCACGATCCGTTTCGGCAATCCTGATCATCACAAGGAAGCCACCGTCAATGGCCAGCGCCGGCCTGTGGTGGAGCCCCGGGAGCGAACGGGCGCGGGACCATCCGCGGATCTCGGCCGCCGCATCATGGAGCATGACTATTATCTTCCGCCCGACATCCGCTACGACGGAGACCTGATCGTCCACGGCAACCTGAAGATCGGAAGCGGGACGCGGATTGCGGGGAGTGTCAAGGCAACCGGGTCCATCCGGGTTGGGGCGCGCGTCCGCATCGACGGCACGCTGGTGTGCGGTACCGCGCTTTATGTCGCACCGTGCTGTGCCATCATGGGCCCCGTTGCCGCGGAAGAGTCGGCCAGCATTGCCGAGAACTGCCTGATAGGTCTCTTGTCCAGACCCACCTCGCTGGCCGCCCCCGAGGTCTATGTCTGGAGTGGGACGACGGTGCATGGCGCGGTGAGCGCGATTGTCGGAGGAAGGGTAATGCCGGCCACCACGGCTTCGCCGAGCGACGAGCATGAATAGATTCTGCGGGCTCCTTCTCCTTTGCGCTTCGATGCTCTGTCTGAATGGCTACGCCGCGGAACTGCGCCTGACCGGATACCAGCGGCCCGACGGTGCCATCACGACCTACTATGGCGGTGACTCGGTCGATCCCTACTTTGCCATGAAAGCGCTGCTGGCCGCGTCGGACATCGGCCTGGACAGCAACGCCGCGGCACGCCGGTGGATCAACTGGCTGATGCCGCGGCAGCTGAAGAGCGGACAGTTCGAGCGCTACTGCCTGACGCGCGGCCGCTTTGCCTCCTGCCGCCGCGCGGACGCGGACGACGCCCTGCTTGCCACCTGGATGGAGCTGCTGGTCCGGTTTTCACCGCCCGGCGGCATGCCGCCGGCGTGGAAACGGAGCTTCGACAAGGCGAGCCGCTATCTCGACAGTTTGCGAGATCCGCAACTTGGGGTTTTCCATATTGCCGCAGACCTGCCTGTTTCCCTCATGATGGACAACATTGAGATCTACAGCGCATTCAGGGCCGTGGGCAAATACTCGCAAGACGCCGAGGACACCGAAGCTGCGGAGAAGTGGATGCAGAAGGCCGGCCAACTCGAGCAGAACATCATGAAAGTGTTCTGGCGGCCGGGTTTTGGCTATCAGGTCAGCACCCAGGAGCGCGACAAGGTCGAATTCTATCCAGACACCGTTGCGCAGATATTTCCTATCCTTGCTGGGGTAGCGCCCGATGACCAGCCGGCCGCGGTGCGTTACGCGGCCTGGATGGCGCAACACCGCTTTGTCTGGCTGCAGTTGCCGGAGACCGATTTTCCCTGGGGCCTGGTGGCCCAGGTGGCAGACAAGATGGGGGATCAGGATGCCATTACCTGCTGGCGCGTACGCGCGACCCAGTTCCGGCACGGGACGCACTGGAACGTCCTGGAAGAGGCGCTATTCCAGGCTTTTGTAGCCCGATTGACACCGGAACAGGCCCTCGCGCCTGTACCGGCCGGCTTGCGATGTCGTTAGCCCGTCAGACGGGCTGATCCGTAACTATCAAGCAGGGCTCCCCAGAGTTGAGCCGTAGGCATTGGGGCCATGACACTGGAGGGTGATGACAATATGCGCCACGGAAAGCTGCGGGGAATCCATGCCGCCCACGGAAGCCGAAACCGGCTTGCCATGCTGGGCATGCTGATGGCAGTGACGTCAACCAATGCCTTTGCCCAGGTGGAAGGCACCGGGCCGCGCACCTTCGCGCCGCTGCTGACCGGTTTTATCGAGGGCGGCCTCGGGCACGCCAATCTGACCGGCGATAACCCAAGCTGGAACGACCAGTACCTGCGGGGCGGTGTCAACCTGACGCCCAAGGATTACGTGACCGGCGAGATCAGCCACCAGAGCCACTTCGGCGATCAGGGCACGTTTTTTGGCCTGGGCTACACGCGGACGTTCAATGAGGACTGGTACGCGTTCCTCAGTGGCGGCACCAGTGCGGGCGGCTTCTTCCTGCCGGATTACCGGTTTGACGGGATGCTGTTTCGCAAGCTACTGCCCAAGAAGAACCTGGTGGCGGGCCTGGGCTTTACTTACTACAAGGCCAAGGAGGTCTATGACGACAAGACCTTGCTGGTTGGCCTGACCTACTACTTCGACCAGCCCTTCATCGTCCAGGTCCTCGGGCGGTTCAACCGCAGCGACCCTGGCAATGTCCGGTCCAATCGCGGCGTCATTGCGTTGACTTATGGCCGCGACAAGGAGCAGTTCCTCACCTTCAAGTACGAAGGTGGCAATGAAGCGTATCAACTGACTGGCCAGCAGACCTTGCTGAATGATTTCAACAGCCAGGAATTTACGCTGACGTGGCGCAAATGGATCACCAAGACATGGGGGGTCAATTTGCGCGCGATCTACTATGAAAACCCGTCTTACAAGCGCAAGCAAGCGGAGGCGGGGGTCTTCGTGGAGTTCTAGCCATGATGCATGCATCCACGCCACTTTCGGCCGCCCCCGACAAGGGCGAGTCCCTGGGCCGTACCGTGATCAGTGTCGCACGGCACCGGTCGCTGGATCGCCTGAGTCTTTCGGCGCCGACCATAGCCGGTATCCTGCTGGTTCCATTGCTGTTCAATGCGATCGAATGGATGCTGCATGACGACCTCAGCGCTGCCTGGGCAGGCACCTTTGCCTTCTGGCTCGACAAGCTCGAAATCCAGGGCGCCGTCACGGAGCGGCTGACCAGCGTGGCGGGGCTCGACTTGTCGCTGCCACACCTCGACGTGGTGGCCGGGCTGCCGGACGTGGTGACGTGGCGCATGTCGGCGGTGCTGACGGTCCTTGGCGGCCTGCTTACCTTGCGCATGCCTGACAGGATGCTGCCGCTGCGCTATTTCCTGCTGTTCGGCATCCTGATCCAGTTCACGGCGCTCGCCTTCTTTGCCTTCATGCCCGAGAAGTTTCCCTACACGGTGAGCAGCTTTATCGACAACGGGATGAAGGCCGCGGTCGGCTTCCTGATCGTCCTGCCCTGGGCGCATGCGCTGGTCTACTACATCTTCGATTATTCATGGGCGAAGAAGATTGCCCTGACCGTTATCACGCTGGTCTTTGTGGCTGTCGCGGTCCCATTGCAGCTGATGCTGCATGTCTACATCGTGCAGAAGTTCTCGATGTTGTGGCTGCCCGTGTTGTCGTTCCTGTTCGGCCCGACGCTCGTCATCTTTTCCTGTATCGCGTTGTACGGGTGGGGGATGAGCTGGCAGCGACTAAGGGGTCGATAGGGACCGGCAGAGGAAGAGGGGCAGGGTGCATGGCGGCGGGCACCCGCGGCATCGAAGTGAATGTCTCGCGCCGCAGGGAGTACCCGTCATGTGTGGCATCGTCGGCGCGATCTCGTCGCGCAATATCGTCCCGGTCCTGGTGGAAGGCCTGCGCCGGCTGGAGTACCGCGGCTACGATTCCTGCGGCCTGGCCGTAGTGCTCGAAGGCGCGCTCCAGCGCGCCCGCACCGTATTGCGCGTGGCGGAGCTGGATGCGCAGAGTCAGGCCTCCCGGCTGGTCGGGCAAGTCGGCGTGGCGCATACCCGCTGGGCTACCCATGGCAAGCCGGACACCGTCAACGCCCACCCGCACATCTCGTGCGAGACCATTGCGCTGGTGCACAACGGCATCATCGAGAACTACGAGTCCTTGCGCGAGGAGTTGCGCGCAGCGGGCTACCGCTTTGAATCGCAGACCGACACGGAAGTGGTGGCGCACCTGGTCCACCAGGCCTACACGTGTCCGGACAACCCCACGCGCGGCGACCTGTTTGCATCGGTGCGCGCGATCACCCGGCGCCTGCACGGCGCCTACGCCATTGCGGTGGTCTCGAAGGACCAGCCTGACCGCCTGGTCGGCGCGCGGTCCGGCTCGCCACTGGTGGTGGCGCTCGGCGAGAACGAGGCCTTCCTCGCGTCCGATGCCATGGCAGTCGCCGGTACCGCCAACCGCGTGATCTACCTGGAAGAGGGCGATGTCATGGAACTCACGCTCGACGGCGTGAAGATCCATGATGCGGCCGACCACGCCGTCGAGCGCGAAGTGCGCGAGGTGAGGGCGAGCGCCACGGCGGTGGAGCTGGGGGCATACCGCCATTTCATGCAGAAAGAGATCTTCGAGCAGCCACGCGCGCTCAGCGATACGATCCATGGCGTCGAGGCCATCCGCCCGGAGCTGTTCGGTGACTGTGCGGCGCAGACGTTCGCGCGGATCGACAGCGTGCTGGTGCTGGCCTGTGGCACCAGCTACTACTCGGGCTGCACCGCCAAGTACTGGCTGGAATCGATCGCCCGGATCCCGACCCAGGTGGAAGTGGCCAGCGAGTATCGCTATCGCCAGACCGTGCCCAATCCTAACGCTCTGGTGGTGGTGATCTCCCAATCCGGCGAGACCGCCGATACGCTGGCCGCATTGCGCCACGCCCGGGAACTGGGGCACGTGCACACGCTGGCGGTCTGCAACGTGGCGACCAGCGCGATGGTGCGCGAGACCGCGATGCGCTTCCTGACGCGGGCCGGCGTCGAGATAGGCGTGGCTTCGACCAAGGCGTTCACGACGCAGCTCGCCGCACTGTACATCCTGACGCTGACACTGGCGAAGGCGCGCGGGCTGCTCGACGAAGCAGCGGAAGCGTCCGCACTGGCCAACCTGCGCCGCCTGCCGGCCGCGCTGGGCGGCGTGCTGGCCCTGGAGCCGCAGATCATCGCCTGGGCCGAGGACTTTGCAAGACGAGAGAACGCGCTGTTCCTGGGCCGGGGCCTGCACTACCCGATCGCCCTGGAAGGCGCGCTCAAGCTCAAGGAGATTTCGTATATCCATGCCGAGGCCTATCCGGCGGGAGAACTGAAGCATGGCCCGCTGGCGCTGGTCACCGAGGCGATGCCGGTGGTCACCGTAGCGCCGAATGACGCGCTGCTCGAGAAGCTCAAGTCGAACATGCAGGAGGTGCGCGCGCGCGGCGGCCGCCTCTATGTGTTTGCGGACAGCGACTCGGGGATCGGCTCGGGCGACGGTATCCACGTCATCCGGCTGCCCGAGCACGGCGGCGAGCTGTCACCGATCCTGCACGCGGTGCCGATGCAGCTGCTCGCCTACCACACCGCCTGCATCCGCGGTACGGATGTCGACAAGCCGCGGAACCTGGCGAAATCGGTGACGGTGGAGTGATTGGGGGGCTTAAAAGGGTTGTTGTTGTTCGGCGAATTGCGGGGCGGTGTTCTTGGCATGCGCGGCCGTTTCGCCGGCGTAGCCGGCGACCTACTTTCTTGTCCGAGCGACAAGAAAGTAGGCAAAGAAACGCGTCGCTTACCCTAACGGGCGAATATTGATCGTAGTGTGCGAGGAATTTCGTACGGGTATTCGCTTCAGAGTCTGCCCCGCTGCCTGCCGCGTGGAGCGCGCCCCTATGCAGGCTCTCCAACAATGATTGAACGAGCCCCGAAACTGTCCGTGGCCCGACACTGCCACCGTTATCGCATCATCGCCTTCGGCTGCTACGCGGCTCACTAGTCGGCAGGCGGGACGACATCGACGGCGCAGATGCTGGTGCTTCCATTTCTGAGATCAACTCTGAACAAAAAAGGCGGACCGACGCCGGGGAAACGCCGGTCCGGGCTGGGTCGACAAGCAAAAGTCCGCACAATTGCCGTAACCCAGATTCAAGCGATTGTTTGGTCTCATCCGGCTTTCGCTAAATGTAATGCCCCGTGCCCGGCAAGCTATGCTTTGATGAACACAAAACGTTCGTCATCCAACGGAGCATGGCCCGCCCCTGATCGCGGATCCCATCCGGCGCCAGGCATTGCGCGGCCGGCGAGCGAATCAGCAGTCGAGGAGCATCTCTGATAAGGCCCGGCGAAGCTGTCCCGTTTTATCGGCGCGTCTTGTTTGGGGAAGGCTTCATTCCGGTGCCAGGTCCGAAAGAGCCTGCGTCGGTCCGGGGAGGGAGCGGGCACATCAAGAGGGCGGATGGCCTGCGTCTAGCACTCGGGCATGCCTGAATAATATTCGCCCGGATCAGCGAGGCGTTCGTTCAGAACGTATTCATTCTGAACGCCTATTCGCTCCACCGACATAACAGGCATCATCACTTGGTCTGGTCGGGCGGCTCGTCATCCGTCGATGCCTCGAGCAAGTGCCCGTATGCATCAATTTCCTTTTGCGTTCGCGCCTGGCTTTCCGCGATCTTCGCGGGCGTCACTTCGCCGTCGATAAATTCGACCGACACCCGTTTCACGCGCGGGTCCTTGTCGACGATCCCTTGCAAGACCTTGTCGAACAGCTTTTCTCCGGCACGCAGGCCCAGTGGCTGCGGCACCAGCACCTTGACGAGCAGGATCTCGTTATCACCAGTGCCTTGCGCCGCCTCAGCGAGTGCGGATCGCAGGTAGCTTTTCAGTTTCAGGACACTCAGTTCACCGGGTATCCCGATATGCGATACCCGAATCGATTTCTTGGCCATGCCGGTTGCTAACGCGTATTGTCGAAGAGCGGAATATACCGCACGGCCGCGCAGTGCAGGTCGCTGCCTGAGCAGCTTGCCGAAGCGCCAAGGGCAGCGCCGTGCCGGGTCCGCGCAATGTTCGGTAGGCCACATCGCAGGTCCCCGCGCGGTTCCGTCCTTCCCTATCCTCATTGCTGATGAGTCCGGCCCCTGTCCACCTTGTCGTCGAGGGTGAGCGCAGGCCATCGGGCCACACCATCGGGAAGATGGGCTGATCGTTGTCGCCATATCCCTCGGCCATGCCGGTATCTGTGCACCGGCTTGCCTGATACGTGCCGTCACGTAGACCGAAGCCCGTCCACGCCATAACAAGACTCAATGCTCGAACGATCCGCGTCGACGCGAGGCCATGGTCCCGTGCCGCGCAAGGCTGGAGAGGAAAGGTGATGGCCGCACAGACGGATGGGCAGGCGTCGACAGATGCTCCGGGACTCGGTCCCCGCTTTGCACTGGAAAGGCCGGCACTGTCTGTCCGGATCCTGGTGGCCGCCTATATCCTCAGCGGCATCATCTATTTCATCTGGCGTAGCGGCACCTTCAACCCGGAAGCGATGGGGTTGTCGCTGGCCCTGTACGCCGCCGAGCTGTTCGGCTTCGTGAACGGCCTGTGCTACGTGATGATGACCTTCCGGATGAGCGTCCGGGAGGCGCCGCCTGCGCTGAGCGGCGTCAGCGTCGATGTCTTCGTGCCGACCTATGACGAGTCCGCGGAGCTCGTGCGCAGGACGCTGCTGGCCGCCAAGAACATCCAGTACCCCCATGTGACGTGGCTGCTCGATGACGGCAATCGGGACGAAATGCGCAAGCTGGCGGCGCAACTCGACTGCAAGTATCTCGCGCGCGGCGTGAATGCAAACGGCAAGGCAGGCAATCTCAATCACGCATTGCTATACAGTGGCGGCGAATTCGTCGCGATCTTCGATACCGACCACGCCCCGCGCAAGGACTTCCTGTCCAAGACGCTCGGATACTTCTCCGATCCGGAGGTGGCGTTCGTGCAGACGCCCCAGGACTTCTACAATGTCGACGCCTTCAGCCATCGTGTTGCCGGCGAGGCGGTCTGGAGCGAACAGTCGGTGTTCTACAAGGTGATCCAGCGCGGCAAGGACACCTGGAACGCCAGCTTCCTCTGCGGCAGCTGCGTGCTGCTGCGCAGGTCCGCGCTCGAAGCCGTCGGCGGCTTTGCGGTCGACACGGTGACCGAGGATATCCATACGTCGATCCGGCTCCACAAAAAGGGGTTCCGCTCGGTCTACCACGCCGAGTCGCTCGCCTATGGCCTGGCGCCCCACAACATCGATACCTACCTGAGCCAGCGCATACGCTGGGGCACGGGCGCCATGCAGGTGCTGCGGCGCGAGGGCGTGGTCTTCAGCCGCGGCCTGAGCCTTGGGCAGCGGCTGAATTACCTGGCGTCCATGCTGATCTATTTCGAGGGCTGGCAGAAGCTGGTCTTCTTCCTGACGCCGCCGGCGGTGCTGGGCTTCGGCATGCTGCCGATCATCGGCTCGACGTGGACCTTCTTCGCGATCTTCTCGGTCTACTACCTGGCTTCCCTGCTGGTCTTCCTGGAGCTGGGCAGGGGCTACGTCTCGTTCCTGCTCAACGAGCAATACGGCATGGCGCGCTTTTTCGCGTTCATGCTGACGATCACGGGCCTGTTCCGCAGGAGGGTGTCGTTCGCCGTGACCTGCAAGGACTTCAACAAGCGCGGCAGGACGTGGCTGTGGCTGGCCCCCTCGCTCGGCGTCGGCGTGCTGAACGTCGCTTGCATTCCGGCTGGCATTGCCCGCATGGTGCAGGACGAGATTCCGCTGGGCGCCGGGATCATCTCGATTTTCTGGGCAAGCGTGACGGTCTGGACAGCGATCCTGCTGGCGCGATTCAGCCTGCGGGTCGGCAGCCGGGCCGGCGGGGATTACCGCTTTCCGCTGCGCATTCCGCTGACGCTCACCATGCAGAACCAGTCGTTCTTTGGGCTGACCGTGGACCTGTCGGCAAGCAGCGCGCTCTACCGTGGCGAAGTCGTGCCGGCACTACCCCGCGAGGCCAAGGTGGATGTGGAGGTGCACCTGCCCAATGCCGTGGTCCGCTGTGATGCGGCTGCCACCTTCACGTCCCGGCAAGGCGTCTCCGGGGAGGAGGATTGCCTGATCGAGCTGCACCTGCAGTGGGCGTCTCCCGAAGCGCGACGGATGCTTGATACCTTCCTGTTCGGCAGCAGCCTCCAGTTCGAGATGGGCCGGTTGCGCGAACGGCAGGCGCCGCCATTGGCGCGGCTGGCGAGCGCGCTGCGGCGCGATGCCAGCCTGCCGCCCAACGACGAGATCTGGGAGCCGGGCCTGCTGTCGCAGCAAGGCAGCGATGCCTCCTCGCCGATTGCCGTCGCCTACGCGAAGGGCGAGGCCGGGCATGCGCTGTCGATGATCGCGAGCGGCATGGCCTTCGACGTGCGCGCGGATACGGTGCTGCGCCAGCGCATCGCGGGGCGGCAGTCCGAGCAGCACATCAGCCTGAGTCCGGCGGGCATGCTGGAAACCCCGACCGGCGCGATCCATCTCTACAACGCCGCGCCCGCCACGCTGGCGCGGCAACCACAGCAACCACGGCAACCACGGCAACCACGGCAACAATAGGGCCGTTCCAGGGAGGGGGGCTGGTGTGGTGCTTGCGCCGGCTTGCCAGCAAGTTGTGTTGCCAGCGGCCGCGCGCCCCGCCAGAATCGTGTGACCACATTCTGGCAACCTCACCGGGGAGGGCCGTGCATGAACCGCAGCCGGCGGCACTGGATCGCGAGCACCCTGGCATTTTCCGCGGGCATCGGGTGCCGCATACGATTCGCGCGGGCCGTCTCCCAGCCCTCGTGGACGCTGTGGGATCGCTATGCCAGCGACGCCCTCAGTTCGGACGGACGCGTCATCGAGCACGCCCGCGAGGCCCGCACGACATCCGAGGGCCAGGCCTATGCCTTGTTCTTTGCGCTGGTCGCCAATGACAAGGCTCGCTTCGACCTGCTGCTGGACTGGACGCTGAACCACCTCTGGACTGACCGCGCACAACCGCCGGCATGGCTGTGGGGGCAGCGCAAGGACGGCAACTGGGGCACCCTCGACAGCAATACCGCGACCGATGCCGAACTCTGGATGGCGTACACCTTGCTGGAGGCGGCGCGCCTGTGGGAGCGCCCGGCATGCCGGCAACTGGGCACGGAAATGCTTGCCGCCATCCGGTCCAGCGACATGGCGCGCCTGGCTGACGGGAGCTTTATCCTGATCCCCGGTAAAAGCGGATTTCGCCTGGCCGAGCGGACCTACCTGCTGAATCCGAGCTACGCCCCGGTGCAGCTGTTGCGCCGTCTTGCCTCGCACCAGCCGGAGGGGCCCTGGCAGTCGGTCGCCGCGAACCAGGTCAAGCTGCTGGCCCAAAGCGCTCCTGCCGGCTACGCGCCGGACTGGTGCCGTTTCAGGGACGGCGCCGGCTTTTCGATCGAGCCATCCAAAGGTCCGACCGGCGGCTATGACGCCATCAGGACGTACCTTTGGGCAGGCATGCTGAATCCGGCAGATCCGTCCGCCGCGCAACTGCTGAACGCGCTGGGCGGCATGGCGAAGACGTTTGCCGCCAGCGGCCGGGTGCCGCACTACGTGAACGTGCAGACGGGGGAAGTGTTCGGCGAGGGCCCCGCCGGATTCTCTGCCGCCGTCTATCCGTTCCTGGTTGCCGCGGGACAGGCGCCACTCGCCGACAGGCTGCGGCTGAAAATGGAAAGCGATATCGAGCGCCAGTGGCCGTCGCTTGGCTATTACGACAGGAATCTCCTGCTGTTTGCCGCGGGGTGGGCGCAGCAGCGATACCGGTTCGACGCGGACGGCTTCCTGCAGCAGGAAGCACTTCCTGCCAGGGTGTCAGCCTTCGGAGGCCGATAGCCATTCGAAAGCGGGGCGGTCGCGTGTGGCGTGCCGGCCAAGGTGGTCCGCTCGCGCCAGCATGGCGAGCGGTATCTCGGGTAACGGGGCCGGGCCTACTTCAGCAGCTTGCTGAAGTCCCGGTCCAGCCGGGCCAGCGATGCGTCGATGGCGCCGCGCGTGGCCTGGATCCAGGCATCCTGCTGGGCAAGCCGCTGGTCTGCCTCTTTCAGCATGCGTGCCATCTCCGCAGGTTGCGGTCCGCCGCGCGTGACGCGGTGGCTGACGATCGCGACCGGATCCAGCGCCGCGCGAAATTCCGTCTCGCTCATCGGGAAGTCGGTATTGCTGCTGTAGTCGCGCACGGACTCGGCGTAGATGCGCCGCGCCTCGGCGTAGGGGAACGCGCTCGGCCGGATGTCATGCGCCTTTGCATACTCGACGAGTGCCGAGGCGAAATGGTGGCCGACGCGGAATGGCAGCTTGTACTTGCGCATGAGTTCGTCGGCGAGTTCCTGCGATGCGGTCCAGTCGCTGTCGAGTTCCTCCAGCGCGCGCTTCGGGTCGATGACGAGGGCCTGCATGATCCTGTCCCAGCCCTGCAATACGCGGATCGCGCTGTCGACCATCTCGCCGTTGACGACGGCGTCCTTGGCATCCGACATGCCCGGCGGCATGTTGTGCGCGCGCATGACCGGCCCCATCGCCAGTGTCAGCGCGGTCGAGGCGCGCTCCCGCGTGGAATTCAGCAGCCCGGGATTCTGCTTCTGCGGCATCGCGCTCGACACATAGGTATTGCCGCCACCTTCGCGCAGGAGAATCCAGGGGCGCGGCTGGGCATACTGCGTCATGACGTCCTCGACGAAGCTGCCGGCGTGCAGCGCGATGCTGGTCACGATCGATGCCGCCTCGACCGGCAGGTCCACGGCGCTGATCTGCGACGCGTCATAGGCATTGTCGACCAGCGCGGAAAATCCGAGGTAGCTCGCCATCCTGGTTCGATTCAGCGGCCAGCCGGTGCCGTTCAGCACCGTGGTGCCCATCGGCGAGCGGTCGATGCGGCGATAGGCCTCGCGGATGCGCTCGGCATCGCGGTCCAGCCCCGCCGTCATACCCAGCAGGTAATGCCCGTAGCTGTTCGGCTGCGCCGCCACGCCATTGGTGTAGTTGGGCACGATGGTGCCGGCATGTTTCCTGGCCAGTCCGACAATGGTGGCGGAAGTCTTGTTCAGCTGATCGGCCAGCGCCAGCATTTTCTCGCGCAGCATCGCCGCGCGCACCGTGGCAAGCATGTCCTGGCTGGAGCGTCCGGCGTGCAACAGCGTGACTTCCTGGCCGGCCGCCTGGATCATCAGCGGCTCGAACGTGATCACGGTGGAAGGGCGCTTGCCGCCGGGCTTGTCGCCGTTGGCCAGCACGGTTGCAACCGCGCCGGCGACTTTCGGCGCCAGCGACTTGTCCAGCAGGCCTTCGTCGGTGTTGATGACGGCGGACGCCTTGTTGATCTCGCCGAGCCAGTAGAAGGCGTCATGGTGAGCGTTGTCGGCGGCCAGTGCGGCATGCGGGAGTATCGACGCGGCAACAGCGATGAAGCCGGACGACTTCAGGATGCGGGAGGCGTTGTGCTTCCAACGTGCAAGGGGCATGGCTTGTCCTGGGTGCTGGTGGGGTTGAAGGCCTCGACGTATCCGATCCCGGCCACGGTATTACGTAGCATGTATTCTCGGGTAAGAGTCGGTAGCGCGAGTATTGTCTCTTGCTACGGGCCCCGGGCGCCAGGCGCTTATCCCCGTCAGTAGACCATGACGACAAAGCCGTGGCTGGAGATTGCCGAGAATTTGTATTGAATGCGATGGACCGTCAGGTAGGCCATATAGTCGCTGGCCAGGGCCGCGGTGGAAAAGACAGTCTTTTGCATGAGATGCCTCGTCGTGGAGGAAGGTGCTTGCGATCGGTGAAACGTCAGGTTCGTCAGAGCCCGATCAGGCCATCAGTTCATCGACTTCGATTGCCAGCATGGTGCAAACCACCTGTTCGAACGTGGCAAGGGAGACAGACCTCGGCAGTACGTGCGAGATGCCGGGCCGCGCATGAACCGGCGCGTGCAGCCACATATTGTCGGACAGGATCAGCAGGCGCTTCGGCACCAGCATTTCGTTGATGTTCCGGAGCACGCGCAAGCTGCTTCGCAAATCCGCCGCGATGCCGAAAACCAGAAGGTCCGGCTCCCGCATGGAGGCGCCCAACATCAGCAGGTCCTCCGGATCGAGGGACTCCACCACGTCGAGCGTTTTGACGTTTCGCAGCATCTGGAGCATGCCCTGCCGGAACAATGCAGTGTCGTCGATGACCACTGCCCGGCCGATGTCACGACACGGCCATGCTTGCGGTTCCGTTTGCTCGGCGAGTAGCGCGGGCGTGGCGGCACATGCATTCGTCTTGTCCATGGTCTCTTCCAGTTTCGTTCTTGGAGCACTGCTGGCGCACAAGAGAAACAGCAACGGACGTGCCAGCCTGTCGAAGGGGCCGTTTGTGGCCCGAGGCAGCGGGATCTTCGCCGAACTTCCGCGAAAACGGCCACTGGTGCGAATGGCGGCACGCCGCCAGGGTGTTACGTGTAACGTAACACGTTCCCTGTTTTTCGCCCGGCTCCTTGGGGACGCGGCCGCCATTGCGCGAGCGTGTCGCGTTGTACGCCATCGAAAAAGTTCGCACCAGGGGCAGGTGATGGAAATCCGGTTGCGGGGCGTGTGCGAGCCATTCCGAAATCCGTTATCCGTTAAAGCCGATTCAGGGCAGAGCGTTTCAGCGGTTATACTCCGCGCTCCACAACCAACGGGTAATAAATATGGTCGTAGCAACCAAAGCCGCCGCTCCGAAGGCCGCAGTCGCCAAGAGCAAGCCTGCCGCGAAGAAAATCGCCGCACCGAAGCAAAAGGCCAGCGTGCTGGCACGCGAAGCCGTGGCGGCAAAGAAGCGCCTGCTGAAGCTGCGCGCCGACACGAAGAAGGCCATCGAAGCGGCCAAGCGCGAAGTCGCCCAGGCTGCCGAAGCCGCCAAGTCGGCGCTGCGTTTCGAGAAGCAGGCCGCCAAGGACAAGCTCGCGGCGAAGAAGGCAAAGACCGCCGGCGCCGCCAAGGCCACGCGCAAGACCGCCGCCACCAAGGCTGCGCCGAAGAAGGCCGCGCCCGCCAAGGCTGCCGTGAAAGCCGCGCCGAAGAAGGCCGCTGCAAAGCCTGCTGCACCGAAGCGTGCCGCGGTGAAGAAGGCAGCGCCGAAGGCCGCCGCGACGCCCCAGGCTTCGGCCTGATGCTTGCCTCGGCCGGCTAGTCATTCACCTGCCGGCCCATTGACGCCAGAAGGGCGCACGGTCACCGCCCAGGTCCCTGTACCGCGGGACCGTGCATCGAACCCCCTGGCTCAATCTGCTTTACGCTGTATCGCCCAAACGCGTTTCCCACGCCGCCGGGCGATGCAAGACTGAAAAATCTTTCCGCGTCCCGCGCGACAAGACGGATGCAAGATACCGACGACACGCTTCCCGAGGACGAATCCTCCGCGATTCACGAGCCTCGACTCTGGCGAGACAAGGGCTGGACGGCCCGGGTGATCAAGAACGAGGATGGCGATGGCTGGGCGGTCGAGATGATCCGCGACGGCAGCGCCGAACCCGCCCTGGTCGGTCCGTGGACCATGGGACGCAACAAGGTCGATCCGAAGCCGCTCGATGCCACCGCCCACCAGACGCTGGTGAAGACCGCGGCGGAAGTCATCCGCCGGCACGAGCAGCAGCTGCACGCGCAACTCAACAAGCAGTGCCATATCGAAACCGGATCGGGAGCGCTGACGGTCAGGCTGGTTGTCACGCCTGACGAGTTCGAGCCTTACGGCACGCTCACGGCTGTCGACGCCTTTGGCGAGGTGGTCGCCACCGTCAAGGTCGCACCTGATTTCCGGCTGACACGCGAGCGCGCCGCCCGCTGGGCAGCGGATGGCTTCGGCCGGGTGGCCTGAGACCTTTCGCGATCCAGGAAGTCGATCCAGGCGGTTCTCTGACGGCCCACGCTCCGCTACCCCGGCAGATCTCGGGGCGGCCCCGCACACGTCCCATCGCATTGTGTGCGCGATGCCACACGCAATGGCTCCATGCTCGCCGGCCAGCCGTTATATAAAGAACCTGACGGGTCCAGATAATAAAAAACGCTGCTGCTCGCTGCGGCTATGCCGGGGGATTCTGACCCGATACGGCAATTTGCGAGGGGCGTCGTGAGCGAAAACGTCAAGACCAGCGTGCTGTCCGTCGCCTTGCTGGGGGCGATCTTCTACGGCCTGATCACCGTGTTGGGCTTTGAATCCACGATTTCCGACATCGGCAGCCGGCTCATGCAGGCCGCGAGCCAGCTGATGTACCGGCTATTGCTTTAAGCCGCGATCGCGGGACGGTTTTCTACCGGATCAAAGAAGACACGCCAGCAGGGCCAGGACCGTTACAAACCTTCACAAGGCTTGCTGAACCTTCGATCGTCGTGGAATCCAACAAGGAGACGAGCAGCCAACGTGAGCTGCGCTCGCGCCCTGTTGCGCGGCTTACGGAGTCTTCCCATGCATTCCATCTCCCGGCATCCGATCGACGACGCCATCAGCAAGGTTCCGGCAGTAACGCTCGGCTTCTGGGTCATCAAGATCGCCGCAACGACGCTCGGCGAAACCGGGGGCGACTGGCTGACGATGTCGCTCAAACTCGGCTATCTCATCGGTTCCCTGATCTTTCTTGCCGCCTTCGTGGTGTTGGTCTCGGCGCAGATCCGTGCGCGCCGGTTTTATCCATGGTTGTTCTGGACCACGATCGTCGCCACGACGACGCTTGGGACGACGCTCGCGGATTTCTGCGATCGTTCGCTGGGCGTGGGTTATGCAGGCGGCGTGGCGATCGTCGCTGCGGGCCTGCTGGCCAGCCTTGGAAGCTGGTACCGCGTGGAGGGCACGGTTTCGATGGATAGCGTCGTGAGCGCGCGTGCCGAATGGTTCTACTGGATCACCATCCTGTTCTCGCAGACGCTCGGTACCGCGCTCGGCGACTGGGTGGCCGGCGAGGATAGGGGCGGCCTTGGGCTCGGCTATGAGGTCGGCGCGGCAATCTTCGGGGGCGGGCTCGTCATCGTGGCCGTGCTTTGGCTATGGCCCCGTGTTTCGCGTACCGCGTTGTTCTGGGTCGCGTTCGTGCTCACGCGCCCGCTCGGCGCAACACTGGGCGACCTGCTCGACAAGCCCGTTGCACAAGGCGGCCTGCACTTCAGCCGGTTCTACGCGTCTGGCGTGTTGATCGCCTTCATCGCGGGCTGCATCCTGCTGATCCCGCAGCGTGCGGCGCGCCGGGCGGCTTCGCCATAGTGTCGATGCGGGCGCCAAGGGGCCTAAGCGGATTCCGTCTCTTCCAGACGCTTCGCCGATGCCTGAAGGCCCTCGAAAATCCGGTCGGAAACCCGGGCCGGGAATCCGGCAGGGAGGCTTTCTGCCACGCTCGAAATCACCGAAGGAACTTTGGCAAGCAGATCCCGAAGGATCGGCTCCGCGGTTTCGCCGGCATAACACCTGGCAGCCATGGCATTGAAATGGCGGCGCCGGATATCTTTCAGGTGGTAGTGGCGGTTTTTGCCATCCACTGCCATGGCCAGCTTGGCCTTGTGGTAAGAGATGTGATTCGGCCCGTCGCCGATAATCGGCCAGGCAGACAAGACATCGTAGAGTGGCGTGAGGGTGTAGCGCCCGCCTGGCAGCATATGGATGCTGAAGTTCTTGGCGTGTCCGTCGGTTGCGGCCAGCAACCAGAACAGGATTTGCGCGGACAGGAACGTCTCGAGATCCTGGTCAGGCGTCTGCGATTGCCGCAGGATTCCCGTGATGTCGACCATCCCGGGTCCGCCTTCTGCTTCGTATTTCAGATGCGGAGGCACGCCGAGCGCCTGGCAAAAGTCCTCCTGTGGCAATCGCATGATCCAGTTGCCGCTGCGATGTAGCTGCCGGTCGAACCGCTCTACGACCAGCACCTTTTGCTTGCCGAAAGACTCTATCTCGCAATCGGGCACCGGAAGCCCGAACGCCCTGACCAGCTGCATGCAGAGCCATTCGTTCTCTACCGAAGTCGTCAAGTCCGCCTTGCGGTTGCCGACCAGGCCGAGCGGCAGCTTGACAATATGCGTGGTCGGCGTGGCGCCATGCGGAAGCAGCCACCGGCCTTCATGGCGGAGCAGGGCGGTTTTTTCCTGGGCGCCGGCAATGGAGATGCGGAAATCCTCGTCTTCCTTCAGCGTACCGGGCCCCGTCGTCGTGACCGTGTTCTGTAGCAGTCTTTCGATGTCGGCATTGGACAGCGGGGTGCCTTCGATCCGGTCGACATGCTGCGGCGCCTCATCTTCCTTGAGCAACTGAACGGCGCCCACGCAATCGCGCCCAATCGCTTCCAACAAGTCGAAGGCATCGGTGGAGCCGGTCTGAAACCGGGTGGCCAGCCGCCTGCGGATGTTGTCGTTATCTGGCAGGAGGTTGTCAAAGTAGTTTCGGACCCGCTCCCCCTTCAAAGGCGAGTCATCAACGCCAAACGGTAGCGACAGGGACAAGGGACGGCCCGCGGCCGATTCCATCCAGTCTTTGTCGTACTGGAGCTCCATCGGACTGTGCGCCGGGATGCGCCAGGTGCCGACCCGAAGACCGTTGGCCCAGACTGAAAGCGCCCGGGTGTGTGACTTTCTTCCCACTGCGCTTACCAGTCCGTCTTTTCGGTTGCGGGGGCGGTGTCTTTGGACTGGATGATGAGTTCCAGTCCATAAAGGTTCACCAAAGCCAGCAGTTGTTCCGCTGAAATAGCTTTAGGCACCAGTTCCAGGGCGGACAGCCGGCTTTGGCTCAGCCCCAGCCTGGTTGCGGCCTGGCCTTGTGTGAGTTTGCTGGCCCGACGCGCCGAGCGCAGAATCTGGCCCAGTTGGGGAGTCGTCGAAAGCACTTGCGTCATAGGGAATACCTGCTATACGGATAAATCTATGTTAGCTGCATTGCAGGTAAAAGCAAGTTACCTGTATTGCGCGTATTCAAGATTTACCCGTATTGCAGGTACGGGGCGATTGATGGCGATGCGGCGCGCAGCCATGGGCAGGCCGACCCGTACAGGATGGCTCGCCCAGGATGCTTCGGCTTCAGTCCATATGCTGTCCGCCGTTCATGGCGAGATTGGCCCCGGTGAGATAGGCCGCATCGTCGGAGCACAGGAAAGCCACCAGTCCTGCCACCTCTTCGGGCTTGCCGAGGCGCCCCATGGGAATCTGCGGCAGGATCTTGCTGTCCATGACGTCTTTCGGCACGGCCATCACCATCTTGGTGGCCAGATAACCCGGTGACACCGTGTTGACCGTCACGCCCTTCCTGGCGACTTCGAGGGCCAGTGCCTTGGTGAATCCGTGCATGCCGGCTTTTGCGGCGGAATAGTTGGTCTGGCCGAAGGCGCCTTTGGAGCCGTTGACCGACGAGATGTTGATAATGCGGCCCCAGCCGCGCTCGACCATGCCCTCGCAAAGTGGCTTGGTGACATTGAACACGGAATCGAGGTTGGTCCTCATCACCGCGTCCCAGTCGGGCTTGCCCATTTTCTTGAAGGCCATGTCGCGCGTGATGCCGGCATTGTTCACGAGGATGTCCACGTGGCCCACGTCACCCAGGATTTTCGCCATGCATGCCTGGCAGCTTTCGAAGTCGGCCACATCGACTTCGTATGCACCCATTTCGCGACCGTTCGCTGCCATGGTGGCGAGCCATTCCCGGACCTTGGTATTGCCCGGCGAATGCGTCACCACAACCTTATGGCCCGCGTCATGCAGGCGAATGGAAATTGCCTCTCCCAGGCCACCCATGCCGCCCGTAACGACTGCGATTTTCTTCGTCATGCTGATTTCTCCTCTGAGAGCTAAAAGACCCCGAGCCTGCGAAGCTCGCAGGCCGACTTGAATGGACCGACAACGGTGATACCCCTGCGCGGAAGTGTGCTGGCCTCTAGGTGATCCGCGACGCCTCCAAATAACGGCCCTGACGGTTCCACCGAGTGCTCTCTTGTAAAAATTTCCGGCGATCGAGGAGGTTGATCTTAGCGAGGGTTATGGACATCCGGGATGTCCGGAATGCGCGCCTTGTGGCGATGCGGCAAACGCGACGCTGACGGTGTCCGCAGCATGCAACGCGTGATTTTTTATTAACTCAGCGCAGGCAAGCGAGATTCCCTTGTCACGTCGCGGGCGGTAAAATCGACGCGACCATTATGCGCCGGCCGCGAGAATGCATACCCATTACGATAATCTGAAGATTTCTCGTGACGCCCCGCCCGAGGTTATTCGCGCGGCATACAAGGCATTAAGTCAAAAGCACCATCCGGACCGGAACCGCGATTCGTCCGACTCCCATCGGGTCATGACGATTATCAACTCGGCTTACGAGGTCCTGATGGACCCCGCCAGGCGCGCCCAGCACGATGCCTGGATTCTGGCGCAGGAAAAGGCCGCCGCGTCTGCGTCGGTCCGTGCCGCGCAGCGCGCACGGCCGGCTTCCTCGGCCTCCGGGGCATCCAATGGGCCGGCATCCAGGTCGGGTTCGGCGGCGCGCCAAGCCTCTGCCGCTAACGCGGCTTCGACAGCCGCCCGGGCCTCCGGGAATTCCAAGGGCATGACCAGGCCGGCAGGGAACCGCACGGTTTCAAAGTCGCTGTTCGTGCTGGTGGTGGCGGGGGTCGCGATTTACCTGATCATTCCGACTTCGCGCACGCCGGTGGAGAACTCCGGGCAGTCCGCGACGTGGACACCACTGGCCGCGACGGTGCCGGCAACGCCCGCCGAGTCGCACACGCTTTCCGCCACGCCGGGAAAGCCGCCAGAAGCGCTGCCTCGCTATGCACGCCAGCCCGCGGCGCCGAACGGCCAGTCGTGGCCGGCATGGTCCAGCTACGTTCCCGGCTATCCGATCCGCAAGACGGGTGGATTGTCGTCGCTGACGGTCGACAACTCGCGCAACCCGTCCGATGTCTTTCTGAAGGTGTTCTCGCTCGAAGGGGGCAGCCCGGTCCCGGTGCGTTTCGCGTTGATCAAGGCGGGCGCGTCCTTCGAGTTTTCCAATATGGCTTCGGGCAACTTCGATGTTCGCTTCATGGACCTGGATACCGGGAAGCTCTCCAGGTCGGAGCCCTTCGAGCTGGAAGAAATCTCCGAAGGCAATGGCACGCGATACAGCCGGATGTCGCTCACCCTGAATACCGCGCGCAGCGGCAATGCACGAACCCAGGCAATCGGCGAAAGCGAGTTTTAGACGGGGCGTCGAGTAGCGCAGAGGCGCTCGCCAAGGGGAGGGGATCCCCCTGGCTGTTCTGACTGGCGGCCGCCCGAAGGGCAGCCGCGACCGGGCCTGCCGGTTTGGTCAGGCAAGCGCCGGGTAGTCCGTATAGCCTTCTGCACCCGGGTGATAGAACGTCTCCGGGCGCGGCGCATTGAGCGATGCATCGAGCTTGAGGCGACGCGGCAGGTCCGGGTTGGCGATGAACAACTGGCCGAATGCAACGGCATCGGCTTCACCGGCGGCCAGCACGCGCTCGGCGGTCTGCTTGGTCATCTTTTCGTTGGCGATGTAGACGCCGCCGAACGCTGCCTTCAGCGCCGGACCGTGGCGATTGTCGCCCAATGCCTCGCGCGAGCAGATAAACGCGATGCCACGCTTGCCGAGTTCGCGCGCGACGTAGCCGAACGTCGCGGCCAGGTCGGAATCACCCATCGTATGCACGTCGCCGCGCGGCGACAGGTGCACGCCGACACGGTTGGCGCCCCACACCTCGATGCAGGCGTCGGTCACTTCCAGCAGCAGCCGCGCGCGATTCTCGATGGGGCCGCCGTAGGCGTCCGTCCGCTTGTTGGTGGAATCCTGCAGGAACTGGTCAAGCAGGTAGCCGTTGGCGCCGTGGACTTCAACGCCGTCGAAGCCCGCTTTCCTCGCGTTCTCGGCGCCGTGGCGGTAGGCCGCGACCACGCCCGCGATTTCCTCGGTTTCCAGCGCGCGCGGCGTGACATAGGCGCGCTGCGGGCGCACCAGGCTCACATGGCCGTCCGCCGCGATGGCGCTCGGCGCCACCGGCAGTTCGCCGTCCAGGAAGATCGGGTCGGAGATCCGGCCGACGTGCCAGAGCTGCAGGAAGATGCGGCCGCCGGCGGCGTGGACGGCGTCGGTCACCTGCTTCCAGCCCGCGACCTGCGCCTCGGTCCAGATGCCCGGCGTGTCGGCATAGCCTACGCCCTGCGGGGTCACCGCGGTGGCTTCGGAAATGATCAGGCCGGCCGAAGCGCGCTGCACGTAGTACTCGGTCATCAAGGCGTTCGGCACGCGCTCGCCGCCTACGGCGCGTGAACGCGTCAGCGGCGCCATGATGACGCGGTTGGGAAGGTCGAGGTCGCCGATGCGGATGGGGTCGAAGAGAGTAGGCATGAGGTCTTGGTTTTCGTCGGGAGGGAAGAACGCACGGGTCTGTGCAATGGCAAGACGCGGGTAGCGCCGGGCCGGTACGAATCAGAGCGTCAGGGCGTCAGAGGTCCTGATGGATATGGTCGAGAAAGGCCTGGATCGTCTCTTCGTCACGCTTGAAGAAAACCCATTGGCCAATGCGCCGGCCACGGATCAGCCCGGCACGCTGCAGCGTCGCGAGATGTGCCGAGACCGTCGACTGCGACAGCCCGCAGTGCGCGTCGATCAGCCCCGCGCAGACGCCCATGTCGAGCGGGTACTCCTGCGCGGCGAAGTACGCTTCCGGCGTGCGCAGGCAGGCCAGGATGTTCCGCCGCACCGGATTGGCCAGGGCCTTGTGGATGGCATCCACGTCGATCCCGGGCTTGGCAGGGGCGTTGTCCGGCGCGGGTTGTTTCGGTGATTCGCGAACCATATATCGGGAAGCTGCAAACTGTATATCGCGACTATACGATATAAGCGGAGGGTCTGCATGACCCCTTGACGGGTGCGGGTTTGTTCAATCCTCGTCGACGTTGTCCAGCACCGCGCGGACGGCTGCCTCGATCACATCGAAGCTGGCTTCCGGCACGCGTCCGGCGTACCGCTTGCGCTTTTTCTGCGAGATGTTGCCGCCCCCGGACAGGCAAAGGGTGACCAGCGTCGCCAGGTCGTTGCCGCGGATATCGACCTGATCGTTCACGCGGCGCATCACGTGGTCGTAGCGCTGCAGGAAAGCGGTTTCCTGGCGCAACTCCACGTCGAGCGCCTGAGCGGCCATGCGGAAGCCGAACTCCACGCAGGCGGTGGCATCCCAATAGCGGAAAATCGTGTCGTCTGTCCTGAATTCGAAGCGGTAGTCGCCTTCGTCGATCCAGGTCACCTTCACGCGCTCGCGCGCGGGTTTTGAAAAGGTCTGCAGCGTGGCGAGGTAGTCTGCTTCATTGCGCTTCATGGCTACCGACACCGGCAGCAGCAAGCCCTTTGCCAACTTGCCGGACGCGCACAGGGCCTTGTGGAAAAGAAAACGCGACAGGCGGCCATTGCCGTCCATGAACGGGTGGATGAAGACAAAGCCGAACGAGGCGACGCTGGCGGCCACGATCGGGTCGGTCTGGCGCGGCACGTCATTGGCGAACACCATCCATGCGTCCATCAGCGGCGCGACGACTTCCGGCCAGGGCGGTACATAGGTGACGCCGCTGGCGCCGCGCCCGGGGCCGCGCAACCAGTTTTGCTCGTGTCGGAACTGGCTGGCCTGGTCGAAAGGGTTGGTGACGGTCGAGGACTGCAGCTCGGCCAGATATTCCTCGGTCAGCCGCTGGCCCTCGTGCGCCTGATGAAGCAATTGCACGAACGCGCGCGATTTTTCCTCGCTCGGCGTTTCGTGCTCGATGGCATAGGAGTCCTCTGTTTCATGGAGGTAGGCCCAGGCCAGCGCACGGTCGAGCATGGCCGGACCCAGACTTGACAGGAACTGGTCAGCGCGGCCCAGGATATCTGAGGCTATGGCCGCTTCAATGGCCGGCGTGCGCCGCACTGTCGGACAGTACTCCAGCGGACCAAGGCCATTGAAATTCACGCGCCACCTGGGATCGCGATGCGCTTGCCCAGTGAGGTAGCGCGTGCCATCGAACACGTCCACATAGCCGACGGTGATCTCCGGCCGCTCGGGCAGTGCTTCGCCGTTGAAGTGTTCCCAAAGAAAGGCGGCGATGCGGATGTACTGGCCGTTCGGGGTCTGGCGTACTGCGGCGAGCATACGGTCTGCCGGGATGCGGCGAAGCGCCTGCGCCAGGATCTGCAGATTGACGCCTTCATGCTTGAGGGCGAACAGGACGTGGTCGAGCGCGTCGCCGGAACCCGGCGCGACATGCGCGGGGATTGCCAGCAGCCCGTTTGCAGGCATGACCTTGGTGACCGGCCGGACTTCAGCAGGTACCTCGGTGGCAAACGCGCTCAGGCCCAGTTCGCGCCGCAAGAACTCATATCCGACTGCGCTCATTTTTTTCTCAGCAGATCATGTTTTTTGCCATTTTGGCACGGTCGCCTGATTTTTTTCCAATTTGTGGCCCATCGGGCGCTCCGCGGCAGTTGGAGGATATTCCGCCGACATTACAGATTTTTCTCACGGCCCACGGATTATTGTCATACCCGTCGCATCGGCACGTTTTTTTGTCAGACGAGTATGTGAAGAGGGCTGCCCAATTGCCCGGGCAGCCCTTGAAATCCTTAGGCCGGTAACACCGCTCGTGCCGCCATCAGCCGGCGCGGAGCATATGCTTCTGGATCTTGCCGCTCGTGGTCTTGGGCAGCGCGTCCAGGAAATGGTAGCGGCGCGGCCGCTTGTAGGCGGCCAGCCGGTCCCCTTGCAGCAGGTACGCATCAAGCTGTTCGGCACTGACCTGCGCGTCCGGGCGCTTGACGACATAGGCGCCGACCACCTGGCCCCAGGTCGCATCCGATTCCCCGAGGACCGCGACCTCCAGCACGGCGGGATGCTCGATCAGCGCGTCTTCCACTTCCCGCGGGTAAACGTTCTCGGCGCCCGAGTTGATCATGTAGTCGATACGATCGCGGATCCAGAGGTAGCCGTCGTGGTCCAGGCTGCCCAGGTCGCCGGTGTGGTACCAGCCATGGGCCAGCGCCCGTGCGTTGGCATCGGGCCGGTTCAGGTAGCCGCGCATCATGCACGGACCGCGCACCAGGACTTCGCCCACCTCGCCGGGTTCGCATCGCAGGAATGGATCGGTCGGCTCGCCGTCGTCGCGCAGGCGGGCCACCACCAGGTCGTGGCCCAGCGACGGCAGGCCTGCCGAGCCCGCGTGGCTCAGTTGCTCGTGCGGGTAGAGCACGGACATGCAGGGGCCCATCTCGGTCGTGCCGTAGACCTGCACCAGGCCGGCGCCGATCTTGCGATCCCATTCGCGGATCAGGTGCGGGGCCATCGAGGCGCCGCCATACTCCACCAGCCGCAGCGAAGACAGGTCGCGCCGCTCCGCGTCGGGATGGTTCAGCAGCATGCCAACCATGGTCGGCGCCGCGAAGAAGTGCGTGACGCGCTCGGCCTCGACCAGTGCCCAGGCCTCGCCCGCATCAAAACGCCGCTGCAGCACCTGCGTGGCGCCGAGTTGCAGCCGGGGCAGGAAGCTTGTGTGCAGCTCGGCGGTGTGGTTGAGCGGAGCCACCGACAGGCCCACGTCCTCGCGCGTCAGCCCCATCGCCTGATGCATCATCGCGTTGTGGAACAGCTTGCTGCGATGGGTGTGGACCACACCCTTGGGCCGGCCCGTGGTGCCGCTGGTGTACATGAGGATGCATGGATCCTCTTCGTGCACCATGACCTCCGGCGCCGTGGCGGGCTGGCCGGCGGCCAGCGTGGACAGGTGGTGCGTGGCAAACGACGGCGCCTCGCCGTCGTCCGCATAGATCCGCAGCGGCGTGCCGGTGGCTTGCGCCGCGGCCTTTTCCGCGACCGCCGCGACTTCGTGCTCGAACACCAGCGCCCGGGCCTTGCCATCGTTCAGGATGTAGGCCAGTTCCTGTGCGGCCAGGCGATAGTTGACCGGGTTGAACACCGCGCCGATGCGGGCGCAGGCCAGCAGCGTGAAGACGAAGGCCGGTGTGTTGTAGAGGAAGGCCGCTACGACGTCGCCCTTGCCAAGGCCCACCGAGAGCAGGGCATTGGCGTGGCGATTGACTTCGGCATCCAGGCCGGCATAGGTCCACGCGCGCCGTGCCGTACCGGTGCCGGTGACCAGCGCGGTCTTGCGCGGCAGGTAGCGCGCGGGCCAGGAAAGGGTGTCGCCAAGCGTCAGGCCGTCAGTCAACTTTGTGCTCCAGGGGCTCGGGCAAGCGTGCCCGTACGCCCGTTTCGTTCGCGAGAATCGCGAACTATAAGGCGGGGATTACCTGGATGTGAAATAACGATTTCCTCTTTTCTTATGCTTGAAGCGGCACGCTGGCGACTGGCGTTGTTGAAATTGCGTATCGGGGCGCCGATCCGGCCATGCGCGGGGCGAGGAAGCTGGCCTGAAGGGCGGTGGCATGGCAGACTCCGCCGCCGGTACGGTAGTTGCTTCGCAGCAGGCAACCAGCCGCCTGCATGGAAAGACATAGCCCCGCTTCCGGAGGAGACGCTGCGATGCCAATGACCGACCAATACCTTTCCGACGCGCCCGCGCGTGCGGAGATCGACGCCCTGCCAGGTGCCACGGTGCTTGAATTCGGCACCGGCTGGTGCGGCTATTGCCAGGGTGCCCAGCCGGCGCTGGCCCAGGCCTTTGCCAGCTACCCCGGCCTGCGGCACATCAAGGTGGAAGACGGCAGCGGCCGCCCGCTCGGGCGCTCGTTCCGGGTCAAGCTGTGGCCTACGCTGGTGTTCCTGCGCGATGGCCAGGAGGTATCGCGCCTGGTCAGGCCCGCCGATGCCGCGCCCATTCTGGAGGCCATGGCGGGCATTGCCTGAGCCCGCCCGGCTTGCCGGGCACCCCCGCAGGATAGATAAGCGTGCTTGCAATCCCCGCTTCAGGAGGGAACAGGTTTCGCTCGTTCCGGCCGATTCTTCGATTGGCGAACCCTGCGGGTGGCAGCACTCCCCGTGGGCGCCTGGTCCCTGAATCCGGCACATGGCTGCTTCGCACATCAGCGAGCCGGCCGGCCAATCCTAAGCCTGAACATGAGCGCCGACAGCCCCGAGCAGCGACCCACCGTCCTAATCGTCGACGACATTCCGGAGAACATTGCCGCCATGGTGGCAATGCTGCAGGACCAGTACCGCGTGCGCGTGGCCAACCGTGGCGCCAAGGCGCTGCAGCTGGCCGCGTCGTCGGCGCCGGACCTGATCCTGATGGACGTATCGATGCCGGAGATGGATGGCTATGAAACCTGCCGCCATCTCAAGGCCAACCCGGCCACCGCGCATGTCCCGGTGATCTTCCTGACCGCCCGCACGGACGAACGCGATGAAGCGCGCGGGTTCGAGGTCGGCGCGGTCGACTACATCATGAAGCCGGTCAGCCCGCCCGTGGCCCGCGCCCGCATTGCCAGCCAGCTCACGCTCAAGCAGGCGCACGATTTCCTGCGCGACCGGTCGGCGTACCTGGAAGCCGAGGTTCAGCGGCGCACGCGTGAAATCACGCAGATCGAAGACGCCACCATCATTGCGCTGGCCGCGCTGGCCGAAACCCGCGACAACGAGACCGGCAACCATATCCGCCGGACCCAGCACTACGTCAGGGCCCTGGCCCGCGCGCTGCGCCACGACCCGCGCTTCAGCGCGCAGCTGGACGACCGCACCATCGACCTGCTGTTCAAGTCCGCGCCGCTGCACGATATCGGCAAGGTCGGCATTCCGGATCGGATCCTGCTCAAGCCGGGCAAGCTGACCGCGGACGAATTCGAGACCATGAAGTCCCACACACTGCTGGGACGCGATGCCATTGCCGATGCCGAGGCCCAGTGCGGCACGGGCGATTCCTTCCTGCGCTATGCGCGCGAAATCGCCCAGTACCACCATGAGAAATGGGATGGCACCGGCTATCCGGAGGGGCTTGCCGGCGATGCCATTCCCGTGTCGGCCCGCCTGATGGCGCTGGCCGATGTCTATGACGCGCTGATTTCACGGCGCGTCTACAAGCCGGCCTTCTCGCACCAGGAAGCCGTGCGCATCCTCCTGGAAGGCCGCGGCCGGCATTTCGACCCTGGCATGGTCGACGCATTCGAGCGCATTGCCGACGAATTCCACGCCATTGCGCTGCGCTTTGCCGATCCCGCGCACGCGCCGCAGCGCCAGGCCGCGCCCGCCATCTGAACGATGTCCAAGCCCGATTCCCACGCAGGCTTCTGGCTGCGCGGCTCGCTGCCGGCCTACGGCGCGCTGCTGATCCTGGCGGTCTGGCTGGTGGCGTTCGCCGCTATGTCGATGGTGCGCCAGAACGAGCAGGCCAGCGTCGGTGCGCGCCTGGGTGCCACCGTGAACACCACCGCGCGACAGCTTGAGACCTGGGCCGCCGACCAGCGCCGCCGCGCCGTCTCCATGAGCACGCTGGACGAGACAGTCCGCCTGGCGCGGCCGCTGCTGGCCAAGGGCGCGCAGCCCAGTCCCGAACAATTGCGCGACTTCGTCAACTGGATCACGCCGCTGTACCGCTCCAACGGTTATATCGGCTACGGCCTGATCACGATGGATAACCGCATACTGGTGTCCGACCTGGTCGAGCGCAACGGCAAGACGCTGCAGCCCGAAGCCGCCGCCACCGCGACGCGTGCGCGTGAAAACGGTGCGTCGGTGTCGGCGCCGTACCCGGGGCCGCTGCTCCAGGACGGACCGGTCGGGCCGGCGGGCCACAGTCCGTTCCAGATCGTGTGTTCGCGCCTGTGGGACCATGATCGTGTGGTCGGCGCGCTATGCCTGCGCATCGATCCATATGCCGTGATGCTGCAGATCCTCAAGGCCGCGCGCTTCGGCAACTCGGGCGAGCTATATGTGATCGACCGCGACGGCCGCCTCAGTTCGCCGAGCCGGTTCGACGAGACGCTGGCCGGACAGGGGCTGCTCCAGCCCGGCGATGCTTCCATGTTCAACCTGCGCCTGCGCGTGCCGACCGATCTGGGCAACGGCCGCTGGCGTGCCGCCGATGACGCGCCGCTCACGAGCATGGCGCAGCAAGTGCTGCAATCGGAAACCCTGCAGCTGGGCTTTGGCTACCGCGACTACCGCGGCCAGCGCGCGGCCGGGGCGGGGCTATGGATACCGGCACTGGGATGCGGGCTGATCCTGGAGCAGGACATGGAGGAGGCGCTCAGCTCCTACCTGTCCACGCGCACCGTGGTGGCCAGCATGGCGGGCGCCATCATGCTGCTGATCGCCGTGGCGGCCTGGGCCCTGCGCAAGAGCCAGCACAAGCTGGCGCAGAGCGAAGAGCGGCTGCGGGCCTTGCTGGACCATTCGCCGGCCATCATGCACCTGAAGGACCGCAACCATGCCTTCCTGCAGCTCAATCCGTCCCTGGAGGCATTGCTCGGACAGGAGCGGGATGCGCTTCTGGGCAAGACCGACCGCGAGCTGGCGGTCATGCCCGGCGGCACGCAGGAGCGCTGGGAGATCGAGGAACGCGTGATGGCCACCGGCCAGGCCGAAGAGCAGATCTACGCGCTGGCCTCGCCGGAAGGCACCCGCCAGCTGCGGATGATGCGTTTCCCGGTGCAGGACCCGACCAGCAAGGCCGTGGTGGGCGTGGGCGCGGTAGGCATCGATATTACCGAGCAGGAGCGTGCCAACCGCGAACTGAAGGAGATGTCGCAGACGCTCGAGCACAAGGTGTGGGAGCGCACCCGCGAGCTGGCCGTGGCCAACGCGGAGCTGGCCAAGGCCAAGAACGAAGCCGAGTCCGCCGCCCAGGCCAAGGCCAGCTTCCTGGCCAATATGAGCCACGAGATCCGGACGCCGATGAACGCCGTGATCGGCATGGCGCACCTGGCGCTCAGCACCCATCTGGACTCACAGCAGCGCGACTACATCGAGAAGATCCAGCGTGCGGGCCAGCACCTGCTCGGCATCCTGAACGACATCCTCGACCTGTCGAAGATCGAGGCCGGCAAGCTGGAGATCGAGCAGATCGATTTCTCGCTGGAGCGCCTGCTGCGCACGGTGGGCGACCTGGTCAGCGAACGCGCCGCCGCCAAGCAACTGGAACTGGTGGTCGATGTACAGCCGGACGTGCCCGATTCACTGCGCGGCGATCCGCTGCGCATCCGCCAGGTGCTGATCAACTTCACCACCAATGCGGTCAAGTTCACCGAGCGCGGCGAGATTGCCATCCGCGTCGCGCGCTGCGCCGGCGAACAAGCCGAGACGCGGGTCCGGCTGCATTTCGAGGTGCGCGATACGGGCATCGGTATCGATGCCGATGCCATGCCGCGGCTGTTCCGCAGCTTCGAACAGGCCGACAGCTCCACCACGCGTCAATATGGCGGCAGCGGCCTGGGGCTGGCCATCAGCCAGCGCCTGGTTACGCTCATGGGCGGCACGATCGGCGTGCAGAGCGAGGCCGGCAAGGGCAGTACGTTCTGGTTCGAGCTGTCGCTGCTGCCGGGCACCAGGCGGGCGCCGGCATTGCTGGTGCAACCGGAGCTCGCGGGGCGCCGCCTGCTGGTGGTCGATGACCACGGCTATGCGCGCCAGGTGATTGCGTCCATGCTGCGCGGCTTTGGCTTCCGCGCGGACGAAGCCGAATCGGGCGAAAAGGCGCTGGCCGCCATCCAGCATGCGGACGCCATATCGGATCCTTACCATGCGGTCTACATCGACTGGCGCATGCCCGGGCTGGACGGCATCGAAACCGTGCGCAGGCTGGCCGCGATGTCCTTGCAGGGCCAGCGTCCGCGCCCGCTGATGATTACCGCCAACGGCCGCGAAGAAGTCGTGCGCGAAGGTGAGCGCAATGGCTTCGAGACCACGCTGCACAAGCCCGTCAGCCCGTCGGTCCTGTTCGACGCGACCATGCGCGTGCTGGCGTCGGAGCCGGGGCGCCTGGCCGACCGGGGCGCGCCGAAGTCCGTGACGGGGCCAAGCTGGACGCTGCCGCATGCCCGCGTGCTGCTGGTCGAAGACAACGAGATCAACCGCGAGGTCGCCACCCACCTGCTACAGCAGGCCGGCATCACGCCCGATACGGCGGCGAACGGTGCGATCGCACTCGAACTGCTGGCCGGCCAGGACTACGACCTGGTGCTGATGGACATGCAGATGCCGGTCATGGACGGCTTCGAAGCCACGCGCCACATCCGCGCCAATCCGCGGCTGGCGTCGATGCCGGTGGTGGCGATGACGGCCAACGCGTTGCCCGAAGACCGCAACCACTCCCTGGCCGCGGGCATGGACGACCATATCCCCAAGCCCATCAGTCCCGCCACCTTCTTCACGACCCTGCACCGCTGGCTGACCGGCACGCCGTCAAGGACCGGCGCGGGCGCGCAGGAGGCCTTAGGCTGGCATGACCGTCCGCTGGCCGTGCAGGACGCCGTAGTGGCACGCCCAGGACCTGACGCGGGGGATGCCGCGCCGGACTGGACCCTGGCATTGGCTGCCACCGGTCTGGTCGATGTCGATGGCGCCGTCGCCCGGGTGGGCGGGAGCATCGACACGTTCCTCCAGTTGCTGAAACGCCTGCTTTCGGGCTATGCCCGCACACCGGCGCAGATCGCCGCGCTGCTGCGGGGCGGCGAGCGTACCGAGGCCGCGCGCCTGGCGCACGCGCTGGCCGGCCTGGCCGGCAACCTTGGCGCCAGGCACGTGGCGGGGGCCTCGGCATCGCTGGAGTGCGCGCTGATGGGAATGGCGGCGGAAGATCCGTTCGCTTTGCTACAGGCACTGGAACAGGCGCATGCCAGCCTGTGCGAAGCCCTGCGCCAGCACCTGCCGCCGGAAACCCCGGAACCGGCCGCTCCGCTTGCCACCCAGTCCCCCAGCACGGCGGACGTGCTCGACCATCTGCGCCGCCAGCTGACCGATGGCGCCAGCGAGGCCAGCCTGACGCTTGCGGCCAACCGCCAGCGGCTGGCGCAGGCGTTGGATGCCGATCGCTTCCGCCGCCTGTGCGAGGCGGTGGAGAACTATGACTTCGAAGGTGCGGTCGAGATTTTGGAGGACGGCAAGCGCTAGCGACGCGGCCCCAGTGGCCCGGGCCGGTCGTTCAGCCCAGTTCCTGCCCCACCATCATCCGATGCCCGTCCGGCGTGGCCACCACCATTTCCCGCATGCCCCACGGCTTGTCGGCGGGTGGCTGCAGGATGATGGCGCCGCGCGGCGCCAGTTCGGCGTGCAGCGCGTCGATGTCGTCGACATGGAGGTAGGCGAAATAGCTGTGGTCGCCGGTCTGCGATGGCGGCAGTGCATCCGGGCAATGCCCGAGCATGACGCGTACGCTGCCGCGGCGCAGTGCCCGCCAGTTATCGCCATCCTGCCAGTCGGTGGAAAAGCCCAGCACGGACTGGAAATACTCGACGTTGCGCGAGAGGTCCGGTACTGCCAGAACGTAGGCGTAGGCGCGCAGTTCGGGGGCGTTGGTCATGCGGCGATCCTTGCGTAGGGGCTCCAGGATAGCGCAGTCCGGCAGGGTGGCTACAGCGGCGCCGTGCGGCACCGCGCTGATCAGCCGTGGTGCGGGGCGCCAGGCGCGCTCGCCGCCGTGGCTCCGGTCGAACGGTGGTGGGTGTCGGTGCACGGATGCGCCGCTCGCGCCGCCGCGCGACCGCGCTCGATGACGGCCCAGTCGGGGCCGGCCAGGGCGGGCCACGCCGCCGTGACAGCCGCGGCGCCAAGCAGCGCCAGCAGGATGGTCTTCATTGCGATCTCTGGAAGGAACTGTGCGCGCAGGCGTCGTGGCAGACGAGGCCTGCGCCATGGATACGTTTCGCTTACGCGTTGGCGTCTGCGAAGGCTGCGCCATGTGCGGGCGGCGCGGACACGCCGGAGCGGTCCATGCCAGCGAGGTTCAGGCCGGCACCCGCGCTGTGGCCGCCGTCGGTGAAGGCGTCGCGCTTGTCAGTGACGTGGCCGCCGTCGGTGAACGGGTCGCGCTTGCCGATGGCGTTGGCGCCGTCCGTGAACGGGTCGGGCTTGCCCTGGCGCATGACGTAGCCGTAGCGGTCACCGGAGATGCCGCGGTCCTGCATGCCTTGGGCGGCGGCCTGGCCGGCGATCGCGCTGGCACCAAGGGTGATGGCCGAAAGGAGGAGGGCGTTGAGAGTCTTGTTGTGCATGGTTGCTGCTTCTTCTGACTGATTTCAGGCGGCATTCCCCGTGGGACTGGTGGGGGCGCGGGGCGGCGGATCTGCCGCCCTGCATGCCGTCCGGGTCGCCTTGTGAGCGGTGCCGTAGTGTTTTTTGTGCGGCACGGAAGCAAGTGTAGTCACGCGCAGCTATTCCGATGATGATTTAAACGTCGATATACAAGTCGTTTTTTTCATCGTCCATGTCTGGCCCGCTCCGCGCCCTCAGGGTTACCCCGCTACGTTGGCGGGCGTGCCGTTCGCTACAGTGGAGCGTTGCACCTGCGCCAGACAAGGTGGCTCGAGCCACCGCCTGCGGGTACAGCGTTCCAGGCCGCCCCCATGAATCCTCCGACGCTCACATCCCAGTCCTTGCCCGAAGCCGCTGCCGTGCGCGCCTTGCGCCACGTCGTGGCCGACGACGCGCATGCGGCGGCCGTCGAGCTGGACGGCTGGCAGCAGCGCTACCAGCAGCTCACGCCGGGCGCGTTTCGCGCCGAGATGTCGCAGGTGACCTATGGCGACGTCCATGTCTTCCGCGAGCAGACTTCACAGAGCCTGCTGGAAGAAGGGGAGGCCGCAAAGGGCTATGTCGCACTCGCCTTGCCCGATATGCAATGCCAGGGCGGCTGGTTTTCCGGCTACGCCATGGATGGGCAGACCTTGCTGTGGGGGCCGTCGATGGCCATGCGCACGCCGCAGCAACTGGACCTGGCCGGCCTGACCGTACCATTGCCGGCACTCCAGCGCGCCGTGGCACAGGCCGGGGGCGAGCCGGAGCGGCTCGATCGCATGCCGCCCGTGCGACCGGTCACGAAGCGCGCGGGCCGGGAGTTCCGGGCGGTGCTGCTGTCAGTCCTGGCCACCGCAGCGATGGATGCCGAGGTGTTCAGCAACCGCTTTGTCGAAAGCGCGATGCGCGATGCCTTGCTGCTCGCCGCAGCGGTGGTCCTGGTCGGGGAAGGGAATGCCGGGATCGAACCCTTGCCAACCGCTCCTGCGCGGCGCCGGCTGGTGGCCGACGCCTACCAGATGATCCGCAGCGCGCCGGAGCAGCCGTGGAGCATCCTGTCGCTGTGCGAACGCCTGGGCGTGTCGCGGCGGACGCTGCAGTACAGCTTCAACGAGGTCACCGGCCTGTCGCCGCTCGATTTCGTGCGCGCGGTGCGGATGAATGGCGTGCGCCGGGTGCTTCGCGCCGGCGTGGCGGACTCGGTCGGCGCGGCCGCGGCAAGCTTCGGCTTCCAGCATCTGCCGCGATTTGCCGCGCAGTACCGCGCGTTCTTCGGCGAACTGCCGTCAGCCACGCTGGCGCGTCGCTGAACGGCGTCTCGCACGAGCGTCCTGCCGTTCAGGCGATGACCGCCCGTGGCAGATGGCGGCCCACCCAGTCCCGTTCCTGCTCGTAAGCCCGTGCCACACGCAGCACGCTGAGGTCGTCTCGCGGGCGGCCAATCAGCTGCATGCCCATCGGCAGGCCGTTCTGGCCGAAGCCGACCGGCACGCTGATCGCCGGGCAGCCTGACAGCGTCCAGGGAAACACGACTTCCATCCAGCGGTGGTAAGTGTCCATCTGGCGGCCCGCGATCTCTTTCGGCCACGGTTGGCGCACGTCGAACGGGAACACCTGCGCGGTTGGCACGGCAATGTAGTCGAAGCTCGCAAAGACGTGCTCGAGCGCCTGGTACCACGCGCTGCGATCGGCGCTGGCGGCGTAGATGTCCTCCGCGCTGAGCTTCAGTGCGCCCTCGATTTCCCAGATGGCCTCCGGCTTGAGCATGGCGCGCCTGGCCGGGTCCTTGTAGAACGGCAGCATGCCGTTGCCGACCAGGAAGTGGCGGTGCACCAGCCACGTCTTCCACAGGCGCTCCGGCGAAAACGGCGGCTTGATCTTTTCGACACTGACGCCGAACGCCGGAAACGCCTGCAGTGCCTGCTCGCACAGCGGCAGGATGCCGTCTTCCATCGGCAGATAGCCGTCCCAGTCGCCAAGCCAGGCCACGCGCTTGCCCTTGAGGTCGGCCGACAGCGCCGCCATGACGTTCTCCGGCGTCAGCGTCGCAAGCACCGGGTCCGCCGCGAGCGCCTGTGGCGTGCGCGGATCGGGGCCGGCCTGCGTGGCCAGCAGCAGCGCCACGTCGGCCACGGTGCGGCCCATCGGACCTTCGTAGCCGAGTTGCTGGAGGAAGACCTCGGGCGTGGGGCCATAAGGAACGCGGCCCACGGACGGGCGGAAGCCATAGACATTGCAGAACCCGGCCGGATTGCGCAGCGAGCCGCCGAAATCGCTGCCGTCGGCCACCGGCAGCAGCCGCATGGCCAGCGCGGCCGCCGCGCCGCCGCTGCTGCCGCCGGCCGTGCGCGTGCTGTCATACGGATTGCGCGTGGCGCCATAGACCGGGTTGAAGGTCTGCGAGCCCAGGCCGAACTCCGGCGTATTGGTCTTGCCAAGCAGGATCGCGCCGGCCTTGCGCGCACGTTCGACGATGATGGCGTCCGTCGCCGGCACGTTGTCCTTGAAGATCGGCGAGCCGAACGTGGTGCGGATGCCACGTGTAAGTGCCAGGTCCTTGGGCGCCTGCGGCATGCCGTGCATCCAGCCGGCCACCTTGCCGGCCGCCAGCGCTTCATCGGCGGCGGCGGCTTCCTGCATCAGCACGTCGCGCCCGCGCAGCGCCACGATGGCGTTGGTCACCGGGTTGACGTGGTCGATATGGGCCAGGTAGGCCGTCATGACCTGCCGGCAGGACAGGCGGCCGCCGCGGATCTCGCGCGAAAGCTGCCACGCCGGCATCAGCACGATGGGGTCGGGCGTGCCGCCTCCTGTGGTCGGGCCGGCCGTGGCAGGTGACGCCCCGGCGGGCGCTGCATTGGCCGTTCGGCTGGCCATGGCGGCCACGGCAACCGTGGAAACCGCGGCGCCGGCAAGGTGGCTCAGCCACTGGCGCCGGCCGGTCAGCGGGGAAGACGTGGCGGGGGCAGTATCGTTCATGGTGTGTGCTGGCATGGATCAGAACCGGTTGGCAGGCGCGCGGCGCTTACACCGCGATCATGACCGATTTGGTTTCGGTGTAGTGGTCGAACACGGAGCGGCCCATCTCGCGGCCCAGCCCCGATTGCTTGAAGCCGCCGAACGGCATGGCGTTGTCGAGCAGGTTGTGGCAGTTGACCCAGACCGTGCCGGCCTTGATGCGCGGCACCAGCCGGTGCACGCGCGACAGGTCGTTGGACCAGACCGACGCGGCCAGCCCGAACGGCGTGCCGTTGGCGCGACCCACGACTTCGTCGATCTCGTCGTACGGCAGCGCGACCACCACGGGGCCGAAGATTTCCTCCTGCACCACGGACGAGGTCTCGGGGGCATGCGCCAGCACCGTCGGCTTGAAGAAGTGGCCACGCGGCAGGTCCGCGTTGCCGCCGCACACCAGTTGAGCACCGGCATCGACGCCGGCCTGCACATAGCCCGCCACGCGTTTGCGCTGGCGGCGCGACACCAGCGGACCCATGCCGGTGTCGGGCTCCACGCCCGGCCCCAGGCGCAGGCTGTTGGCAATGTCGGCCAGGGCCTGCACCGTCGCATCGAACTTCGCGCGCGGCAGGTACAGGCGCGACCCGGCGGTGCAGACCTGGCCCTGGTTGAAGAAGATGGCCTGTGCGGCGCCCGCGGCGGCGGCTTCGGGCGACATATCGTCGAGCATGATGACGGGCGACTTGCCGCCAAGCTCCAGCGTCACGCGCGCCAGGCGCTGCATGGCTGCGCCGCCGACCAGCTTGCCGACTTCCGTCGAGCCGGTGAAGGCAATCTTGTCGACATCCGGATGGCCGACCAGCGCCGCGCCGCAGTGCGCGCCGTCGCCGGTGACGATATTGACCACGCCCGCCGGATAGCCGGCTTCGATGACCAGTTCGCCCAGGCGCAGCGCCGACAGCGGCGTTTCCTCGGCCGGCTTGAGCACCACGGTGCAGCCGCAGGCCAGCGCCGGGCCGAGCTTCCACGCAGCCATCAGCAGCGGGAAATTCCACGGAATGATGGCGCCGACCACGCCCACGGCTTCCTGCCGCGTGAACGCGACGAACTCGCGCTCGCGCACCAGCGGCACGGACACGTCCAGGCTTTCGCCATGCAGCTTGGTGGCCCAGCCGGCCATATAGCGCAGGAAGCCGGCCGCACCGGCCACGTCGATGGCGCGTGCCATGGTCGCGGGCTTGCCGTTGTCCAGCGCCTCGATCTGCGCCAGTTCCTCGGCGTTGGCTTCGACCAGGTCGGCCAGGCGCAGCAGCAGGCGTTCGCGGTCAGATGGCCGCATGGCGTGCCACGGGCCCTGTTCAAAGGCCTTGCGTGCGGCCTGCACCGCGGCGTCGACATCGGCGGCGCCTGCGGCCGGCACTTCAGCCAGCGTGGTCTCGGTAGCCGGGTCCTCCGTTGTGAAGACGGCGCCGTCGGCAGCGGCGCACCACTGGCCGTCGATCAGCATGCGCTTCGGGCGTTGCAGGAAGGCGCGGGTGGCGGGGCTAAGCAGTTCGGTGCGGGTATCCATGGGTCTCCTCGGGTCTTGTTGAGTGTCGGGTTTCAGCGGCTCGTGCCGAGAATGGCGGCGCGGTGCGCGGCCACGTCGTCAAGCCGGTCATTGCGGTCGCGCATGACTTCTTCGGTGGTGAATGGGGCGATGTCCTGGCGGCCTGTCAGCGCGGGCAGCATCCAGTTCATCAGCTCGGCGATCTCGCTATTTGTCAGCGATGAGCCGGACGTGCCGGGCACCTGAATCAGGAAGGCGCGCCCGGCAGCGGTGGCCAGCAGTTGCGGCACGGTGACGCGCATGTCCGGAATCCCGGCCGCGGGCTTGCCGGAGCCGTCCGGCAGGTGACAGCCGGAACAGTGCAGCACGTAGCTGGCGTGACCGCGCTGCAGCTGGCCTTCTGCGTGCGCGGCGCCTGCCATCAGTACGGTGGCCAGCGATGCGAGGGCCAGGCGGAGCGCGGCGTGCCACATATCAGTTCGCCGCGTCGCGCAGCTTGCGCACGGCGCCCGGGGTCTTGCGGGCGGCGCGTGCCTGTGCCAGCGCATCGGTGCCCACCGTGGCCGCTTCCAGGCCATTCTGCGTGCCGAGCCAGGCCAGCACGGCGGCCAGCGAGGCATCGGGCAACGTGCCGAAGGCCGGCATCACGCCGTTGAACGATTGACCCTGCGATTCGATCGGGCCGGCCATGCCATGCACGAGCACATTGGCCAGGTAGCTCTGGCCCACAGGGGAGCCCAGGCGCTCGCGCAGGGCATTAGCCAGCGGCGGCGCCACGCCCGGGATGCCGCTGGCATCGTTGTTGTGGCAGGCGGCGCAGTTGGCGGCAAACACATCC
Source organism: Cupriavidus sp. 21MJTG02-4 (assembly GCF_057798975.1). NCBI lineage: Bacteria > Pseudomonadati > Pseudomonadota > Betaproteobacteria > Burkholderiales > Burkholderiaceae > Cupriavidus > Cupriavidus sp. 21MJTG02-4. The sequence continues at coordinate 358,689 of NZ_JBYOJP010000004.1, read as the reverse complement.
TTGCCTTGCGCGGCGAGATCCGCGGCGCTTGCCGTGGCTGCCGCGCCTGCGAGCGCGAATGCCAGATAGAGGGGATGCAGTCGGGACTTCATTCTTGCACTCCGAGAATGATCGAGGTGGTGCAATGGAACATGGTGCTGGAGTTGCTCATGCACCAGTTGACGTCGTTGTGCACGCCGAGCTTGTAGCCGGGGCGTTCGCGCTCGTTGGTGTTGCACTCGCAGCGCCCGCACGTGGTTTTGCCGCAGCAGTCGTTGTAGCTGACCATGTAGTCCTTGCCGTCGGCTGGGTTGCGGCAGGTGCCGACCCACGACACGCGCGACGGCTCCGTGCCCGGCGGACAGGTGGTGGAACTGCCGCCGCAGCACGAGCACAGGAAGCCGTCCACGGCGCAGTACTTCCAGTAATCACAGGAGGTCTCGTCCACGGCCTTGCCAGTCCTGGCGCCATGCGCCGCCGCGGCATGGGCGCTGCGGTCGAACGGCAGTACCGGCAGTGCCACCGTGCCCACCATGGCCTTGCCGAGCGTGGCCAGCACGCTGCGGCGCCCGGTGCGCTGCGCGGCCCGGCGGGTCTGGCGTTCGAAAAGCTTGTCAAACCACATCGTCGTGTCTCCTTGCCGCTCAGGCATGCGTTTCCAGGAACTGCTGGACGGACGCCACGTTCATGTCCATGGCCGTGAACAGGCTTTCGAGCTGTTCGCGGGAATTGACCAGCCCCTTGGCGCGTAGCGTTCCCTGCTGGTCCAGCAGCACCGCATAGGGCAGCTTGCCGATCTGCAGGTGCATGCCCAGCTCGCGCGACAGCACGTAGTCGAATTCGCCCAGTCCGGCCTGGCGCAGGAAGGCCAGGTGCTCGGGCTGCTCGCCGTCGGATGCCAGCACCACGCGCAGCCACCTGCCTTCGCTGGCGCGGATCGACTTCAGGACGGGAATCAGCTTCTTGCAGACTGGGCAGGTCGGCGACAGGAAGAACAGCAGCGTGCTGGCCGGCTGCGTGCCGCCCACGGTGACGGCCGTGCCGCGCACGTCCTGCAAGGCAAACGGCGACAGCGGCTGGCCCACGCGCGGACCGGCGTCGATCATCAGCGCGCCCATCGGGGCCACGCGTTCATACAGGATGCCGACCTGGCGCGCGAGCGCGTAGAGCCCGAACAGCAGCGCCAGCACGGCGATCCACAGCACGATATTGGCAATGACAAGTGCAGTCATGACAGTCTCACGAAGAATGAAGGGGGAAAAGAATCAGGCGCGCACCGGACCACGGGCGCGGCCGGCATTGACCAGGAGTTGCGTGGCGCCGAGCCACATGACCAGCAGCGCCAGCGCGATAAAGCCCGCGGCGGCGAAGTCGAGCGCAGCCATGGAGCGACCGTTGCCGGCGCTTGCCGACGCAGCGGCGATGACCAGCACCGCCAGCAGCGCGGCGTTGCGCCACAGCAAGCCGCCGGACAGCGGCATGCTGTCGTCCGCGCCGCCGCAGCCGCAGCGGATATCGCGCCGGCCCCGCAGCAGGTTGATGGCCACGGCGCCGGTTGCCACGCCGGCCACCGCGATGGCGGTCAATGCCGAAGCCGCCTGCAGCGGCATCAGCGCCAGCAGCAGCACGGCTATGGCTTCGAGGCCGAGATAGGCGAATGCCACGGGGCGCGACCATGCGGCCGGCACCAGGCGGTATGCATCGACCGCGGCATGGAAGCGGTCCGGCTCGCGCAGCTTGGGCACCACCGAAAGCAGCAGCACGAGCGCGGCGGCCGCGCTGCAGGCCGCGGTGACGACCGGGTCGCCGATCAGGTCCTGGGCGGTCATTGGTGCGCCTCCAGTTGCACCGAGTTCTCGCTCACGTTGTCCATGCGCGCCACGGGCTTCAGGTTGCGCGCGGGATCCAGCGCGACCACGCCGGCCTTGGCGGCATCGAGCGCGTAGACGACCGGCTGGCTGCCTTGCGTGATGGTCATGGCCAGCGCGTTCTGCCCCGGCGCACGCGCCACGCGTTTCTGCCGGGCCAGGTCGACGGTCCAGATCTCGGTTGCCGGACTCTTGTGCGAGCCCTCGCGGCTGCGTGGGTGCATGCCGACATAGAGCCGCTGCGTGGCCGCGTGCAGCGTGAAGAGCTGGTAGCCGCCCGGCTTCCAGCCACCCTTGACATCGGCGTCGGACACGATTGGCCACGGCTTGCCGAAGGCGGGTGCCTCGCCCGACAGGTCGGCCGTGTAGACGTTGCCGTTGAAGGAGACGAAGTACAGCGTGTCGCCGATGCGTTCCGAGTGCAGGAAGACCGGGTCGGCGTCGGGATCGAACATGCGCGCGCTGCGCTTCTGGCCGGTGGGCTGGCCTTGCGCGTCGTGCGAGACGGTCAGCAGGCCGCCATCGCTGCACAGCGTGCGAAAGCGCTGGCTCGATGCGGCCGTGGCAAAGATGCCCCAGCAGCCCGGCGTCTGTGTCTCCGCGACGAACTTGCCCGCCTGCAGGTCGACGATGCTGACCGAAGTGGCCGGCGTGGCGTTCTGCACGTACAGGAAGTGCCCGTCAGCCGACACCGCGATGATGCCGCGGTAGTTCAGCGACTGCGCATGGCGCGGCGGGATCACGATCTCGCTGCGGTAGGCGAGCGTGTCGGCATCATAGATGCTGACGACATCAGTGCGCTCGCCGCGCGTCAGTCGCGGGTAGTAGGTCGAGACAACGTAGAGTGAACGCTTGTCGGGCGACAGCACGGACTGGCCGCCGAAGCCCGTGGGCAGCAGGCCGAGGTACTTCATCTTGCTGCCATCGACCACGTGCAGCCGGCCGTCCACCATATGGCGGAAGGCCACGTCGGAGATATACAGGCGGTTCTCGTCGGCGGGCGGCAGCGGGGCCACCGTCAGGGTCTCGGGCGGGAGGTCTTCGGCCACCGCGGCGCCGGCGCCAAGCGTCGCGGCAAGCAAGAAGGGAATCAGGCGCCGGGCCTTGCGCCCGGCTTCCCGCGGCGCACGCGCTGGCGTGCTGCTGGCGTCAATCACGACTGGCTCCTGTCTGGGCTGGAATGGAGCCAGTCTATGAACGGCGGCCGGTCAGGCGTTAGCCGGGATCGGCAATCGGCATACCGGGGGAATTACTGAGTCGGGCCGTGGGAGTGGCGCAGCGGAAAGGGGTTCCATGCGCCGGAATGGCGCAGGATTCGGCTTCAGGCAGGGCTGGAGGGATCACCGGAAGGGGTGCTGCACCGTGCGCAAGCATGGCGGCGACTGGCGGACTATCCGTTTTTGGCAACGTGTGCGAGGCGTTAGTCCGGCGCTGCGCCGCTGGCGGCATGCGAATTCGGACGAGTTGCCTGCTGCCACCCCCCTCCAAGCGCCAGGAACAGATCGATCTGCCGCATGGCCACCAGGCTGTCCGATTCCGCTACGGCGGCCTCGGCATCGGCCAGCGTCCGTTCCGCATCCAGCCGTGCCAGATAAGGAGTACGGCCAGCCTCATGGCGCCGCCGTTCCTGCCGCGCCGCATCCGCGGCCTGGTCGCGCGCAAGCCGCAGCGCCTGCTGGCGCTCCAGCGCGCGCGTGTAGGCGCTGAGCGCGGTTTCCGTCTCCTGCAGGGCCCGCAGCACCACGCCATCAAAGTGCGCCAGCGCCGCATCCGCGCCGGCTTCCATGCGGGCAATGCGCGGCCGCACGCCATTGGTCGGGAAATTCCAGCTCAGCATCGGGCCGAGGCTCCAGCGTGCCGTAGGCCCGCTGCCGAGGTCGCTCAGCAGTCCGGTCAGGCCGGCCGACGCGCCGATCCGGATGCTCGGATACAGGTCGGCCGTGGCTACGCCGATCTTGGCCGTGGCGGCGGCCAGTTCGCGTTCGGCCTGGCGGATGTCGGGCCGGCGCTTGAGCAGCGCGGCGCCGTCGCCCACTGGCAGCGGCTGCTTCAGTACCGGTTCTTCATGGCATTCGATGTCCTGTGGCGCCAGCGCCGCCGGCGCCTTGCCGAGCACCAGCGCCAGCCTGAACCTGGCCGCTTCGCGAGCAGCCTCCAGCGGGGGCAGGGCGGCGCGCAACGCATCGGCGCGCGCCCGGGCGCGGATGGCATCGGTGGGCTCGGCCCGGCCGGCGGCCGCCAGCCTTTGCGTGGCGTCGGCCGCGCGCGCCTGCAGCGCGATCTGCTCGCGCGCAACTTCCAGTTCGTGGCTGGCCGCGCAACCCTGCACGTACGCCCGGACCGTTTGCGCAACCACGCCGACGCGGGCGAGGTCCAGGGCGGCCTCGCTGGCCTGCACGTTCGCATGCGCGGCTTCGTCGGCCCGCGCGAGCTTGCCGAAGAAATCGATGAGGTAGGACACGCCCGGGCCGATATCGCCCAGATTGAAGACCGGCGGCTTCGTGGTCTGCAGATAACTCTCCCCCGAGAGCTGGGCGCGCGCCATGCTCGCGCCGATGCCGCCCTGCGGCAGGTTCTCGGCCTCGACCTCATGGAACGCGGCCGCGGCCCGGCGCAGGTTGGCCGACGCCACGCGGAGGTCGGTATTGGCCGCCAGTGCTTCGCGCACCAGGCGGTCGAGGCGCGGGTCGTCATAGAGCTGCCACCACGCGTCGGGAACGGGGCCGACCGATACTGCCGGGCTGGATCCGCCCGTCAGCGGACCGTTGGCGTCGGCCGTGCGGACCGCAGCATGGTCGGGGACGTGGTAATCGGGTCCGACCGTGGTGCAGGCAAACAGCAGCGGGACTAGCGGCGCCAGCCAGGCGCAATGCCAGGTCTTCACGGCCTGCGCTCCGCGGACGGTTGCTGCACGGATACCGTGGCCGTGCGTCCCGACACCAGGCGTACGTCGGCGGGGATCGCCTCCAGCGTGATGCGCACCGGCACGCGCTGCGCCAGCCTTACCCAGTTGAACGTCGGGTTCACGTTGGGCAGCAGGTTCGAACCGGCGCTGCGGTCGCGGTCCTCGATACCGGCCGCAATGCTCTGCACATGCCCGCGCAGGTGGCGCGGCTCGCCCATGATGTGCACATCCACCGGGCTGCCGATGCGGATGCGGTGCAGCTTGGTTTCCTCGAAATAGCCTTCCACATGAAACGACGCCGCATCGACCATGGACAAGACCGGCCGGCCTGTCGAGACATAGTCGCCCAGACGCGGCAGGCGGTCATTGAGGGAGCCATCGGCGGGGCTCAGCACGCGGGTGCGCTCCAGGTTCAGGCGGGCCAGGCGCACGCTGGCGTCGGCCTGGGCGAGCGCGGCTTCGGCTTGTTCGACGCGGGCGCGGCCCTGTTCGGCGACTTCGCCGGCGACCAGGCCATCGAGCGACCGGTTGCGCGCGGATTCGCGCCGCGCCTGCGCCAGCGTCGCGCGCAGGGCGGCGGCGTTGGCCGTGGCCTGCTGCAGCGCCAGCGCGTAGCGGTCGCGATCGATCTCGAACAGCACGTCGCCGCGCCGCACCGGCTGGTTGTCGCGCACCAGCACGCGCGTCACCAGTCCCGACACATCGGGGGCAATCTGGACGATATCGGCGCGCACGTGGCCATCGCGCGTCCAGGGTGCGGCCGTGTAGTAATCCCACAGGTGCCGCAGCACAAGGACAGCGGCTACGACGGCCACCAGCGTGGGCAGCAGCTTGAGGAGGGAACGAGTTCTTGGTGTCATGTCGGCAGCTTGAGACCGAGGGCGACCACGCCGCCCAGGACAATCACATAGAGGCAGAGATTGAAGAGAGAGCGATGCCACACGTGCCGGTAGAAGCCCACGCGCGCCAGCAGCAGGCGCACGCACGTCGTGAGCGCGAAGGCGGCGAGCATCACCACCAGCAGGGCCGGCACGAATACGCCGTACAGGTCGATTTCAGTGTTCAACGTGGGCTCCCGAGGCGGGCGTGGCGGGCATTGCGGGCTCATGCAGCGTGACGCGCAGGACCACCAGCGCGGCAATGGCGTCGTCATGATTGCCGGGCAGTGCGCCGACCTGCGCCATGGCCGCATCGATGCTGCCCGGCAGCGCGGCGGACGTCGCTACGGCGTCCACGTGGCGAAGGCGTGCGCGGTAGTGGCGCGCCACCAGCGCCAGCACGCGCCGCACCGGACGTCGCGCGGCCGAAGGCATGGACGGCAGCGCGCGTCGCAGCGCCAGCGCGCAAAAGCCCACATGCAGCTCGCTGAAACCATCGGGGCCCGCGCGGCTGGCGCCGAGCCGCGGGACCAGCTGGCCGAGTCGGTCCAGCATGCGCGCGCCAAGCTTCGCGTCATGGTCGGCGCCAGGCCAGGCGGCAGCGCCGGCCAGGTCCTGCCAGCTGGCGCGGATCAGCCGGTGCGCGGCCACGCTGGCGCCGAACGGTCGCGTCGCCAGCGCCCACAGCGGCGCGAACAGCATGGCGGCGGCATTGGCCAGGCTGCCGTTGAAGGTGCCGAGGAAATTGGCGTCGTAGACGCTCTGGATATTGGCGAACGAAGCGGTGTTCACCGACAGCAGCATCGCGATCAGGTTGAAGCCCGGACGGGCGATCAACATGCCGATGCCCAGGTAGGGCACGGCCAGCATCCCCGCCAGCGTCTCGAAGCTCTGCGCGTGCGGCACCACCAGGAACAGGTAGAACGAGGCCACCACCAGGCAAACGGCGCTCCAGCGCAGGAAGGAGCGCGCCACCGGCCGCGGCTCGTCGATGGTGGCAAAAAAACAGCAGGCAATGGACGCCACCGCGACCGCGCCGGCGCCCTCGGTCCATCCGGAAAAGATCCAGAGCAACCCGGCACAGAACACGGCCAGGCCCGTGGAGACAGCACCGAACAACAGCATGCCGTGGTCATGATGGTGGGCGTTCCTGGCTGGCACGGCGTCCGCGGCCGGCATCGCGCTGAGCGTCGGAAACGGCCGGTCGGGCCGGTCGCCGATACCGTGCTGCAACGCTGCGCAGTCGCTGCATAGTGCGGCCAGCCGGGCGAGCTGGCTGCTTGCCGCCGTCAGCAGGCGTTCATGCCAGGCATCCGCCGCGGCATCAGCCAGTGCGGTTCGGTCGATCTGCGGTGCAGTTCCCGTCATCCCCGAGCGCAGCCACTGCGACAGCGCGGCCAGCACGAGCGAGAGCGAGTCGGGTACGCCGGCCGGATGCCTGCGCAGTGCTTGCAGCACCGCCGACAGCGCGGACAGCAGCGGCATCAGCGCGGTCATGCGCGCGCGCAGCGCACGGGCATGGCGCAGCGACGCGGCGCTCTCGGTGTCGTAGGAAAGCTGGGCCATCAACTGGTCCAGCGCCAGGATGTCGGCCGCGAGCCGGTGGCGGCCGGCGTCGGCGCGCGGGTTCGCGCACAGGATGTCGTCCGCCCAGGCGGCGGCGTCCGCGAGCCAGCTCGCCGCGCGGGCGCGCAAGGCCGGCGCCACCTTGGCGGGCAGGAGGATCGACCCGACCAGCCCCGCGCAGACAATGCCGATCACGATTTCCTCGATGCGCGCCACGGCGACATCGAAGATCTGCGCGGGCTGGTCCACCGCCGGCAGCGCCACGATCGGCAGCGTATAGGCCGCCAGCAGGAACACATAGGCGCGCGGCGACCGCTGCAGCGTGGACAGGTAGACCAGCGCTACGATCCACAGCGAGATGGCGGCCATCAGCACGATCGGCATATTGACCAGCAGCGGCACGGTGGCCACGGCCGCTGCCGCGCCCAGCACCGTCCCGGCCACGCGGTAGGCGGCCTTGGAACGCGTGGCGCCGGTCAGCGGATGCGAGACGAAATACACCGTCGCCATGGCCCAGTAGGGCCGCGGCAGGCCGAGGGCCAGCGCGATATAGAGCGCGAGCATCGCGGCCAGGAATGCCTTCAGCGAGAACAGCCACTGTCGGGCAATTGGCCGCATCGCCATGGGTGGGAATCGCACAGTTCGTGATTGGGGGCGCATCGTGTGCCGCCTGGCCGGTCTGGTTGCCGGCTGCAGGCGCAAGCGAAGCGTGGAAGCGAAGTGTAGTCAAATGGCGCGCATTCCAATCATGATTTAAAATTCCATACTTCATTCCATATTTTCATGGAAGTGCCGAATTCGCCATGCCCATCGATATCCGTGCCCTGCGCTACTTTGTTGAAACCGCGCGCCTGAGGAGTTTCACGCAAGCGGCGACCTCGCTGTTTGTCACGCAGTCGACCATCAGCAAGATGGTGCGGCAGTTGGAAGACGAGGTCGGGCAGCCCTTGCTGATCCGGGAAGGCAAGACCGTGCGGCTGACCGACGTGGGCCGCGTGGTGTATGACCGCGGCCAGGAGGCGCTTGGTGTCGTGCACCGGTTGACACTTGAGGTAGCGGATCTGTCTTCCCTGGGCCGTGGCCAGTTGACCGTGGGCATTCCACCGATGGTCAACCTGTTCTTCTCGCCGGCGGTGAGCGCCTTCCGCAAGCGCTATCCGAACCTGGAGCTGAGCCTGGCCGAGCATGGCGGCCATCTGGTGGAACAGATGGTGGCCAGCGGGGCGCTGGAAGTGGGCGCCACGGTGCTACCGGTGGACAGCGGGCTGGAACTGGCCACGCAGACGTTCGCCAAGTACCCGATCTGGGCGGTGGGGCCGCGCAAGGCACCGTGGGCGCGCGGGAAGACCGTGAGCCTGGCGGCGCTGAGCGACGAGCCGCTGGTGTTGCTGACCGAGGAATTTTCGCTGACGCACAAGTTGCGGCTGGCGTTCCTGGAGGCACGCATCGAGCCGCGCGTGGTGGCGCAGAGCGGCCACTGGGATTTTCTGGCTTCGATGGCGGCGGCGGGGCTGGGGACTACGTTCCTGCCGCAGCCGTTCCTGGCCCGTCTGCAGGACCGCGACAACCTGGCCGTGGCCCGGCTGACCGAGCCGGACATGGACTGGGCGCTGGCGCATGCCTGGCTGCCGGGCCGGTATCTGTCGCATGCCGCCAGGGCCTGGCTGGCGGTGTGCGAGGAGGTGCTGGGCGGAAACGGGGTGTCGTCCTGAGCATCTCGCCAGTGCCGCGGTCTGTCTCGCGAATCATGCAGGACGGAGACTCACCACCGAAGCAGGCGCGGCGCCAGCAGGGCACCGATTGCGGCAGGCACCAGCATGCCGAGGACGTACCATACGCCCCAGAACGCGACGCCCATCTCCGGACAGTGCAGGCAATAAGCCAGCGTCGCGACCGCGCCGGACAGCAGGCCGCCCGCGGCACCTGCCAGCCGCAACCGCGTCGGCGCCAGTCCGCGCAAGGCCCAGAACACGGCAATGAATACCGGCACGGACAGCATGGCGATATTGAACGGACAGACGCGCCAGGTTTCTCCAAGCACCGCCGCGGCGCGTTCGCCGGCCGGTGTCCGGGCCAGCACATAGAGTGCTGCCAGCCAGACGGCCGCAAAGGGCACGGTAACGCCCGGCCAGCAGGCGCCGGTTGCCATGCCGGGACGCGCCAGCCGCGTCGCCATCCACAAGGCGCCCAATGCCAGCGAGAGCGGCAGCGTCACCTTGGCCCAGAACAGCGGGGTGGCGGCGACCTCGGCCAGGTCGGCGCGAAAATGCAGCGTGGTGGCCACCAGCACGGTCGCCAATGCCGCGCCCGCCGCCACGGCCAGGCCAAAGCGTCGCCCGACCGCGTGGCGGTCCACGGGCGCGACGCCCGTGGCCAGCATGGCAATCAAGTCGTCTGTCTTCATCGCGTTCCTCGAATCTTCGCCGCGAGCGCCTTCAGCCCGCGATGCACGCCAACCTTCACCGCCGATTCCGACATCCCGGTCATCTTCGCGGCCTCGCTGACGGACAATCCCTCCAGTTTGACGTGCACGATCGGCAAGCGCTGACGGTCCGGTAGCTGCTCGAGCAGGAGGTTCAGGTCCCGCTTCGCCTGTGCAGGCTCCAGGTCCGGCGCTGCCAGCACGTCCTGCGCCGAATCCAGCGGATCGCTCAGGGCATCGTGTCGCGCATACGCGCGAAAATGGTCCGCGAGCTTGTACCGGGCAATGGCATGCACCCACGCCGTGAGCGGTTGTCCCGGCAGGTAGGTATGGCGCGCGTTATGCACGGCCAGCAGGACTTCCTGCGTCAGGTCCTCGACGTCGCCCGCTTGCTGCGGGAGCCGGTTGCGGAAGTAGCCCCGCAACATGGTGGCCAGTTCGGTGAGACATTGCGCGTACGCCATCTGGTCGCCGGCCAAGCCGCTCGTAAACAGGTCGAGCAGGCGAGCCTCCCGCCTTTTCAGCGCATCCTGTTCGACAGTTCGCTCCATCGATCGATTTGGTTACACCGAGCCACTTGGATGGCGCGAATTCTACGCTGCGGCGGCGGTTATGCGTGTTGCAAGGCGCACGGACGATGGGGTGGTTCCGCGCAGTGGCAGCACTGGCCGCATGCCTAAGAACCAAAAAATCTCCAACCGCTGTAACCGGACCCGCTCCTGCCGCGAATTTCCCATCAGACGCACACAGACCGTGTGAATCTGGCACCCGCCGGCACGGCGTGGCGCGATGTTCCATCCACCGGGACGCCCCGGTCCAACGCTAGGCAACGAGGAGTCAAGATGAACAAGATCGCTATCGCCGTGGTTTCCGCAGCGTTCCTGATTGGCGGCACCACCGCATACGCCCAGACCGGCGGGTCGATGGCCAAGGATTCGATGGCCAAGGACTCGATGTCGAAGGACAGCATGTCGAAGGACACGATGTCCAAGGACGCCATGTCCAAGGACGCCATGTCGAAGGACAGCATGTCCAAGGACAACATGTCCAAGGACGGCATGCACAAGGACAAGACGGGCAAATCGAAGTCGCACGACAAGATGGGCAAGGAAGGCGATGCCATGTCCGGCGGCATGAACAAGTAGCACTGGACCGGGCAAGCTTGACCAGGCGCCGTGCGCGGCAACCTGTCGTGCACGGTGGCAGGATTCCTGAGGAGGCCGACATGGAACTCTCGCATGACGCTGTCGATGCCCGCGCTGCCCCGCGCAGGATCCAGCCCGGGTGGCTGCGACTCTCGCACTGGCTCAACGCGCTGGCCGCCGTGGTGATGATGCTGTCGGGCTGGCGCATCTACAACGCTTCACCCGTGTTCGCCGGGTTTCGCTTCCCGGCCGACATCACGCTGGGCGGATGGCTGGGTGGCGCACTGCTCTGGCATTTCGCGGCCATGTGGCTGCTGTTTTTCAACGGGCTGTTCTACCTGGCGATGAACGTCGCCACGGGGCGGTTTGCCCGCAAGTTCTTTCCGCTGAGCCCGCGCGCCGTGCGGGAGGACCTGGTTGCCGCGCTGCGGGGACGTCTTTCTCATGCGGACCTGAGCCACTACAACGCCGTGCAGAAACTCGCCTACCTGCTGGTGATGATCGTGCTGCTCGTGCTGGTGCTTTCCGGCATCGCCATCTGGAAGCCCGTGCAATTCCCGCTGCTGCGCGAACTGATGGGCGGCTACGACTTCGCGCGTGTGGTCCATTTCTGCGCCATGTCGTTGCTTGCCGCCTTTGTCGTCGTGCATATCGTGATGGTGGCGCTCGTGCCGCGCAGCCTGCTGACAATGATTCGCGGACGCTGACATAACCGGAGCCTGAATCGTGAATCCGAGACCTTCCCCACGAACGGCCGTCGACCGCGCGTCGCTGATCATCGATGTGCGTCGGGAACTCGACGCACCGTCGCGCCGCCTGTTCGGCAAGCGCCTGCTCACGCTGGGCGGCCTGGCCATGCTCACCGGCTGCAGCCTGAGCGACGATGCCTCCGTCGAGACCTTTCTCTCGCGTGTGTCGCGCTTCAACGACAAGGTGCAGGCCTGGCTGTTCGACCCGAACCGCCTCGCGCCGACCTATACCGAAGCGCAGATCACACGCCCGTTTCCGTTCAACGCGTTCTACGGCATCGATGAGGTCACCGTGGTCAACGGCGACGACTTCCGGCTCAAGGTCGGTGGACTGGTGCGGGAAAAGAAGAGCTGGACCCTGGCGGAACTCTACGCGCTTCCCCTGGCCGAGCAGATCACGCGGCATATCTGCGTGGAGGGCTGGAGTGCCATCGGGCGTTGGGGCGGCACGCCGTTTGCCGGCTTCCTGAAGCGGATCGGCGCCGATACCAGCGCGAAGTATGTGGGGTTCCGGTGTGCCGACGACTATTACGAGAGCATCGACATGGCGACGGCGCTGCATCCGCAAACCTTGCTGACGTTCACGTATGACGGCGAACGCCTGCCGCCCAAATATGGCTATCCGATGAAGCTTCGGATGCCGACCAAGCTCGGCTACAAGAATCCCAAGCACATCATGGAGCTGTTCGTCACCAACACCTACCCCGGCGGCTACTGGGAGGACCAGGGCTACAACTGGTTCGGCGGATCCTGAAAAAGGGTGGAGGCCTTCAGGAGCCGATGCCTTCCATACACCGGCCAGGCGGGACGTGCAGCGTCACCAGCGGCTCCTGGCCGGCCATGTAGCGGTAGTCCAGCGTCACGCCAAGCTTGCCGAGCACCGGCACATCCGGGTTCCGGCAGATGCCGCGTTCAAGGATGGGCCTGGCCGAGACCATGAAGTTCCGGGTGTCCTCGCGCCGCGGATCCACGCCCGACACCTGCAGGTGAAACTCGACGACCTTGCCGGCCCGCACGGCGCAGCCGGCCAGGCGCGTGGAATCGTCGAGCACCATCGGTGCCATCCGTGCCAGTTCCGCGCAGGCCATGCCGAGTTGCCGCTCGGCGTCGCGCGCGGTCAGCCGGGTCACGCCCGACATGCCGCTTGGCTTGCCGCGTACGGTGCCCAGCAGCAGGCTCGCCAGTTCGGACAGCGGCGGGGCGGCCATGCCAGGTGAAGATGTTGCGCCGATAAAGAGGGCCAGCAGGCTAATGGCCAGCGGCTTGACGACTGGGTGACCAGGGAAGGGCATGGGGCGCAATGCATTCGGAAGCATCCCGGAACGGGCGATGCCACTGTAGCGCGCGCCGTAGCCAATTGTTGTCAGGCTCTGTCCTACGCCGCAACAGCCTTCGCCGGCACAGCGGCCGGGCTATTGCGTCCAGTAGACATCCACCGGCGTGCTGTCCTGGTGGAGCAGGTAGCTGACCGGCAGCATCGGCGTGGGCTCCATGGTGGCGGCATCGAATACCTGTTTCTTCCACGGGCCACTGAAGCTCAGCAAGACGCGGCGTGCGCCCAGCAGCGCGCTCAGGTTCAGGCTGACGCGGCGGTGCGGCGCGGCGCGCGGGTTCAGCGCAAGATATCCCGCCGGCTCGGTCAGCGACAGCCCAACAGGCAGTTCCGGGGCATCCGCGAACAGCGAAGCCGTGTGCCCGTCGTCGCCCATGGCCAGGACGACCACATCGGGCTGGCGGTAATTGCGGTTCAGCTCGGAAACCACGGCCGACGGATCGATTTCGTCGATTTCCATGCAGAACGACGGCACCGGAGGATGGAAGGAGGCGCGCGACGCGTCTTCCCGCAACAGCGCGTCGCAGACCAGGCGCGCATTGCTGTCGTCGTGGCCAAGGGGCACCATGCGCTCGTCGACGAGCATCACGCTGATGCGATCCCACGGCAGCGCCCGTTGCTGCAGCGCCTTGAACAGCGGCAACGGCAGGCGGTCGCCCGCGATGGCCAGGCAAGCATGTTCCTGGCTGGCCAGCGTGCGCTCCAGCTCGCACGCCACGGCTCGCGCCATGGCATCGGCATGGGCGCAGGCATCGTTCAATTCGATCTGGCGCATGGCTTCCTCCCTGTTGGTGGCGAGCATGGCGGGACGCAACCTGCCATGGCCGCTGGCGGCGGGACAGCGCTGTCATGCGGCTGTACCGGCGCAATGACCGGGTCGCGCCTTGGCCCGGATCGGCTGGCTGCCGGGCTCAACGCTGTTGGTGGATTCGATTCTATGTGCCAAACGGTGCGGCGCACAATGCGGCGTGCGCTGACATGGCGCGCAAGACGCTCGTTGCAGCCGAATCGCGCTCAATTATGCGCAAAGCCGCACAAAATCGCGACGCGTAGCGCGTATGAAGGCCGCAGCGACGCCCGGCCGGGCCGCTGCTGCAGCGCGAGAAAGCGGCTCAGGAAGCGCCGCGGCCGACCAGCACAACGGTGACGAGCAAGGACGTATTGGTGATCGCCGTGACATCGTGGGCAGCCGACGCGCCAAGGTACAGCAAGTCGCCCGGATGCAGCCGGCGCTGGCTGCCGTCGATGCCGATTTCCGCTTCGCCTTCCAGGCACTGGATGGTCGACGGTCCGGCGACCGCATGCGTGCCTACATGCTTGCCCGCCGGCAGCACCATGCGCATCACTTCCAGCTGCGGTTCCTTGAACAGCGCGGCGCTTGGCGTCTGCGCGAGCTGCTTGCCCAGCGGCAGCACGCTGGCGACTTCACCGGAAGACAGGTGGGGCAGGGACATGGCGGGGCTCCTCGTGGCGGTGTGGCGTTTGTGAAAGGCCTCAGGTCATTGTAGGAGCCCGCGTCGCGCCGCCAGCTTTGGGCAACGCCGGCCCGCCAACATGGCGCGGGCCGGCCAGCGCCGTTCAGGACGACGGCCCCGGCGCGGCAGGGGGCGCCGCGTCGGTAGCGCTGCGGGTTTCGTCATGCCAGCCACCCCCGAGCGCCTTGTACAGGTTGACCTCGCTGGTCAGCTGCTCCTGCCGCGCGACGATCAGCAGCTGCTGCGCGTTGTAGAGCGAGCGCTGCGCGTCCAGCACCGCCAGGTAGCTGTCCACGCCCGTGCGGTAGCGGCGATCGGCGAGGTTGTAGGCGTCCTGCGCCGCTTCGACAAAACGCACCTGCGCTTCCAGCTGGCTCATGTACGTGCCCCGCGCGGCCAGGCCGTCGGCGACCTCGCGGAAGGCCGTCTGCACGGTGCGTTCGTACTGTGCGACGTTGATGTCCTTCTGGATGCTGGCGTAGTCCAGGCTGGCCTTGAGGCTGCCCGCCGTGAACAGCGGCAGGCTGATCTGCGGCTGGAACAGCCAGGTGCCCGAGCCGCCCGCAAACAGGCCCGACAGCTGGTTGCTGGCGGTGCCGGCCGAAGCCGTCAGCGCAATGCGCGGGAAGAACGCCGCGCGCGCCGCGCCGATATTGGCGTTGGCGGACCGCAGGCGGTGCTCGGCAGCGAGCACGTCGGGCCGGTTCTGGAGCAGGTCGGACGGCAACCCGGGGGGGACATCGGCCGTGAGCTTGTCCTGCAGGCCAAGCGGCGGCGGCAGGTCCGCCGGCATGCCGGTGCCCAGCAGCAGCACGATGGCGTTCTCGTCCTGCGCCACCAGCCGCGTGTAGCGCGCCAGGCTCGCGCGCGCATTCTCTACGGCGGTCTGGGACTGCCGCAGGTCCAGGCGCGAGGCAATGCCTTCCTCGTAGCTGCGCCGCGTCAGGCCATAGCTGCGCTCGTAGTTGGCCAGGGTATCGCGCGTCAGCGCCAGCAGCGCCTCGTCGGCGCGCTGCGCCAGGTAGGCATTGGCCACGCTGGCCACCAGTGCGATCTGCGCGCTGCGGCGCGTCTCGTCGCTGGCGAAGTACTGTTCCAGCGCCGCTTCGCTGAGGCTGCGGATGCGGCCGAACAGGTCGAGTTCCCATGCGGTCGTGCCCAGCGATATCCCGTACTGGCTCGCGATCATGCGCCGGCCGGTGGTGGACAGGTCGGCGGGAATGCGCTGGCGCGTTTCCTGCGCGGCGACGCCGACGGCGGGGAACAGGTCGGCGCGTTCGATCCGGTATTGCGCGCGGAACGCTTCCACGTTCAGCGCGGCCACGCGCAGGTCGCGGTTGTTCTCCAGCGCGACCTCGATCAGGCGGCGCAGCCGCGCATCGGCGAAGAAGTCGTGCCAGCCGAGATCCACGGCGCGCACCTGCTGCGCCTGCGCCATGGCGTCAGCCGCCGGATAGGCCGTGCCTTGCGGATACGCTTGCGCGACCGGCAGGTCCGGTTGATGGTAGGCGGGGATCAAGCTGCAGCCGGCCAGCAGGGCGGCTGCAGCAGCGCAGGTCAGGGTCTGGTTCATGGCAGCGCGCCTTTCTCCGCGGGGCCATCGGGCCGGGTCGGCTTGCGCTTGCGTTCGACCAGCGCATTGACCACCACAAAGAACAACGGCACCCAGAAGATCGCGAGCACCGTGGCGGTAATCATGCCGCCGATCACGCCGGTGCCGATGGCGTGCTGGCTGCCCGCGCCGGCCCCGGTCGAGACTGCCAGCGGGAACACGCCCAGCATGAAGGCCAGCGAGGTCATCACGATCGGGCGCAAACGCATGCGGCAGGCTTCGATCGCGGCATCCACCAGGCTCTTGCCGTGCTCGTGCAGGCTCTTGGCGAACTCCACGATCAGGATGGCGTTCTTGGCCGACAGGCCGATGGTGGTCAGCAGGCCGACCTGGAAGAACACGTCGTTGGACAAGCCGCGGCCCATGGTGGCTAGCAGCGCGCCGATCACGCCTAGCGGCACCACCAGCATCACCGAAAACGGGATCGTCCAGCTTTCATACAAGGCCGCCAGGCACAGGAACACCACCAGCAGCGACAGCCCATACAGCGCTGGCGCCTGCGAGCCCGACAGCCGTTCTTCATAGGACAGCCCGGTCCAGGCGTAGCCCACGCCCGGTGGCATCTGCTTCATGATTTCCTCGATCGCCTTCATCGCCTCGCCCGAGCTTCGGCCAGCGGCCGGCTCGCCCAGCACTTCCACCGCCGGCACGCCGTTATAGCGCTGCAGCTTCGGCGACCCGTAATCCCACTTGCCTTCGGCAAACGCGGAGAACGGCACCATCTCGCCCTTGTCGTTGCGCACGAACCATTTGTCGACATCGTCGGGGTTCATGCGCGAATCCGGACGTCCCTGCACGTAGACGCGCTTGACCCGGCCACGGTCGATAAAGTCGTTCACATAGCTGGAACCCCAGGCGATCGTCACCGTGCTGTTGATGTCGGCCAGCGAGAGCCCCAGCGCGCGCGCCTTTTCATCGTCGATGACGAGCTGGTACTGCGGCTGGTCATTGAGGCCGTTGGGGCGCACGCGCTGCAGCATCGGGTCTTTCGCGGCCAGCCCCAGGAACTTGTCGCGCGCGTTCATCAGGGCCTGGTGGCCCAGGCCGGCCTGGTCCTGCAGGTACAGGTCGAAGCCGGTGGCATTGCCCAGTTCCTGCACGGCCGGCGGGGCGAACGCGAACGACATGGAGTCGCGGAAAGTTGCGAACTTGCGCTGCGCCCGCGCCGCCAGGTCGAAGACGCTGGTGTGGTCGCCGCTGCGCTCCTCCCACGGCTTGAGCAGGATGAAGGCAAGGCCGGAGTTCTGGCCGCGGCCCGCGAAGTTGAAGCCGCTCACGGTGAAGAGCGAGTCCACCACGCCGCCTTCGTCCTTGAGCAGGTAGTCACGCATTTCGTTGAGTACCTTCTGCGTGCGTTCGGCAGTGGCCCCCGGCGGCGTCTGCACCTGCGCGTAGAGCACGCCCTGGTCTTCATCGGGCAGGAACGACGTGGGAATGCGCGTGAACAGGAAGGCCATCACCGCGAGGATGGCCAGGTAGATCAGCACGAACGGCAGGCGGCGCTTCAGGATGGTCGATACCCCGCGCTCATACCCTTGCGTGGTCACGATGAACTTGCGGTTGAACCAGCCATAGAAACCGCCCTTGTTCTCGCCATGGTCGCCTTTCTCGATCGGCTGCAGCATGGTGGCGCACAGCGCCGGCGTCAGCACCAGCGCGACCAGCACCGACAGCACCATGGACGAGACGATGGTGATGGAGAACTGCCGGTAGATCACGCCGGTCGAGCCGCCGAAGAACGCCATCGGCAGGAACACCGCCGACAGCACCATGGCAATGCCGACCAGCGCGCCCTGGATCTGTCCCATGGACCGCCGCGCCGCCTCCCTGGGGGGCAGGCCGTCCTCGGCCATCACCCGCTCGACGTTTTCCACGACCACGATCGCGTCGTCCACCAGCAGGCCGATGGCCAGCACCATGCCGAACATCGTCAAGGTGTTGATGGTGTACCCGAACGCGGCCAGCACGCCGAACGTGCCCAGCAGCACCACCGGCACGGCGATGGTCGGGATCAGCGTGGCACGGACGTTCTGCAGGAACAGGTACATCACCAGGAACACCAGCGCGATCGCTTCCATCAGCGTCTTCACCACCTCCTTGATCGAGCCCGAGATCACCGGCGAGGTGTCGTACGGGTAGACCACCTTCATGCCGGCGGGGAAGAATGGCTCCAGGCCGTCGAGCGTCTTGCGGATGGCGCGCACCGTCTCAAGCGCGTTGGCGCCGGCGGCCAGCCGCACGGCAATGCCCGAGGCCGGCTGGCCGTTGTACTGTGCGTTGATGTTGTAGTCCTGGCCGCCCAGGCCAACCTCGGCCACATCCTTCAGGCGCACCTGAGAGCCATCCGGGTTGACCTTGAGCAGGATGTTGCCGAACTGCTCGCTGGTCTGCAGGCGGGTCTTGCCGATCACGCTGGCGTTGAGCTGCTGGCCCCTGACCGCGGGCAGGCCGCCAAGCTGGCCCGAGGCGACCTGGACATTCTGCGCCTTGATGGCATTGCTCACGTCCAGCGGCGTGAGCTGGTAGCTGTTGAGCCGGGCCGGGTCGATCCAGACCCGCATGGCGTACTGCGAGCCGAACACCTGGAAGTCGCCGACGCCATAGGTGCGCGACAGCGGGTCCTGGATATTCGAGACGATGTAGTTCGACAAGTCTTCCCGCGTGATCTTGGGATCGGTGGAGATCAGGCCGACGATCAGCAGGAAGTTGCGCACCGACTTCGTCACGCGGATGCCTTGCTGCTGCACTTCCTGCGGCAGCAGCGGCTGCGCGAGCGCAAGCTTGTTCTGCACCTGCACCTGGGCGATATCGGGGTTGGTGCCTTGCTCGAACGTGACCGTGATGGTCATGCTGCCGTCCGCGTTGCTTTCCGACGAGATGTAGCGCAGGCGGTCCAGGCCGTTGAGCTGCTGCTCGATCACCTGCACCACCGTGTCCTGCACGGTTTCGGCCGAGGCGCCCGGGTAGTTGACCGAGATGGCGATGGTCGGCGGCGCAATGGCCGGATACTGGCTGATCGGCAGCGAGCGGATCGACAGCACGCCGGCCAGCATGATGACCAGCGCGATCACCCACGCAAAGATGGGCCGATCGATAAAGAAATTGGACATGAATGCTCCCTTGCCCTGGTGGTGCCCTCAGGGCTTGGCCGCGACCGCAGCGGATGAGCCGGAGGCAGCCGACTCAGCCGACGCAGCGGCGGGCGGGTTGCCTGGCCCGCTGCCGGCCTCGGCCACGCGGACCTTCGCGCCGGGCTTGACGAACTGCAGGCCCTCGACGATGACGCGGTCGCCGGCCTTGAGGCCGTCCGCCACCAGCCATTTGTCGCCGATCACGCGGTCGGTGCGGATCGGGCGCAACTCCACCTCGTCCTTGGCGTTGACCACCAGCGCCGTGGCCTGGCCCTTCATGTCGCGCGTCACGCCCTGTTGCGGCACGAGCAGGCCATCGGCTTTCACGCCGTCGCGCAGGCGCGCGTGGACGAACATGCCGGGCAGCAGTTCATGACGCGGATTTGGGAACACGGCGCGCAGCGTGACCGAGCCCGTGCCCTGGTCCACGGCGACCTCCGAGAACTCCAGCCGGCCGACTTCCGGATATTTGGTGCCGTCCTCCAGCACCAGGTTGACCTGCGCCGCGTTGGCGCCGGCGCTTTGCAGGGTGCCGTTGGCGAGCTCGCGCCGCAGCCGCAGCAGCGATGCCGAGGGCTGGGTCACGTCGACGTAGATCGGATCGATCTGCTGCACCACCGACAGGGCCCCGGCCTGGCCGTTGGTCACCAGCGCGCCCTCGGTCACGTTGGAGCGTCCGATGCGCCCCGAAATCGGCGCCAGCACCCTGGTATAGCGCAGGTTGATCTGGGCGCGGTCCACGGTCGCCTGCGCCTGCAGCCAGGCGGCCCTGGCCTCGTCGTACTGCTGCTTGCTGACGGCCTCGTCGCCCACCAGGCGCCCATAGCGCTCGGCCAGCAGCTTCGCCGATTCCAGCGAGGCCTTGGCGCTCTTGTAGGTCGCGTCATAGGTGGAAGGGTCGATCTGGTAGAGCTGCTGGCCCTGCGTCACGTCGCTGCCTTCCTTGAACAGCCGGCGCAGGATGATGCCATCCACCTGTGGCCGGACTTCGGCAATGCGGAAGGCCGAGGTACGGCCCGGCAACTGCGTGTCCAGCGTGACCGGTTCGGTCTTGAGCGTGACCACACTGACCTGCGGCGGGGGTGGGGCAGCGGCCTCCTTCTTGCCGCCGCATCCGGCGAGCGCCGAAAGGGCGATGGCCAGCGTAACCGGAACCCAGGCCCGGCAGCCGCGTGATCGTTGCATTGCGATTTCCTGCGAAAGAATCCTGCGAGTCATGATGTCGGCGTGCCGGAGCCGGGCAGGGCGGCGAGCGTCATGCTCGGGACCGTTTCCCCGAACCGACCGGGGCAGGCCATCGGGATGCAGCAAGTCCCGCCGCGGCCCTGCGTAGCCGAGAAGTCTATCCCGACTTGCGGAAACCTTCCGGCCGATTATCGGCTTTCCATATTTCAGATTCTTTCAAGGAATTTTTAGGGCACGGCCACGGATGCGTTTGCGCGAAAACGCTGCGCCTGCCCGAGATTGCCCCGACGCAGCGCAAGGTCCGGCCGGCCCGACGCCCCAATCGGACGCGTACCCGGCATCAGCACCGGAAGCGTTGCGTATGCCGCACTTTTATGCATGTTTTTTTCCGGAGCGCTGCGATCTGGTATCGAGGTATCACCCGTCCGGGGGTGTCTTTGCGCACGGCGGCCTGTGAGAATCCGGCACTGAGAGACTCCACTCAAGTCCTCAAGCCCTTATGCCCGTGCTCTGCACGGGCTTTTTCTTTGTCGTCGCCAACGTTCGAGGGGGAGGCCGAGGACCTGATTCCCAGATTCGGCCGGATTGATCGCTACGACTACGCGAGCATCAGGTTCAGGTTTTGAATCGCGGCGCCCGAGGCGCCCTTTCCAAGATTGTCGAACACCGCAGACAGAAGGACGTGGCCGTGCTCGCTGCCAGGAAATACGCTCAGGCGCATCTCGTCCGTCCCGTTCAGCAGTTGCGGATCCAGATGCTTCATGGCGCACGATTCTTCCAGCGACAAGACATGGACGTGTTCCGCGCTCGCATAGTGGCGCGCGAGGCAGGCGTGCAACGTAACGCCATTCACGCCCGGTGCCAGCAGCCGCAACGCCAGCGGGACCGTCAGCACGATGCCCTGGCGGAACGCGCCGTATGCCGGGACGAAAACGGGAGGCTGCGCGAGCCCGGCGTGCTGCCGGATTTCCGGCGTGTGCTTGTGCGCGAGTTCCAGGCCATAGACCTGATATGAAGGCGCGTCAGCGGCTCCAGGCCCCTCATGTTCGTCCACGCCGGCTCGTCCGCGTCCGGAGTAGCCGGATACCGCATGAATGCTGATGGGGTAATCGCCCGGTATGAGCCCAGCCTGCACCAGCGGGCGCAGCAGGCCAATCGCACCGGTCGGATAGCAGCCGGGGTTGGTGACCCGACGTGCGTTGGCAATGCTCTCGGCCTGTTCCGGCGTCATCTCCGGAAATCCGTAAGTCCAGTCCGGATGTGTACGGTGGGCGGAGCTTGCATCGATGACGCGAACCGCAGGATTGACAATGGCGGCCACTGCCTCGCGCGCGGCAGCGTCCGGCAAACAGAGGATGGCGATGTCGCAGGCGTTGAGGGCTTCTGTGCGACGCCGCAAATCTTTGCGCTCCGCAGCAGCCAGCGTCATTAGCCTGATGTCGGTCCGATTACGCAGCCGTTCGTGGATCAGCAACCCGGTGGTGCCTTGGTCGCCGTCGATGAAAACTACGGGAGAGCTCATGGGTGAAAGACTCCGATGATGTTGGATTGCAGGAAGCAGAACGAAGAACGAGCCCTATATTGGGCTGAACGCTACAATAGAGAAAGTTGAATTTCATGACCTCTACATTCAGCTTTTCTGAATCAGGACGCCCCTATGCGAGAGATCAGCCTGGACCGCTTGCGTACCCTGGTCGCGATTGCGGACCGGGGCTCATTTGCCGACGCGGCGCGTGCGTTGCATCTGGCCCCGCCAACAGTCAGCCTCCATATCGCTGATCTTGAAGAACGCATTGGTGCTCCGCTGCTGTCGCGCAAGCGCGGGCAGGTCAGGCCGTCGGCGATAGGAGAGGTGCTGGTGGAGCGCGCGCGCCGACTGCTGGCCGATGCGGAGCAGGCGCTGGACGATATTCAACGCCAGGTGCAGGGACTCGAAGGGCGCGTGCGGATCGGTGCGTCCACTGGCGCGATTGCGCACTTGTTACCGCAAGCACTCGAGGTACTGCGCCAGCACCATCCCGCTATCGACATTCAGATTGCCGTGTTGACGTCCCAGGAAACGTTGTCCCGACTGGCGGATGGGACGCTGGACGTAGGGCTGGTCGCACTGCCTCAGCCGCCGGTGGCAGGACTCGTGATCAAACCTTGGCGGCGCGACCCCGTGATGGCCTTTGTGCCGGCGCATTGGCAATGCCCGGCTCGCGTCACGCCTGAATGGCTCGCTGCTCAACCGCTCATTCTCAATGACGCGACCACGCGTCTTTCCCGTCTGACTGCGGAGTGGTTCGCGACCGGTGGGTATCAGCCTGCGCCGCGCATCCAACTTAACTACAACGACGCGATCAAGAGTCTGGTCGCGGCCGGTTACGGCGCCTCGCTGTTGCCGCATGAGGCAACGGCGCCATTACCTGACCCGCGCATTGTCATGCGTCCGCTGCGCCCGGCGTTGTGGCGTCGGCTCGGCGTTGCCCATCGAGCGGGGTACGTCGAGCGCACCACGCAGCACGTATTGGATATGTTGCGGGATCTGCGATTGGTGTAGCCGTCGCGGGCATATTTCCTGCCAGAATCAAGCCTGGAGCACGGTGAGAATCGTGATGAGCGGGGATGAGCGCCGTTGCAGATATCGATCAGTTGCTCGCAATCCACCGGAACCAGAAAAATGAAGACTTTTATGCGCTTCTTTACGGTTGTCCATGGGCTGATGGCAGTGCTCTTCACCTGCGCGGCGCTGATGTTGATTGCGATTGCTGCTCGCATTGGATTGACCGTGTTTGCCAGTCAATGGGACCAGGCAAGCGCGCTATCCGTCATTGAAGCTTTGGGGTTGCTGGCAGGCGCCGTTGTCGCATTGCAGATCGCCGAGACCATCGTTGAGGAAGAGGTCATCCGGGAGGCTGACGTGAGCGCGCCGACACGGGTACGGCGTTTCATGTCGCGATTCCTGGTGGTGGTCGTCGTCGCGCTTGCCATCGAAGGGCTGGTGGCGACCTTCAAGGCGCTGCACCACGATCCGTCGCAGCTTCGCTATGCGGCTGGGCTGATTGCATCGACCGCCTTGCTGCTCGGCTCCTGGGGGCTGTTCGTTCACCTGAACCGGTCCGCCGAAGAGCTGGAGCCGGAGGCCATGGCGGAAGCGAAACGCGAAGACAAGAAAGTGCAGTAGCGTTGTTTCCCTCTCCCGCAAGCGGGAGAGGGACGCAAACAGGCTGGAGTTTCAGTGCTGCAGGGCCTGCACGATGCCACCCACATTGTTGAGGGTATTCGTCATCGTCTTCAGATCGACATTGGTGCGGCTCGATGCATCGACCTGCGTAACCGGCGCAAAGATCGTATTCGGGCTGGCGAACGACACGCCGCTGCCACCAGTGATGGCGTTGACGCCGGAGTTCACGAAGATGCTGCCGCCGCGCACGGCGCCCATCTTGGCGTGGTCGAGGTCTTGTTCGAGCGAGAGGTTCTGGATGGTCAAGGACATGATGGTCTCCTGGGTAGGCTGAGATTGCGCTGGTTGGGTGTGGATTAGTGCTGCAGGGCCGCGACCATGCCGCCCAGGTTGTTGATGGTGTTCGTCACGCTCTTCATATCGACGCTGGTGCGGTTCGATGCATCGACCTGCGTAACAGGTGCGAAGATCGTGTTCGGGCTGGCGAACGAAACGCCGCTGCCACCGGTAATGGCGTTGACGCCGGAGTTCACGAAGATGCTGCCGCCGCGCACGGCGCCCATCTTGGCGTGGTCAAGGTCTTGTTCGAGCGAGAGGTTCTGGATGGTCAAGGACATGATGGTCTCCTGGGGTAGGCTGGATCAACGAGATGAGAGGGACTGGATTTAGTGCTGCGCGGCCTGCACGATGCCACCAACGTTGTTGAGCAGGTTGCTGATGCTCGTGAGGTCGATGTTGGTGCGGGTCGAGGCATCGACCTGCGTGACCGGCGCCACGATGATGTTGGGGCTGGCGAAGGACACGCCGGCGCCGCCGAGGATCGCGTTGACGCCATTGTTCAGGAACAGGCTGCCGCCGCGCACGGCGCCCATGTTTGCATGGTCCAGGTCTTGTTCGAGGGGCAGGTTCTGGATGGTGAGGGACATGATGTACTCCTTGGGTAGGCTGGTCTGGCTTGGGTTAGAGAGCATCTGGTGTTGCGCTCGAGGTCATATACGCATGGGGTGTGCCAACCCGCGGACCAGACCCGAAGATTATTTTCAAGTCCTTGAAGATAAAGAGAAAAATGCGGCAAGCGCACGAAAAACTGCCGCCCGCTTGCGGCGGCGCATGTCTGAGGGCGCCAAACACATCACGGGACCGCTGTCTGCCGGACACCGACACCCGGCGCGCGACCGAGCCGTGGGAGGCTTCGGGAAGGCTAGAATGTGCGTCTTGGCTTCAGGAGCGCGGACATGAAGAACCTCGAGGTGCAGGACGGCAGGTCTCCTTCCCAACTGATCGACGAGAGAATCCGTGAGCTGGGCGACTGGCGCGGCGAAATGCTCGCCCGCATCCGCAAGCTCATCCGGGCCGCGGATCCGGAGGTGGTCGAAGAGTGGAAGTGGCGGGGCGTTCCGGTGTGGTCGCACGCCGGCATCCTCTGTACCGGAGAGACCTACAAGAACGTCGTGAAGATGACTTTCGCCAAAGGGGCGTCGCTGCCGGACCCTTCGCAGCTTTTCAATTCGAGCCTGGAAGGGAATACCCGGCGCGCGATCGATCTGCACGAGGGCGAGGACATCGACGAGACGGCGCTGAAGGCACTGATCCAGGCCGCCGTGGCGCTGAACCAGTCGAAGCCCCGGCGCTGACCGCCGGCCTGGCCACAATCGCCGCGAGCGTGGCCCGTCAAGGCCGCCGCCAATGAATACCTCAGCGCACGCGCGACAACAGGGTCGGCATCAGCACGAACGACCTGGTCGTGCTGTATGCGGACACGGCGCGCGTGGTCGCGGCTGCCGCCGGCGCAGTCGTCAGTGCCAGGGCGTATCCGGAGAGCGGGATGGTGGTGCTGCACGTGGCCGAGTTCGACCAGCGTGGACCGTTGCATGAGGCCCTGGCCAGGCAGTTCCCCACCGCGAGGTTCGACTTGCCAGTGACGTATTTCCCGCGCAAGCCGAAGTGAAGGCGGAAACAGCCAGGGTTCGCCCGGACGTCACCTGGCAGGATCGCCGCCGGCGCTGCGCAGGATCTCGGCCAGCGCATCGATATCGACCGGCTTGACGATGTGTCCGTGAAAGCCGGCCTGCGACGTTTCTTCCTTGATGCCAGGCTCGCCAAAACCCGTGAGCGCGTAGAAACGGGTATGGTGCAGGTGCGCGTAGTCGCGCAGTTCGCGCATGAGTTCGAAGCCGTCCATGTCGGGCATGGCAAGGTCAATCAGCGCCACGTCCGGCGTGAAGTCTTCCACGCTGCGCAGGGCCGTGACGCCGTCATAGGCCACCCTGATGGCATGGCCGGTCATCTGGAGCAGCAGCCCCATGCTGTCGGCCGCATCGCGATTGTCGTCGACCACCAGGATGTTGAGCCCGGCACGGGTACGGGCGATGAACGGCGCAGCAGATGTGTGCCGCTCGGTGACGATCGGCAGCCGGACGCTGAACGTGCTGCCCAGGCCGACGCCCGGGCTCGCCGCCGTAATCGAGCCTTCGTGCAGCTCGATGATCGACCGGCACAACGACAATCCAATACCGAGTCCGCCAGTGCCGGTCTGACCCGGATGGCCGCCCTGCACGAACAGGTTGAACACTTTTGACAGGGCCTCCTGAGCGATGCCGCAACCCTGGTCGTTAATGGAAACCTGCCCGGTGCGCCCATTGAGCTGGGTGCGCAGCGTGATCGTGGTCCCTTCCGGCGAAAACTTGGACGCGTTGATCAGCAGGTTCTGCAGCACTTGCGCCAGCCGCGTGAGATCGCCGAAGACATGGAATTCCACGTTGTCCGGATCCATGACGATGCGCTGCGCCCTGGCGTCGAGTGCCGGCGCGCTTCCCTCGACGGCGGCCGCGATGACCTCGCGGATGGCAATCACCGAACGGCGCAGTTCGAGCTTGCCGGCGGCGATGCGGCCAACGTCGAGCAGGTCGTCCACGAGCCGGGTGAGGTGCCTCAACTGGCGCGCAACGATGCCGAGATTGGCCCTGACCAGCGCTTCGTCCCCGGGCCCCCGTTCCATGACGGACGTGGCGCTGTAGATCGGGGCCAGCGGGTTGCGCAGTTCGTGGGCCAGGGTGGCAAGGAATTCCTTCATGCGTTGCGCCGAGGCTTCAACCTCTTCGAGCTTCTTGCGCTCGCTCATGTCGCGGGTCACTTTCGCGAAGCCGCGCAGCTGGCGATGCTCGTCGTAGATGGCTGTGAGCGTGACATTGGCCCAGAGCAGCGAGCCGTCCTTGCGGACCCGCCAGCCTTCGTCCTGTACGCTGCCATCCTCGCGGGCTCGCTGGATCAGCCTTTCCGGCTTGCCGGCCGCGATATCCTCGGGCAGGTAGAACGCGGAAAAATGCCGGCCGACGATTTCGCTGCTCAGGTAGCCCTTGATTTGCGCCGCGCCGGCGTTCCAGCTGACGACATGGCCGTGCGGGTCGAGCATGAAGATCGCGTAGTCCTTGACGTTCAGCACCAGCAGCCGGAACGTCTCGTCGCTTTCCCGCAGCTTGGCCGCGCCTTTCATCTGCTCGGTCATGTCCCGCGTGACCTTGGCAAAGCCGATCACTTCACCGGCCTCGTTGTGCAAGGCGGTGATCAGGACATTGGCCCAGAAGCGGGTGCCGTCCTTGCGGACGCGCCAGCCTTCGTCTTCCAGGCGGCCATGCCGGCGGGCCAGCTCCAGTTCCTTCTGCGGCCACCCACGGGCGATGGCGTCTTCGGTATAGAAACGCGAGAAATGCGAGCCAATGATCTCCGCTGCCTCATACCCCTTGATGCGTTGCGCACCCCGGTTCCAGCTCATGACCGTGCCGTCCGTGTCGAGCAGGAAAATTGCGTAGTCGGCAATCGTTTCGACGAGCGTGCGGAAGATATCGTGCCGCTCGGGCGCGACGACGGGGCTGGCGGGAGGGCCGGATGGCGACATGGAGGGATAAGCGATAGGGCTGCCGCAATAGTGGCCCAAAGCAGGCCGGTCTGCTGTCCGGTGCCATCCTACAATGCCGGCGCGGTTTGTGGTGTTCCGCATGCTCGGGGTGTGGCCGATTCGCAGTTCCTGTCACGCGTCGGCATCCGGCACCTGTTCTGAACCCTGGCCCGATGCCAGCCCGATCGCGGGCATCGGGTTGTGCCCCGGACCGGGTATCGCAACGATCACCCGTCATGGTTTGCCGATCCGATGCCGCTTATGCCTTGCGGCATCCCCGCGACCGAAAAGGCGTTCGGACTGGTGCGCCGCCTGTTTGACGCAGCGGCAGGCGACATCGCGGCGGCCAGGGCAAGCGCCGGCCGGCCAGGGTAGGCGGGCATGGCCCGCCGGCGCTAGCGTGGGCTACCGGCGGCCGCCGCCGCGTCCTCCCCGCCCGCCGCCAAATCCGCCACCGCGGCCCGCGCCGGACCCCAGGCTGGAGCTGCCCCGATTGAAGTCCCGCTGCACGGCACCGCCGCCAGCGCCCACGCCCTGGAAGCCATTGTCCCGGCCTCCGCCCGCGTCGCGTCCACGAAAGCCGCTGCGGCCCGACGCGCCGGCCGTGCTGCGGCCAAACTTCTCGCGCGTGGCATTGTCGCGGTAGGCAACGCCCTGGCGGTGCCGCGCGTCATGCTGCCAGCGGTCGCCCTGGAGCTTGCTCGCGTCGAAGTTGCGGTCGATGTTCCTGGCCTTGTGGTGCTCCACATGGACTCCGCCGTTGTTCCAGTCGCAGTTGCCGAAGATCGCAACGGCGGCGGCCAGGCCGATGCCAAAGGCGATGCCGCTGCCGATAGCGGCGCCGGGCGGGTAGTAGGCGCCATAGGGCGGCCAGTAGTAATACGGATAAGCCGGATAGCCCCAGCCGCCGTAGACGACGGCCGGATCGTAGACCGGCACATAGACCACGTCCGGGTTGGCGGGCTCGATGCGCACGATGGTCTGCGGCGCGCCGGCCGCGCCGGCCGTTTCGACAGTCACGGTCTGCTGCGGCCCCGACTCCAGGTGCCCAGCTTGCCGCGCACGCGCGCGCAAGCGCTGCACGGCATCGAACACGTCCTTTTGCTGGGCCAGGAAGGCATCGCCCAGCTTCTGGGTCCAGTCGAGCTTGTCGCTCATCGGTTCCAGGATCTGCGGGAACGCCACCAGCGACTTCACGCTGACATCCCACGTTTCGCCCTGTGCCGCCTTGACCGCCGCGTCGCCCTTGAGGTTCGGGCGTGCCTTGACCCAGCGCGCGGCAAGCGTGACTTCCAGCGGGTAGGTCGAAGCCATCAGGACCTGCGCAAGCAGGGGATCCGGGTAAAGCGCGATCGGCGCGACCATGGCCTCGATCTCTTCGGCCTGGTAGGGCGCCGGCTCGCCCTGCGCCGGCTGGGCAGGCCCGCCGGGCAGCGCGGGCGCAGGCCCCGTGGAAGATGGCGGCGCAGCGGTCTGGCATGCGCCCAGCATCAGCACGGCACAACATGCGGTGGTGAGGATGCGCGGCCTCATGGCGACACCTTTTTCCAGCCGGGCGCCGGATCGAAGGAGTTCGTCGCCGCGGCCTTGCCGGCGGTGCCGGGGCCAAGGTCGCGCTGGTAGACCTGCCCGTTGTGGTTGACGATGAAGCTCATCACGCCCGTGTCGCCATAGCGGACCGGCCACGCCATGACCGCGAAGCCGCCGAACAGCCTGCCGTCGACCACGTAGTTCAAGGCCCCGCCGTCGCCGTGCGGCCCTTGCGCGGTCAACAGCTTGTACTGGTAGCCGTGGTAGCCCTCTGGGCTGGCGTTGCGCGCGCCCGCGTCGCGGAAGGCGGGGCCGAGCGGGCTGGGCGCCTCCTGCGGGCCGGTCGGCCAGTAAAGCCCATCATGCTTGCCGGGGGAGCTGGACAGCATGCTGGCATAGACCATCCGCTTCTCGTCGTCATGGGTGGTCTGCGCGTACTCGTCCTGCGCGTCGCAGATGGCCTGCAGGGTCTGGATCACGGCCAGTTCGTTCCGGCCGATGCGGCGCACGCGCATTTCGCGGGCGCCGGCCTGGGTGTCGAACTGCCATCCCTTGCCCGACCGGACCAGCGGCACGGGCAGGGTCCAGCCGTCGTTGCCCACGGCGATCGTGGCGCGCTTGCCGGTTTGCTGGACGCGGTGCGACACCGCCCAGGCACTGTCGAAGCGGCTCCGGACGCCGGCGCCGGCCGGTGGGATGATGTCGCGATAGTTGGCGCCCAGCATGCCCTGCATCGCGGCCTCGTCATTGTCGCGGATGGCCTTGCCGAAGGCGTTCATGGCAGCGTCCGGGGTGTCGAAATACTGCGCTGCCAGGGCATGCGTGGCGGCCAGGCCGAGCAGGCACGTACAGCCCAGTGCAGCCATGGACTTCCTCAGGTTTCCCGATGGTCTCTTCATAATCCCCAGTCTGTGGTCACGAAGCTCTGTCCGGCGCAGTGCCACGCCGGCGACGGTGCCGCCTCAAAGCAGTAGGGGCACGCCGATCAATAGAAAGGCGGCGATGTAGATGACGCCAAAGATCGCACCGAGCCTCCAGTAGTCGCCGGCCGGCAGGTAGCCGCTGCCG
The DNA here is from genome assembly GCF_057798975.1 of Cupriavidus sp. 21MJTG02-4. NCBI lineage: Bacteria > Pseudomonadati > Pseudomonadota > Betaproteobacteria > Burkholderiales > Burkholderiaceae > Cupriavidus > Cupriavidus sp. 21MJTG02-4. The sequence goes on along the minus strand of NZ_JBYOJP010000004.1, from coordinate 328,782 downwards.
AAGTACACGGGGCTGGGGCCGGTCCCGTAGGGTGTGAGGATGCCCATGATGCCGAGCGTCAGCGCCAGCATCAGGGCAAAGGACGGCAGGTGCATGCCGGTGATGGTCGAGCCGACGCTGAGCATGACCGGAAGCATCGCGGTGGCGTGGGCGGTGACGCTGGCGAATAGGTAGTGGGTGAAAAAGAAGATCAGCACCAGGATCACCGCCGCGGTCAGCGGAGAAAAGCCGCTCATATGGGTCGCCATGGTGTCGGCGAACCATTTGACGAAGCCCGTGCGGCTCAGGCCATCGGCCAGCGCGATCAGCGTGGCGAACCAGGCCAGCGTGTTCCAGGCCTGCTTGTTGGCGAGCATGTCGTCCCAGGTCACGACTCCGGCGATCAGCATGATGCTGATGACCAGCATCGCCGCCGTGGTCGCGTTGACATGCTTGTCCCCGAAGATCCATAGCGCCAGCGCGATCAGCACGAGCACGCCCAGCAGCCATTCGCGGCGGCTGGGTGGCCCCATCTTGCGCAGCTCTTCCGCGGCCCAGGCCGGCACCTCGTTGCCTTGCTTCACCTCCGGTGGATACAGCACGTAGGCGAGCAGCGGCACCGCCAGCAACAGCAGGATCCCGACCGGTGCGAACGCCAAGAACCACTGCATCCAGCTCAGGTCGACCTGCACCGTTTTGCGGATCAGTTCGGCCGCCAGCAAGTTCGGCGCCAGCGCGGTCAGGAACATCGAACTCGTCACGCAGGTGCTGGCAATGGCGGTCCACATGATGTACGAGCCGATCCGCCGCGCCGACGGATCATTCGGCTTCGAGTCATAGAGCGGCGGCAGGTTGCGGATAACGGGAAAGATTGTGCCGCCGCTGCGCGCCGTATTGGACGGCGTAAACGGTGCCAGCAAGGCGTCGGCCATCATCACCGCGTAGCCCAGCGTCAGCGTCTTGCGGCCCATGGCGCGCACCAGCAGCAGGGCAATGCGCCTGCCCAGGCCAGTCTTCTCGTACCCGAGGGCAAACATGAAGGCCCCGAAAATCAGCCATACGGTGCTGTTGGCGAAGCCGGAAAGCGCCCAGGCCAGCGACGCGTTGCCTGGATTGAAACCCGGCTTGGCGAGTTGTTCGGGACTGAAGAACACCCATTCGTCGAGCACCGCGACCAGCGTCACGGCAATCAGCCCGATGGCCGCGCCTGGCAGGGGCTCCAGCATCAGGCCGACGATCACGCCGACGAAGATCGCGAAGTAATACCAGGCGTGCTGGGCAAGGCCGTCCGGCGCCGGGATCAGGGCAAGCACGATCGCGGCAAGCACGGGGGCAAGAGGTTTCCAGTAAGCACCCATGCGACGCTCCCTTTGCAAAAACCTCCGCTGTGCTAAGGTTTATATGACCTTTTCGGCGGAAACGCCAGGATGGCGCCTACGGCGCCTGCGACAGGGGCGAGACGATGGGACTGGTTCGTATGAGCATCGAAGGACGCCCGGTCGAGGCGCCCGCCAATTGCTCCATCCTGCAGGCGTTCATGCATGCCGGCGAAACGCTGGTCGAAGGCGTCGGCTGCATGGGCCAGGGCGTATGCGGTTCCTGCCGCGTCATGGTGCGGCGCACCGGCGAGCCCGACGTGAAGACCGCGCTGGCCTGCGAGACGCTGGTCGAGGACGGCATGCAGGTCGCCTTCCTGGACTACTTCACGGAATCGGAGCGGCACGTCTACCGCATCGAGGAGGTCGGCGACAGCTGGGACGCACTGAGCACGATCGCCGGCGTGTTTCCGGAGGCTGCGCATTGCCGCCACTGCAGCGGCTGCGATCGCGCCTGTCCGAAGGGCCTCGAAGTACAAGAGGGCGTGCGCAGCGCCGTGGAAGGCAGGCTGACCGCGGCGAGCCGCGTGTTCGACGAATGCGTCATGTGCAACCTCTGCACGCTGGCCTGCCCGGAACATATCCGCCCCAACCATCTAGGCCTGTTCGTGCGGCGCATGATCGCCGCGCAGACGCTGCGCCCGGCCAACCTGATGCGGCGGCTGCAGCAGATCGAGAGCGGCCAGGTGGCCATAGATTTCGACGCGCCCGGCGCGCGGCCACCGGCCTGAGGGAGACCGATCATGCCAGCGGGCATTCCCTACGAAGACGCGCGCAGCCGCTACCGCCCCGGCGTGGCGGCGACGATGCGGGGCGAAGAGATCGCCATCGATGAACTCCTCAAGGGCTACCACCCCGATCACGGGTCCAATGCGCGCGTGGCGCTGGCGGTCGGCGTCAATCGCGGTGACCCATGCCAGCCGGATCTGGCGCGCAGCCTGCAGGCCAATGCGCTGATCGACGACGTCGACATGGCCGGCGCGCAGCTGGTCTCGACCGATGTGCTGGTCATCGGCGGCGGCGGTGGCGGCTGCGCCGCCGCGCTGACCGCGGCGGGGCAGGGCGCGAAGGTGATCCTGGCCACCAAGCTGCGCCTGGGCGACAGCAATACCGTGATGGCGGAAGGCGGCATCCAGGCCGCCATTGGCGAGGACGACAGCCCGCAGCTCCATTTCGAGGACACGCTGCGCGCCGGGCATTTCCGCGGCGATCCCGAACTGGTCGCGCAGATGGTGATGGACGGGCCCGACGTGGTCCGCTGGCTGATCAAGCTGGGCATGATGTTCGACCAGGAAGAGGAGCGGCCCTTCGGCGGCAACCTGTTGCGCAAGAAACCGGGCGGCGCCTCGGCCGCGCGGATCCTTTCCTATCGCGACTACACCGGCCTGGAAATGATGCGTGTGCTGCGCGAGGCCGTCGACATGGAACCCGGCGTCGCGGTGTGGAACCGCTGCCCGGCGGTCGAGCTGCTGTCCGACGAGCGGGGCCGCTGCGCCGGAGCCGTGCTCTACAACCTGGAGTGGCGCACCTTCGTGCTGGTGCGCGCGCGCGCCGTGATCCTGGCCACCGGTGGAGCGGGGCGCCTGCACCTGAATGCGTTTCCGACCTCCAACCATTACGGCGCCACGGCCGATGGGCTGGTGCTGGCCTACCGGCTCGGAGCGCGCCTGCGCGAACTCGACTCGTTCCAGTACCACCCGACCGGCATCGCCTATCCGCCGCACCTGGCCGGCGGCCTGATCTCGGAAGCGGCACGCTCGGCCGGCGCGAAGCTGCTCAATGGAGAGGGCGAGCGCTTTGTCGACGAACTCAAGCCGCGCGACGTGGTGGCCTCGGCAATCCTGCGGGAATGCGCGCAGGGGCGGGGTATCGTGCGCGGCGAACAGGTCGGGGTGTTCCTCGATACACCGACACTGGAAATGGAGAACCCCGGCATCCTTGAAAAGCGGCTCGTGACCCTGCGCCACCTGGCGCGCAAGTGCGGGCAGGATGCCGCGCAGGAGCCCTTCCTGGTCTATCCGACCCTGCACTACCAGAACGGCGGCGTTGCCATCGACAAGACCGGTGCGACCAGCGTGCCGGGGCTGTATTGCGTCGGCGAGGTCACGGGCGGCATCCATGGCCGCAACCGGCTGATGGGCAATGCCTTGCTCGACATCCTGAGCATGGGCCGGCGCGCCGGCGCCGATGCCGCGCGGAGCAAAGGAAGCCTGATGGTGGCGCGCGCGGGAATCGGCCATGTGCATGCGTGGCAGCGCGAACTGACGCTGGCCGGGCTGCCCCTGCACGTCAAGGCGCCCCAGCTCTTCCCGGGGTATGCGCATTTCGACCTGCGCGTCGATGCCGGACTGAACGCCGGCGCCCGTGGCCGGGCAGTCGGCGGCATGCGGTGATCGGTCCACGGAGCGCACGATGGATAGCTTGAATCAGGTACTGCTCAACGAGGACATCCGGGTCGGCGCGGACCTGGGGGCGTGGCTTGCGCGCGGCGGCGGCGAAGGCCTGGCCGCAGCGCTGCGCGATCCGGGAGCCATCCTTGCCGTCATCGAGCAGGCGGACCTGCGCGGCATGGGGGGCGCGGGTTTTGCCACGCATCGCAAATGGGCGCCTGTAGCCGCCGTGGCGGATGGCGACAAATACATCATCTGCAATGGCAACGAGGACGAGCCGGGCACCTTCAAGGACCGGTTCCTGCTCGAGCACACCCCGCACCAGGTGATCGAGGGCGCGCTGATCGCCGCGGCCGCGACCCGCGCCAATCATGTGGTGCTGTACGTCAACCCGCATCAGCCGGTGTCGCTCGAAATGGCCCGCGAGGCGGTCCGGCAATGGCACGCGCATCCGCTGTTCGCGGAACTTGCGCGGGTGGTCGGCGGGGCTGTATCGCTTGGCGTGGTGCCAAGTTCGGGCCTGTATATCGGCGGCGAGGAAACCGCGGTGATCGCCAGTGTCGAGGGCGGCTTCCCGTTCCCGCGCCGCAAGCCGCCTTTTCCCGCCCAGCATGGCGTGCATGGCGCGCCGACGGTCGTGAACAACACCGAGACGCTGGCCCATGTGCCGGGCATCCTGCGCCACGGGGCACAGTGGTACCGGGACCTGGGCATCGGCCATGCCGCCGGCACCAAGCTGTATTCGCTCTCGGGCGATGTCCTGCGGCCCGGCCTGTACGAACTGCCGATGGGTACCAGCCTGGAGACCCTGGTGTTCCGGCACGGCGGCGGCATGCTGCAGGGCAAGGAGTTCAAGGCCGTGTTCACGGGCGGCCCGTCCAATACCTTGCTGACCAAGCGCGACCTGGACGTGGCGCTGGACTTCGACTCGGTCCGCCAAAGGCGTTCGCGCCTGGGAACGGGGGCCATGATCGTGGTCTCGGAAGGGACCAGCATCGTGCGCAAGGTGGCCGAGTACGTGAGCTTCTTCGCGCAGGGTTCCTGCGGCCAGTGCCCGCCGTGCAAGGGCGGGACCTTCCAGTTGATGCGACTGCTCAACCGCATCGATACCGGCCGCGGCGTGCGAGCGGACCTGGCAGCGCTGGAAAACCTGTGCCGCATCCTGCCCGGCAGCGGACGCTGCGGCCTGATTGACGGCGCGGTGACCGTGGTGGACAGTTCGCTCCATCAGTTCCGGGACGAATACGATGCGCTGCTGATGGCTTAAGGCAAGGGAGGCGCGTGCCGGCGCACCGTGGCGGCCACCGATATCTATTGGCGCGCTGCAATACCGTCTAGAATTCGCCCATCCGACACGAACGGGAAAGCGAATCATGGGTCTCCTCGTTGACGCCGTGCTATTCCTGGCCGCTGCCCTGGTTGCGGTACCGATATCTGTAAGACTGGGGTTCGGCTCCGTGCTGGGCTATCTGGTTGCCGGCGTGGCGATCGGGCCTTCGGTTCTCGGCCTGGTCACGGAGGTGGACCCGGTTTTCCATGTATCCGAACTCGGCATCGTGCTGATGATGTTCGTCATCGGTATCGAGATGGATGTCCGGACGCTGTGGAAGATGCGGCAGTCGATCTTCGGCTACGGCGGGATCCAGGTCGCGCTGTGCGCGGCACTATTGGCGATCGCTTTCATCAGCTTCGGCGTCAACTGGCGCGTCGGCATTGCCGCGGGATTTGCGCTGTCGCTGTCGTCCACGGCCATGGTCATTGCGATTCTGGAGCAACAGGGCCTGATGCACACGCGCCTTGGCCAGACCAGCTTCGGGATCCTGCTGTTCCAGGACATCGCCGCGATCCCGATGATCGCGCTGTTGCCGTTGCTGTCGCCCGTGCCGGCCGCAAATACCTCGAATGACGGCTGGAGTGTCGCGCTCAAGGCCCTGGCCATGCTGGCCGCGGTCATCGTGATCGGCAGTTTGCTATTGCGTTATGTGCTGCCTTTTATCCGGCGCAGCGGCACCCGGGACACGCTGACGGTATTCGCGCTGCTCTGGGTGATCGGCATTGCGCTGCTGATGCACCATGTCCACCTGTCGATGTCGCTGGGCGCGTTCGTGGCCGGTGTGCTGCTGGCCGGGTCCGATTGCCGCGAGGAAATCGAAACGGATATCGCGCCATTCAAAGGCGTGCTGCTCGGCTTGTTCTTCATGGCCGTGGGCATGTCCATCGATTTTGGCGTGCTGGCAAGGAACCCGCTGCTTGTCGCGGTACTGGTTTTCCTGCTGGTTGGCACCAAGCTGGGGGCCTTGCTGTATCTGGCAAAACGGTTCCAGGTGCCGCAGCGCGAGCGCTTGTATTTCGCGATCCTGATCTCGCAGGGCGGAGAATTTGCGTTTGTCGTCATGGCCGCTGCGGAGTCGTCGCGACTGGTCAATAGCGAGCAGATGTCCATCGTCACTGCAGTGGTGGCGCTATCCATGGCCGCCACGCCGCTATTGATGATGGCCCAGCGCGGTATGGCACGCCGGAAACAGGGCGATTCGTACCGGGTTGGGGAAAAGCCGGCTGGGGAGGCGCACGATGTGGATTTGCGGTGATGGGCTGGCTTTTGCGCCGGTGCGGGTTGCTCGACGCGTTACATAACGCCGATTTCTGTAGCAACGTGGAAAATTTTATTTAACACGCATAATACGTCTTATGTTAAATAGATCATGCAGATAAGCATTGCATCAGACAGATTGACCGTTCGGCGCCCGGACACTGCCGCGCTGTAACGCTCTGCTCCTGTTTATGCTGATTGGGCATAACGAGAAACGAGGCAGCACAAATCCATGAAATCTCCGCATTGGCTGTGGTGCCAGTGTGGCCGGATCCATAGACTGTGTTTCCCAGCATTGCCTCTACGCAAGGAGCGTAACCATGACCGCCGGACTCTTCAGAATCGAACATGATCTCCTGGGGGACCGCGAGGTTCCAGTCCAGGCCTACTACGGTGTACACACCCTGCGCGCGGTAGAAAATTTTCCGATCACAGGCACCCCGATTTCCATCTACCCCGAACTGATCAAGGCGCTGGCCGCAATCAAGCAGGCCGCTGCACAGGCCAACCATGAGCTGGGCCTGCTCGACACGGCCCGTTGCGATGCCATCGTCGGTGCCTGCCAGGAGCTGATTGGCGGAAAGCTGCATGACCAGTTCGTCGTCGATGTGATTCAGGGCGGCGCCGGCACCTCGACCAACATGAACGCCAACGAGGTCATCGCCAACCGCGCCCTCGAATTGCTCGGATACCAGCGTGGCGAGTACCAGCACCTGCACCCGAACGAGCACGTCAACATCGGGCAGAGCACGAACGATGTCTACCCCAGCGCCCTCAAGGTCGCGACGTGGTTTGGCATCATCGGACTGGTAGACGCCATGGCGGTGCTGCGGCGCGCCTTCGAAGCCAAGGCCGACGAGTTTGCCCACATCATCAAGATGGGACGCACCCAGCTGCAGGATGCCGTGCCGATGACGCTGGGCCAGGAATTCAGCACCTACGCCGTGATGCTCGGAGAGGATGAGGCCCGCCTGCGCGAAGCCGCCATGCTGATTTGCGAGATCAACCTGGGCGCGACGGCCATCGGCACGGGCATCACCGCACATCCTTCGTATGCCCCGGTGGTGCTGCGGCGGCTGCGCGAAATCACGGGCATCCCTCTGGAAACCGCGCCCAATCTCATTGAAGCGACACAGGACTGCGGCGCTTTCGTGCAGCTTTCCGGCGTGCTGAAGCGCGTTGCCGTGAAGCTTTCAAAGACGTGCAACGACCTGCGGCTGCTGTCGAGCGGTCCGCGCGCGGGGCTGGGCGAGATCAACCTGCCGCCGATGCAGGCCGGCTCCAGCATCATGCCCGGCAAGGTGAATCCCGTGATTCCCGAAGTCGTGAATCAAATCGCCTTCGAGGTCATCGGCAATGACATCACGGTCAGCTTTGCGGCCGAGGCTGGCCAGCTTCAGCTCAATGCGTTCGAGCCGATCATCGCGCACAGCCTGTTCAAAAGCATCAGCCATCTGCGCAACGGCTGCCTGACGCTTGCCGAGCGCTGTGTCAAAGGCATCACCGCGAATGCCGACCGACTGCGCGCCACGGTCGAGAACTCGATCGGCGTCGTGACGGCGCTCAACCCGTACATCGGCTATGCGAATGCTACGGCCGTTGCCCAGGAAGCCCATGCCACGGGCGGCAGCGTGTATGAGATTGTCTTGCGCAAGGGCTTGCTGTCGAAGGAAGAACTCGACCGGATCCTGCGGCCCGAGACGCTGACGCAACCGGTGCCGCTGGACTTGCACGGTAAATTGCATTGAGCACGATCACCGCGGCAGCCGGAGCGTTTCCCACATAGACGACGCCGGTAGGCGTATAAGCCCCCCCTCCTCTGTTCCCGGCTTCTGCGCCCTCCCCGGATTCGCGTTAACATTCCGCAGTCCCCGCACCCGGCTTGACTTCCTCATGAGCAACCTCAACCAGCAATCGGTACTTACCGTTCACCACTGGACAGACACGCTGTTCAGCTTTACCTGCACCCGCGATCCCGGTTTTCGCTTCGAGAATGGCCAGTTCGCCATGGTCGGCCTGGAAGTCAATGGCCGCCCCTTGTTGCGCGCCTACAGTATTGCCAGCGCCAATTACGAAGAGACGCTGGAGTTCTTCAGCATCAAGGTTCCGGGCGGTCCGTTGACGTCCCGCTTGCAGCACCTGAAAGTCGGCGACCCGGTTTTCGTCGGCAAAAAGCCGACCGGCACCTTGCTGGTCGACAATCTGTTGCCAGGCAAGACGCTATGGTTGCTCGCCACCGGCACTGGCCTGGCTCCGTTTCTCTCGATCATCCGCGACCCGGAGGTGTACGAGCGCTACGACAAGATCGTGTTGACCCATACCTGCCGGTATGTGGAAGAGCTGGCCTATCAGGAACTGATTTCAGAGCACCTGCCGCAGCACGAATACCTCGGTGAACTGGTACGCGAGAAGCTGGTCTATTTCCCGACCGTCACCCGCGAGGATTTCCACACCCGCGGCCGGATTACCGAACTGATCGAGACCGGCGAGCTGTTCGACCGGCTGGAGGTCGGGCCCTTTTCGACCGAACGCGATCGCGTCATGCTGTGCGGCAGCCCGGACATGCTCAAGGAGATTCGCGTCCTGCTCGAAGCGCGCGGTTTCGTGGAAGGCAACATGAACCACCCGGGCCATTTCGTGCTGGAAAAGGCCTTTGTTGGGTAGGCTTCAGGCTTGTCGGTGTCGAAAGCATGGGAGATCGCCGGCGAGAAAGACGTCCGGCGGAATCCCGTTCATTCTCTTTCGCCGGAAAACATCGTCATTCGCTGCGAGATATGGTCCAGCAGCGCCAGCGCCGCCGCCGGCAAAGGGCGACCGGCCTTGACCAGCAACCGCGCCTGGGTTCCCTGGAAAAGCGGATGGTCAAGCGGCACCACAGCGAGGGTGCCGGCCGCGATCTCCCGATACGCGGCGAACTCGCCGATCAGCGTCATGAAGTTCTCGTAGGCGACGAACTGCTTGAGCGCGGTGAGGGAATTGCTCACCAGCGTCGGGCGAATCCGGATGTTCTCGGCAAACTCCAGCATCTGCAGTGCGTGCCCGACGCCGAACGACGGCGGCATCATCGCCAGCGGATAGGACTGCAGGTCCCCAATGCTGGCCGGGCCGCCCCGCAAGGCCAGCGGATGGTCGCGACGCAGCAGCAGCACCACGGGCTGCAATGCGCTCGCCCGATACGCGATGCGCGGATGCGGCGGCGGATTGTAGGCCAGGCCGATGTGCGCGCGGCTTTCCGCGACTTCGTCCAGCACGTCATCCACCGGGAGGATATCCAGCCGGATGTCGAGCTCGGGATATTGCGCGCAGAACGGCGCCAGGACTTCATTGACCAGCGGATCCACATAGCCCTCGCTCATCGCCAGGTGAACCTCGCCTTGCCGCAGCCCCTGCAGCGCGTGCAACTCGTCTTCGAGCTTCTCCTGGTGCGATCGGTAGCCGCGCCAGAACTCGATCAGGTGCGCGGCCGCAGCCGTCGGACGCAGTCCCCGCGGCTCGCGCTCGAACAGCATCGCCCCTAGCTCTTCTTCCAATAGCCGGATCTGGCGCGTGATGACGGACGGCGAGGTGTTGAGGCTGTCCGCCGCCCCACGGATGGTCCCGTGTACCAGCACCTCCCGGAAATACCGCAAGCGCTGCTGATTGATCTCACGCATTCTGCAATGTCCGCAGGACCGATGTGTGTCGGGAACACTCACCTTACCCGAACCACGCGGCTTGCGCGCACCATGGCTTGCCGTCTTGCGACGTGCCAGCCACCTGCGTTGCTCAAAAGGCAACAACCTGTGAACACAGTTGCTGTTTGCCGGAACACTCCGCGCTGTCACGATCCGTTTCCAGAAGACGCCATTCACAGGCGATACCAAGGAGACAGGCATGTTTGCAAACCCGACCGCAAGCGCCGTTGACAGCGCGACCGCGCTTTACAGCAAGATCAACTGGCGGCTGCTTCCCTTCCTGCTGATCTGCTACCTGTTCGCCTACCTTGACCGGGTCAACGTGGGCTTTGCCAAACTGCAGATGCAGAGCGATCTTGGCTTCTCCGATGCGGCGTACGGCGTCGGCGCGGGCATCTTCTTCATCGGCTATGTGCTGTTCGAAATACCGAGCAACCTGATGCTGCCTCGCATTGGCGCACGCAAGACGTTCAGCCGCATCCTGGTGCTGTGGGGCATCACCTCCGCCTGCATGCTGTTCGTGCGCAATGTGCCGATGTTCTATGCCATGCGCTTCCTGCTGGGCATCTTCGAGGCGGGCTTCGCCCCGGGGATGATCTACTACCTGTCCTGCTGGTATGGTCCGCAACGCATGGCCCGGGCCATCGCCATTGTCTTCCTGGCGGGGCCGATCGGTGGCATCATCGGCGGCCCGGCCTCGGCGTGGCTGATGACGACGCTCGCCGGCACCGCCGGCCTGGCCGGCTGGCAGTGGATGTTCCTCATCGAGGGCCTGCCCTGCATCCTGCTCGGCATTCTGTCGCTCCGGTTCGTGCCAAACCGCCCGGCGGACGCCACCTGGCTGACCACGCAGGAACAGCGCCTGCTCGAAGCCAAACTGGGGGTTCCTGTCGGCCACAAGCACGCCTTCAGGGCCGTGGCCCGGGACGCGCGCGTCTATGTGCTGGCACTGGCCTACTTCTGCCTGATTGCCGCGATCTATGCCATCAGCTTCTGGCTCCCGAGCCTGATCAAGGTGCTCGGCGTGTCCGACACGGTGCAGCTTGGCTGGTACTCGGCCATCCCCTACGTCGCCGCCGCGTTTGGCATGTATTTCATGGGGCGCAGGTCCGACCGGGTAGGCGAGCGACGCATCCACTGCGCGGTACCCGCCATGGCGGCCGGGCTGTTGCTGGGCGCATCGACACTGGCCGGTGGGAGTCTCGCCGTCTCGCTGGTCTTGCTCACCCTCGCCACGATGTGCCTGTGGATGGCCTACACCGTGTTCTGGGCCATGCCCGCCGAGTACATCAAGGGCCCGGCGGCAGCCGGTGGCATCGCGCTGATCAACACGATCGGATTGTCGGGCGGCTTCTGGGGCCCGGCCATCATCGGGTGGGCCAAGACGGCCACCGGCACCCTGCACGCCGGCTTGCTCGTGCTTGCCTTCCTGCCATTGGCCGCGGCGCTGATCATTCTGGCGAACAAGCTGCCCGCAAAGCGGTAATCAACCTGGAAGCAGCGCGCGCTGGCTGCCGTTCAACCGGGAAACCGGGTCGCCAGGGTGCGCTGCCATGTCAAACTGTCCGACTCTGTTGGAGCGGGCAAGGAAGGAGTCACAACATGCTTTTACATCTGTCGACCTGGTCTGAAATCGAGCGGTTCCTGCAGCGTAGCCGCACCATCGTCATCCCGATCGGTTCCAACGAGCAGCATGGGCCCACCGGCCTGCTCGGGACTGACTGGCTGTGCCCGGAGATCATTGCCCGAGAAGCCGAAAAGGCGGCCGACATCCTGGTCGGGCCGACGTTCAATATCGGCATGGCCCAGCATCACCTGGGCTTTCCGGGCACCATCAGCCTGCGCCCGTCCACCTTTATTGCCGCGATCGGTGACTGGACACGCTCGCTGGTGGGCCATGGCTTCGAGAAGATCCTGTTTCTCAACGGGCACGGCGGCAATATCGCCTCGATCGAAGCCGCGTTCTCCGAGATCTACGCCGAGGCAAGCTTTGGCCGGCGACGCGCGGGTTTCGCCCTGAAGCTCTGCAACTGGTGGGACCTGGATGGCGTGGGCGACCTGGCGCGCGAGCAGTTTCCGAGCGGCCATGGGTCGCACGCCACCCCCTCGGAAATCGCCATTACGCAATGGGCCTTCCCCGAAGCCATCAAGCACGCCGACTACGCGCCACGAATCGCCCCGTCAGGCCCGATCCGCGACGCACTCGACTTCCGCGCGCGCTACCCCGACGGCCGCATCGGCTCCGACCCGGGACAGGCCACTCCGGAGAAAGGCGAGGCACTCGTCATGCTGGCCGCGCAAAGCCTGGCGCGAGAACTGGAAAGCTTCGGCAGGGAGCCCATTCCGGCCTGATGGCGTCCGTGACGACTGCCGAGGGGTGAGAAAATCCACTGGCTAGCAGATCCGCAATGCCTCGCCCCCCTGCTCCCCTACTCCGCCCGGATGTCCGCGCGCGCCGCCACGGCGCGCATTTCCGGCAATTCCTTCTCGACCCGCGCCTTGACCGCCGCGCCATTGCCATAAGCCGGTGTCAGCCCCAGTTCGACCATCCGCGTCCGGGTCGCCGGCGCATTGGCGACCTCCTCCAACGCCTTCTCCAGCTTCTGCTGCACCGGTGCAGGCAGCCCGGCCGGTGCCATCAAGGCAAACCACGTGCCCATCTGGAAGCCCGGGTAGCCGCTTTCCGCCACCGTGGGCACTTGCGGCAACGCCGGCAGCCGCTGCGCCGACAGCACCGCCAGCGGCTTGATCTTGCCGCCCTTGATCAGCGGCAGGCTGGCCACCACGGTGTCCACCGCGACCTGCACCTGGCCGCCGGCCAGCGCGGTCAGGCTGGGTGCGCTGCCATTGAACGGGACATGGACCATGCGCGTGCCGGTGGCTGCCTTCAGCATCTCCCCGCCGAAATGGACCGACGAACCCGCGCCGAAGGAGCCATAGGAAAACTTGTCGGGATTCGCCTTCGCCTGGGTCACGAGATCCTTCAGCGAATTGACGGGGATACCGGGGTTGGCCACCAGTACCAGGCTCATGTCCGCGACCAGTCCCAGCGGCGCAAAGCTCTTGACCGGGTCGTACGCCAGGTTGTGCCGGATCGCCGGGTTCAGTGTCAGCGTGGTGCTCGCGGCGAGCAGCAGCGTGTAACCGTCCGGCGTGGCCTTCGCGACTTGCGTGGCACCGATCACCGTGCTGGCCCCTGGCTTGTTTTCCACCACCACGGATTGCCCAAGCTTCTCGCTCAGGCCGACCGCCAGCAAGCGGCCCAGCACGTCGGTCGCGCCGCCGGCCGCAAAAGGCACCACGAGCCGGATCGGATGCTCGGGCCAGTGGGCCCCCTGCGCCGCGGCCGGCGTCGTGGCCAGCGCGGCGGCCAGGCCGGCGCATGCAAGGAACAGCTTCGTGGGCGTTGCGGTCATCGTTCAACTCCTGCCTGCAGTTTTTTGGGGGGAAAGCGGGGGAAATCGGAAGAAAGCGAAGCAATGCGGTTGGCGGTGGCCCACCCGCTCGACAAACTTGACGCCTTGAGGCCTACCCCAGCAACGGGCTGCGCAGGCTGGAGAAGCCGCTCGCCTGGTCATAGGCATGGCCGAGCTGCAGCACCGCGGCGTCGGTCTGCGCAGGTCCGATGATCTGGATGCCGGCAGGCAGCCCCTGGCGGCTGAAACCCGCTGGCGCCGCCAGGGCCGGCAGTCCCGCCATGGTCGCCGGCACCACGGCCTGCATCCACCGGTGATAGGTGTCCATGTCGCGGCCGTCGATGGCGTGCGGCCAGTCCAGCTCGGCGTCGAACGGGAAGACCTGCGCGGCCGGCATGACCAGGTAGTCGAAGCGCTCGAACAGCGAGCGCAATGCCTGGTACCACGCGCTGCGCTCGCTCATGGCCTCATACACGCGCGGACCGGGCAGCGCCAGCCCGCGTTCGATTTCCCAGACGGCCTCCGGCTTGAGCTGGGCGCGCCTGGCGGGATCACGGTAGAGCGCGTGGTTGGCGCCCGCCACGGAAAAGCTGCGCAGGTCGATCCACGCCTGCCAGAGGCGCTCCAGGTCGAAGTCCGGCAGCGCAGCGTCGACCGTGCAGCCCAGCGCACGCAGGTGACCAAGCGCCATGACGCACGTGTCGAGCAAGCCGGCTTCGGTTGGCAAATGGCCGCCAAGGTCGCCGAGCCAGCCGATGCGCACGCCCGTCCACTCTCTCTCCGGCGGCAGGACGAAACTGCCGGGGGCCTCGGCGCGGCGCGTCAGCGGCAGGCGCGCGTCGAACCCCGCCTGCACCGACAGCAGCAGCGCCAGGTCCGGCACATTGCGCGCCATCGGCCCCGCCACGCTGAATTGCTGGAAGAAGACCTCGTCGGCCGGTCCGTGCGGCACGCAGCCGAACGAGGTGCGCAGGCCATAGACATGGTTGAACGCCGCCGGCGTGCGCAGCGATCCCATCATGTCCGAGCCATCGGCCACCGGCAGCATGCGCAGCGCCACCGCGACGGCCGCACCGCCGCTGCTGCCGCCGGCCGAGCGCGCCGGCTCCCATGCGTTGCGGGTGGTGCCATAGACAGGGTTGTACGTATGGCCGCCCAGCCCGAACTCGGGCGAATTGGTGCGGCCGACGAACAGCGCGCCGCCGGCGCGCATGCGCTCGAAAATCACGGCGTCGGTCTGGGTGACCTGCCCCGCGAAGATCGGCGACCCCTTGGTGGTGACCATGCCGGCGGCCGGCGAGATGTCCTTGGGCGCCTGCGGGAAGCCGTGCAACGGGCCGCGGCCGGCGCCCCGGGCGAGTTCGTCGTCGAGTCCTGCCGCCTGCTTGCGCAGCGTGTCCCGGTCCACCGGCGCGACGATGGCGTTGACGCGCGGATTGTGGCGGTCGATCTGCGCCAGGTACGCATCGAGCACCTCCACGCACGACACCTCGCGCGCCTGGATGGCCCGTGACAGGGCAACGGCGTCGAGTTCGACGATGGAATCGGGCGGGGTGCCGGGAATCGCGTTCATGGAAGCCTGTCTCCTCTGTCCTTGTGTCAGGAAAGAGCATAGGGGCGGCGTGGGTTTCCCACAATCGACGATTTTTTCAAATACCCTTGCATAAAACGCAAACCCAGCAACCTGCCCCAAACATCACCGATGCTCTCGCACCGCCTGCAGGACACCTCGCTGCGCTATTTCCTGGAAGTCGTCCGCACCGGTTCGCTGACCGACGCGGCGCACCGGCTCAACGTCACCGTGTCCGCGGTGAGCCGCCAGGTGGCGGCCATGGAAGCCTTGCTGGGCGTGCCCCTGTTCGAGCGCCGTCCGCGCGGCATGGTGGCCAGCGCCGCAGGCGAGTTGCTGGCCGCCTATGCGCTGCGCAATGCGCTGGAGGCCGATCGGGTGGTGACGGAGATCGCCGCGCTGCAGGGCCTGCGGCGCGGGCGCGTGCGGGTGGCCAGTTCCGCGGGATTCGCGATCGAGTTCCTGCCGCGCGCCATTGCCGACTTCCGCGAGCGCTATCCGGGCTTGCACTTCCATGTGCGCGTGGCCCCGCCGGCGGAGGTCACGGGCATCGTGCTGCATGGCGACGCGGATATCGGCATTACGTACAGCCGGGCCGCCGAGCAAGGGATCCGGGTCGAACACCGCCAGGCGGCGCCGGTGATTGCCATCATGCGGCCCGACCATCCGCTGGCGCGGTTTCGAAGCCTCACGCTGGCGCAAATGCAGCCGTATCCGCTGGCGCTGCCGGAAGGCGACAACACCGTGCGCCAGCTCTTCGACATTGCCTGCGGCGAACGCGGCATCGCCTTCGAGCCGGTGCTGGTGAGCAACCAGTTCGAGACCCTGACCAGCTTCGTGCTGCACGGCGGCGGGCTGTCGATTTCGGGCGGGGTGACGGTGGGCGACCGCCTGCGCCGCGGCGAACTGCACGCCGCGACGATCCGCGAACGCGGCATGAAAAGCCGCGCAATTGAACTGCAGTCCCTGGCCGGGCGGACCTTGCCCGATGGCGTACGGGCTTTCCTCGGCTTCGTGCGTGACCGGCTGGTGGAGGAAGCCGTCCTCGCCGCCTGAGTGCGCCCGCGCGGCCGGCTTACTTCGCGAACAGCGAGGACATGTCGGCAAACGCCTTCAGCTCCAGCGCGTTGCCTGACGGGTCCAGGAAGAACATGGTGGCCTGCTCGCCGACCTCGCCCTTGAAGCGGATATGCGGTTCGATGACGAATTTCACGCCGGCCGCGGCAAGACGGTCCGCCGCGGCTTGCCAGGCTTCCATCGACAGCACGGCGCCGAAATGGCGCACGGGCACGGCGTGGCCGTCCACGGCACTGGTGCCATGGTGCCCGCATTCCTCGGGCGACAGGTGCGCCACGATCTGGTGGCCGTAGAAGTTGAAGTCGATCCACGCGTCCGAACTGCGGCCTTCGGGGCAGCCGAGCAAGGCGCCGTAGAACTCGCGCGCGCTGGCAAGGTCGTGGACCGGGAAGGCCAGGTGGAACGGGGGAATGACGGCAGTGGTGGCGCTCATGGTTCGGGGGCTCTCGACGATGGAAACGTTGGAAGGAGGCTGGCCCAGGCCGGGCCGGCGCAGAGCACAAGTCTATGCATGACGAATGATGATGAAAAGCGATATATTTTCACGCTGAGCCACATCGAAATTGATCAATCGGCATGCTGCGAGAACTACGCACATTTATCGCCGTCGCCCGGCACGGCACCTTTGCCGGCGCTGGCGCACGGATCGGGCTGACCCAATCGGCGGTCAGCGCGCAGATCCACCGGCTGGAAGAGGAATTGGGTTTTCCGCTGTTCGACCGCACCGGGCGCTCGGCCCGCCTCAATGCCGCGGGCCGGGACACGCTCGGACTCGCCGAGGAACTGGTCGCGCTGTATGAACGGATCGGCCACCAGGGACCCGATGCGCAAGGCGGCATGGTGCGCATCGGCGCCATTGCGTCGGCGCAGGTGACTTTCCTGCCCGATGCCATCGCCCGCTTCCGGGCCGAACTGCCGGGGTGCCGCGTGCGCATGGTGCCGGGCGTCTCGCTGAGCCTGCTGGGCCAGGTCGATGCCGGCGACATCGATATCGCGGTGCTGATCCGGCCGCCCTATGCGCTGCCGGCAGAACTGGACTGGCGCCCGTTGCTGCGCGAGCCGTTCGAGCTGCTGGTGCCGCCGGCCATGGCCCACTGCGACTGGCGCGACGCCATCCAGTCGGCGCCGTTCATCCGCTACGACCGCGGATCGTTCGGGGGCCGGCTGGTCGACCAGTTCCTGCGCCAGCAGCGCGTGGTGGTGCAGGAAGCGGTCGAACTCGACGAACTGGAAGGTATCGTGCAACTCGTGGCGCGCGGGCTGGGCGTGGGGCTGTCCCCGCGCACGTATGCCACGGCGCCATGGCCGCCGGGCGTCGTGGCGCTGCCGCTGGGTGCGGATACGTTCTATCGCGAGGTCGGCCTGGTCGAGCGGGCGCCGCACAGCCGCCAGCCCGTCGCCAGCCGGCTCGCGGAGCGCATTGCCGAAGCCGCGCGGGCACTGCCCGGATAGCGTTACTGTCCGGCTACCGCCAGAATAGAACCCTCTGCGCAAGCCCGACCGGGGAATGACCTGGCGCGTGCGGGCAACGCAACCGAATCAAAGGACCCAACCATGACCACACAATCCGAAATCGCCATCCTGGCAGGCGGCTGCTTCTGGGGCATGCAAGACCTGCTGCGGCGGTATCCGGGCATACTCGCCACGCGCGTGGGCTACACCGGCGGCGACGTGCCGAACGCCACCTACCGTCACCACGGCACCCACGCGGAAGCCATCGAGATCGCCTTCGACCCCGAGCAGATCAGCTATCGCCAGATCCTGGAGTTCTTCTTCCAGATCCACGATCCGACCACGAAGAACCGCCAGGGCAATGACATCGGCACGAGCTACCGGTCCGCCATCTTCTATCGCGACGAGGCCCAGAAACGGGTGGCGGAAGACACGATTGCCGATGTCGATGCGTCCGGACTGTGGCCCGGCAAGGTCGTGACCGAGGTCGCGCCCGCGGGCCCGTTCTGGGAAGCCGAGCCGGAACACCAGGACTATCTGGAGCGTTATCCCAACGGCTACACCTGCCATTTCATCCGGCCCGGCTGGAAGCTTCCCAAGCGCGGCTGACGCCACCATGGTCCTGCGCGGCGCGACCTTCAAGCGCGCGTCGCGCTGGCTCAAAGGGCAACCACCACGCTCACCAGCAGTGAAGCCCACATCAGCGCCGTCGCGAGCCACGCGAGGGAGTTCACCAGTGCCGGCGTGCGGAACTCTCCCACGACAGCCTTGCGTCGAGACATCAGCTGAAGAATTACCATGGCGGGCGCCGCGGCGACACCGTTCAGGACCGCACTCCACACCAGCATTTTCGCGGGCTCGATGGGCAACCAGCACAGCGTGGTGCCGATGAGCATCGTGATGGCGATCACCGCGTAGAAACTCCTGGCCGATAGCGGCTTCTCTTCCAGGCTGCGTCGCCAGCGCAGCGCCTCGGCGGCCGCATAGCCGACGGATCCGGCCAGGACGGGGACGGCAAGCAGGCCGGTGCCGATAATGCCCAGGCTGAACAGCAGCACTGCCCACTTTCCGGCTACCGGCTCCAGCGCCTTCGCCGCGGCTGCCGAACTGTCGATGTCCAGGACGCCGGCCTGATGCAGGGCATAGGAAGCGGTGATCATGATGCAAAGCGCGATGGCCGCGGACACGACCATGCCCGCGACGGTGTCCACGTTGATGCGACGGAACTGCTCGCTGGCCTGCTCGGGCGCATCTTGAAGCGGCAACGCGGCACCATCCATCCCTATCTCCTCGACTTCGCAGGCGGCCTGCCAGACGAACAGATAGGGGCTGATGGTGGTGCCCAGCACGGCAACGACTATAGCCAAATAACTGCCGGAGAACTCGAAGCGCGGCCACACCGCTGCCAGGGCGGCTTCGCGCCAGTCAATGTGGAGCAGGAACATCGCTGCGACGTACACCAGCAGCGAGAGACTGAGCCATCGGAGATAGTTCGCGTACTTCCGGTACGGGACGAACAGTTGCAGACCCAGGGACACCGCTGCGAAGACCACCGTGTAGAGCCAGCGCGAGCCGCCCGCCACCAGCGCCAGGGCGTCGCCCATGGCCGCCAGGTCCGCGCCGACATTGAGCGTGTTGGCAACGACCAGCAAGACCACGAAGCCGTACGCGAGCGGTCGCGACTGATGGCGGCGAATATTGGCTACGACGCCCCGCCCGGAAATGCGGCCCAGCCTGGCGCAGACCAGTTGTATGGCGATCATCAGCGGGAGCGTCAACAGCACGCTCCAGAGCAAGCCATTGCCGAACTGCGCGCCGGCCTGGGCATAGGTAACGATGCCGCTGGGATCATCGTCAGCCGCGCCGGTCACCAGGCCCGGCCCCATGAGCTTGTACCAGGGTACGTTGCCGTCGGGTTTTGTTCCGGCTGCGGCCCCTGCTTCGGCAACCACGCCTGTGTCGGGCTTATCCACGATCGGCTCCCCGGTTGGCAACGCTCGCCGTGCCACGGCGCTGGCCCGCACGACGCAGATACCGCGGCAGGAAGCGGCGCACGCCGTCATCGGGAAAGCGTACTTCCACCCACTCCGCGGACACGGCGACCACCGTGCCCGCACCGAAGCGCCGGGCGCGCACCTCGTCGCCCTCGGCGAATGGGGCCGTCGTGCTGGGCAACACCGCCTGATCAACGTTGCTCTGATGCGCCGTGGCCTCTGCGAGGCGCCGGCAACTATCGCAGGTGCCGCAGCGCTCGGGCCCTTCGGTTTCGTCGTAGTACTCCAGCAGCAGCTTCCAGCGACAACGTCCGCTATGCGCATAGTCGAGCATGGCCTGCAGCGTCTCGCGGTCTTCGCGGCTGCGCGCGAGGTAGCGCGCGGCGATGTTCTCGATGTCCCCGGCCTGGCCGTCGCGCAAGGAGAACCGACCGTCGCGGCCACGCTTCACGATGCCGAAGTCCGCCAGCATTCTCATGCCCGCCTGCAACCGGCGGGCGCCAATCTGCGGCAGCGCGGTCCGCATTGCCGGCAGGGCCATGGGAGTGCCCCGCAAGGCCGTTGCCATTTGCCGCAGGTCGGAGGCCGCCGGATAGCGGTTTGCCAGGAAGAAATGGTGGATGCGCTTGTCCTTCTCGTCGAAAACCAGCGTACAGCGCGCGGTCCGGCCGTCGCGACCGGCTCTCCCGGACTCCTGGTAATAGGCATCGAGGCTACCCGGACACTGCGCATGGACGATGAAACGCACGTCGGGTTTGTCGATGCCCATGCCGAAGGCGTTGGTCGCGACCATCACGTCCGCGCGCCCCGCCATGAACGCCTGCTGTGCCTCGCGGCGCTGGGCGGCCGTGCGACGGCCATGATAGAGCGCCACGCTTTTCCCTGCCTGCTGCAGGTCGCCGTAAAGTTGCTCCGCCAGCGCGACGGTGGCGGTGTAGACAATGCCCGCGCCGCGTCCGGCCGCTACCTGTCGCAGTACGGCCTCCAGCCGCTCGGACTCTCCGGACACATGCTCGACCGAATAGACGAGGTTTGGCCGGAACAGCGGCGCTCGCACGATGCAGGGCTTGCGCATGCGCAGGTGGGTGGCGATGTCCTTGACGACGGCGTCTGTCGCCGTGGCGGTAAGCGCCAGGATGGTCGGTCGCGACAATGCCATGGCGGCATCGCCCAGCCCAAGATAAGCCGTTCGAAAATCGTGTCCCCATTGCGAGATGCAATGCGCTTCATCCACCACGAACAAGCGGACGTCGTTGCGGCGCACGGCTTCCATGACCGCCCTGTCCTCGAGTTGCTCCGGCGTCGTCAGCAAGATGCGCTCGCCCCCTCGAGCGAGGCTGTCCAGCGCGGCATCCCCGACGGCACTGTTGACTACCGCGGGCGGCAGATCCAGGCGATCCAGCTTGCCTGCCTGGTCCTGCATCAATGCAATGAGCGGTGAAACGACCACGGTGAGTCCTTGCTGCAACAGCGCAGGCAACTGGAAACACAGAGACTTACCGCTGCCGGTCGGCATGATGGCGATCGTGTCGTGGCCCTGCAGCACACTGGCAAGGACGTCGGCCTGCCCGGGACGCAGGTGCGTTACGCCAAAGCGGTCACGCAGGATCTGCATCAGGGCGCGCGGCAACGTCTGCGGCATGGGCGTCGGAAGAAAGTATCTCCCTGAGCCAGCAATATCCGTGCCGCTGGTGCATTGGCTTGCGTCCCTTGCAGGGACTCGGGCGGACCATGGCGCGCAGCGTTGGAAGGCACCCTTTTTTGTCCGTTCTGGCCCGAACTTACATTTCCGAGCCAGCAGAGCCGTTCGGGCTGTCTGCAATGCGCGGATTACGAACATCCCGCGACCATTTCAATTTGCCGGGAATTTCACTAGCCTGATTTTCCTGGGAGGCTTGCGCGAATCACTTTTCCACAGCACGGATATACGCGCACGCATCACCGCACAACGAAAAAACTGGAGACGAGATCGTGCGTTCAGTATTTCATCCAGCCAGTCCGGAAAAGGTCGCCGCGAAGGAACTGCAGCAGATGCGCCTCACCCTGTTCCAGTCGGAGCGCCGCCTGCTCAATGCGCAGATGCAGGCGGCTTACTACCGCGATATCGTCGCCTTCATGGAGGATGTCGCCTCAAGCGGACTGGAAAGCGTCGTCGACAGGCGCGCTGCGCCGGCGCAACCTGCCCCTGATCTCCCTGACCCGTCCTTGCTCGAATCCGCGACGGTCCCCATTGCCCCCGTCGCGGCGTAATGAGCCTGGCCACGCGATTGTCCGGCCCGGCTACTCAATCGCGCGGAACTGCGCGCAGAGCCGGAACACGTCTTCGGTCAGCGCGATCTGCTTTGCCTTGACGTAGCGCGTCGCGAGTTTCATCAGTTCCTTGATGTCGCGTCCGCTCGCGTTCGGATAGGCAGCGGTCAGGGCCTCCACCAGTGCATCGCACAGTGCCGCGCCGCACTGCTCGGCCTGCAGGCGCCACAGGCGTGCCGCATCGTCCCGGCCCGGGGTCTCGTAGTGGATCGTGGCGATGCAGCGCGACAGGATGGCGTCGTCGACATCGCCGGTACGGTTCGTGGTCATGAACAGCAGGCCGCTGAAATATTCCAGCGTGCGCAGGAATTCCGCGACGATGGCGTTGTGCTCCAGGTCGTTGTCGCGGCGGCGGATATAGACATCGGCCTCGTCGAGCAGCAGCACCGCATTCCAGCGCATGGCACGGCGCAGGATTTCCATGAGCGATGCGCCCACCGAAGCCGCGGTCGTGCCGAGCTGCCCCGAATGCACGCGATACAGCGGCTTGCCGACGACTTCCGCATACACCTCCGCAGTCAGTGTCTTGCCGAGTCCGGGCGCTCCCTGGCAGAGGATGGTCGTGCCGCCCGACTTGCCGGGCACGAAGTCCTGCACCAGCACGTCCATGTGCGAGGTCAGGATATCGATCAGGTCGCGATGGTGATCCGGCAGCACCAGCTTGTCGCGCAGTTCGGGCCGGTAGCGGTATTCGGTCAGGTGCTGGACATGCACCCAGACGTTCTGGTGCCACTCCAGGTGGAACAGGTTGACGTAGCCGTGCAGCGGCACTTTCTCGAAGCCGCTGGGGACGCCGGCCCTGCGCCAGAACTCGGCATCACAGGCCACTTCGAAACGGCGTTCGAGCCGTTCCTCGTCATTGATGCAGCGTGCGGCCACGCCGTCGCCAAGGCGCGCCAGCGCGACGTTGCCCTTGCCCTCGACGGTGAAGGCGGCGCCCGTCGCGATGAACTGCGCGCCAAAGCGGCGCTGGTAGCGCACGAAGCGCTGCGCGTGCAGCTCGTACTCCTGCCGGAATTCCGCGCATTCCTTGAAGAAGCCGAAGTCGGCCAGCAATTCGGGGATGGTGCGGTCGACGATCTCGTCGCGCGTGATGACGATCGATGTCGTCATGCCCCCTCTGCGGCGGGTCGGATCGGTAAGTGTCGAGTTGGCGGACTGCATGGTGTTTGCCAGCATGTCGATGGCGACATATGGCATGCCCTGCTCCGGCTCCACATGGCGGATACGCACGACCAGCCACGGCAGCAGCACGCCATCGCGGCCGCGCTGGTACAGCCACCCATCGATGGCATCGCGCGACAGATAGGCGACCAGCCCCGCCACCAGCATCTCCAGGCCCGGTATGGTGCGCGCCTGCGGCGCGTTGTAGATGTTGTCGAGCGCCAGCATCTGGAACAGCAATTCACGCTCGTTCTGCGCCTTGCTCAGTGTGTAGAGCGAACTCAGCGACTGTGCATCGAACAGGCGCGCCGACACCAGCATGTTGCCGTGGCAGAGCCCGTGCTCCCTGAGTTGCCGCGCCAGTGGCGATTCGGCCTCGATCATTGCGAGCAGCGGATGGATCAGGGACTGCGGGATTTCGAAGTTCATGGGTTGCGCTCCGTTAGCGTCGTACCCCCCGGGCCACGCAACGGTGCGCTATGCCAGGAAGAAGCGGATGGCCTCGCCGACCACGGCCGGCTGGATGGCATGCGGGCCGTCGAACTCGACATATTCGACATCGTAGCCGGCCGCCTTCAGCCTGGTGGCATGGGTCCGTCCGCTGGTCTGCACCGGCAATTGCTCGTCGCTCAATCCATGCGCGATGAAGACCCTGGGCGTGCCCTCCTGCATGAACACGGACATGAAACCGCCCGAAAAGGCGATCACGTGGCTGGCGATATCGCCATTGGTAATGCCGATCGAGAGCGCGTAGCTCGCTCCATCCGAAAAACCGGCAAACGCGAGCCGGTCGCGACGGATCGGGTAACGCGCCCCGACCGCCGCCAGTGCGTGATGCAGTTGCTGCAGGTCGGGACCGTTGCCGCCAATCACGATGTCCCACGTGGGAAAGGTCGAATGCGGCGCGAGGATGAGGAATCTGTGCGCATCCGCATGGGGTTCGATAAACGGCAGCACCTTCTCCGGAAACCCGCCCGCACCGTGGAACATGATCCACAGCGGCACCGGCGCATCCGCCTGGATGCCTTCGGGCACGTACAGGACGGCGTCACGTTCGCCGGCGACGCCAAGTCGATGGCGGCCCGGCGGCAATGGCAGGTCCGACGGACTGGCGTGCGTAAAGGCCATCCGGCCAAGCAACGAAGGATCGAACATGGCGGAAACCGGGCAAGGATCATATGGTGATATGTAATATATCACCATATTGTGCGCAAGGCGACCTTTGGAGTCAGTTGCCCGGTGGCGCCATCAATGCGTGCGATCTTGCTGATAAACGACGCGCTGGCCGTCGGCGTTGGCCGCTGCCACCGCTTCGATGGCCGCGCTTTCGGGCAAGGGCCCGGTCAGGCTCAGTTCGATCTGGTCACCGGGCATCGGGCGCGCCAGCAGGAGCCGTTCGTGGTGGTGGCAATACAGCGCGAAGCTGACGCCACGGCGCACCGCATGCGTGGCCCCGGCGCAGAAGCGGCCGACGCAGATCGGGCAGTTCCAGTGCCAGGCACCCGGCGCGGACTCCGGCGCATGGGCGTAGCACTGGATGAATTGTGATGGTGTCGCCATGAAATCCCCGCGGTTTCTCGGGACGAGATGCTCACCAGCGTAGGACAAAGGCGCCGGGGTCGCGGCCCTTTTTCGGCAGGATTTGACCGGACACCATCCCAATGTCTGACATCACTGCGGTGTCCGGCCGAGGCGGCACGCACGATCCAGGAAATCGCTGGCATGGCCGGTGCTGCCGGATGCACCGTCGACGGGCTGATCCACCACCAGGAAGCCGGACGGGCCTTCGCGCCCCGGCACATAGCTGACGAATACCCCGCGGTCCGCGATGCGTGCCGGCTCGCCAAGGCTCGACCGGACCGCGTCGAAGGCATTGATGCGCAGCGTGTGGTCGGATGACGGGATCAGCACGGCACGCACCGGCTTGCCCTGGAAGCGGAAATCGCCCCAGCCTTCGCTGGCTTTAGCTGCGTTCTCGGCAACAAACGCGCGCGCGGCCTCGCTGATGCAGTCGAGATGGATGTGAAGCTGGTCCTGGCTGCGCGATGCGCGGGAGTTCACCGCCAGGCCGACCAGGTTGTCGGGAACGGGCTGGCCGATGGCCTGGCTGACGATATCGCGCGCTTCCCAGCCGAACGCCCACTGGTTCTGGGCCTTGTCATCGTCCCACAGCTTCGGATCG
The DNA here is from genome assembly GCF_057798975.1 of Cupriavidus sp. 21MJTG02-4. Lineage (NCBI taxonomy): Bacteria > Pseudomonadati > Pseudomonadota > Betaproteobacteria > Burkholderiales > Burkholderiaceae > Cupriavidus > Cupriavidus sp. 21MJTG02-4. Next base: position 303,608 of record NZ_JBYOJP010000004.1, on the reverse strand, counting down.
TCCACGCCTGTCACCCTATGGTCCGGGATCACAAGGTAATGGCTGGGGCCGATGGCGTCCTTATAGAGCACCAGACCGCGTTCGCGGTCAACCACGGCGCAGTCGGCATGTCGCTCCCGTTCCGGCATCAGGCAGCGTTGCTGCACGTGTTTCCACAGGCTGTCCCGCGTCATGCCCGGCAGCCACAGGTCTTCCTGGCGGCATTGGGCGGTCAGCGCGAGCGTGGAAAGCGCAATCCATGCGGCCCCGGCCATGCCGCGGCGCAGCCACGGACGACGGGAGTCGCGCTTCGGTTCGGGAGGCAATGCAGGCATGGCGGCAATCATCGCATGGCAACGGCATGCAGCATGAATAGCATCATGCGGTGACGGCACCATGACCAGGAGGCGCCAGCAGGACCCGTGCGCTAACGGCTAGTAGCGCCCGTATCGGCCGCCATAGAACGAGCCACTGCGCGGATTGGAGATGATGAATGCGCGGCTTCGCGCCCACGTTTGGGCAGCGAGGAAGACTTCAGGTTCGCGCTGGCTCCAGTCGCTCACCATCAGCGGGTCCGCGCCGTCTTCCGACGTCGGATAAACAGCCGCCCTGTGAAGGGCTGCCTGTCCGGGAGTGCCCGGTACCGTAATCATACGAATCGTCACGCGCATCAGCGATTGCATCGAAGCCCGATTGAGGAGGATTCTGTAAAGCGATTATGACCGTTGCGTGACGAAATTCAACTACACGTTTTCTCTCCCTTTCCTTGCGGCAGCCCTGTCATTCGTCATCGTTCTGTCATGGCTGGCAGCCAGAATGCGCACGTCATTCAAGCAAGGGAGTCAGATGATGCATGCCATCGAAGTGCGCGGCCTGACCAAGTCGTTCCGCGCAGACCGCAAGGCGCTTGACGATGTCACGCTGCACGTCGCGCCCGGCGAAATGGTCGCACTGCTGGGCGCTTCGGGCTCCGGCAAGTCTACGCTGCTGCGACACATCGCCGGCTTTGTTACCAGCGATGCGCGCTGCGGCGAGATCCTCGTGAACGGCCGCACCGTCCAGAGCCACGGACGCCTCGCGCGCAACGTACGCAGCGTTCGCTCGGAAATCGGTTTTGTGTTTCAGCAGTTCAACCTGGTCGGGCGCTTGCCGGTCATGACCAATGTGCTGGTCGGCATGCTCTCGCGCCTGCCGAAGTGGCGCAGCCTGTTGCGCCTGTTCAAGGCCGACGAGATCCAGGCGGGCCTCGATGCGCTTGCCCAGGTTGGTATAGACGACTATGCGTTCCAACGGGCCTCGACGCTGTCGGGCGGCCAGCAGCAGCGCGCCGCCATCGCCCGCACGCTGGTGCAGAACGCCCGCGTGATCCTGGCCGACGAGCCGATCGCCTCGCTGGACCCGGAATCGTCGCGCCGCGTGATGTCGTTGCTGTCGCAGATCAACCGCACGCGCCAGGTTGCCGTGGTGGTATCGCTGCACCAGGTCGACGTGGCCATGCGCTACTGCCCGCGCGTGGTCGCGCTGCGCCATGGCAAGGTCGTCTACGACGGCCCGTCCGCCGCGCTGACGCCCCACATGCTGCGCGAACTGTACGGTACCGAGGCGGAAGAACTGCTGCACGACACCCTGGACCGCGAGCCGGAAAGCGTAGCCGTTGCCGCGCCCGTGCTGGCACCCATGAATCTCGCGACGGCCTGAAAGCGGTCGCGCGTCGCTCTTTTTTCAGACGTCCCCAGGACGTTCTCCACATCGAATTCCAAACGGAGTCATCCCATGCTTCGCAGAACTTTTCTCGCCGTGGTGGCATCGGGCGTGGTCGCCATGCCCGCTTTTGCGCAGGACGCCAAGACGCTGAACATTGGCTTTATCTCGACGGAGTCGTCGTCGAACCTGAAGTCGGCCTGGCAGCCGCTGATCGATGACCTCAGCAAGTCGCTGGGCGTCACCATCAAGCCGTTCTTTGCCTCGGACTACGCCGGCATCATCGAAGGCATGCGCTTCAACAAGGTGCAGATCGCATGGTTCGGCAACAAGTCCGCCATGGAAGCCGTGGACCGCGCCAACGGCGAAGTCTTCGCCTCGGTGATCGACAAGGACGGCAACCCGGGCTACTGGTCGCTGCTGATCGTCAACAAGGACAGCGACCTCAAGAGCGTCGAAGACGTCATCAAGCGCGGCAAGGAACTGAGCTATGGTGCCGGCGACCCGAACTCGACCTCGGGCACGGCCGTGCCGGGTTACTACCTTTGGGCCGCCAACAAGGTCGAGCCGAAGACGCTGTTCAAGGCCGTGCGCATCAGCAACCACGAAACCAATCTGCTGTCGGTGCTGAACAAGCAGGTCGACGTGGCCGTCAACAACACCGAGAACTTCGAGCGCTACCGCATCAACACGGGCAAGAACCCGTATGACCAGGTGCGTGTGTTGTGGAAGTCCCCGCTGATCCCGGCGGATCCGCTGGTCTACCGCAAGGACCTGCCGGCCGACATGAAGAAGAAGATCCAGACCTTCTTCGTCAACTACGGCAAGGGTGCCGATGCCGCACGCGAGAAGCAGGTGCTGGCCACGCTGACCTACCAGGGCTTCCGTCCTTCCAGCGACGCGCAACTGGTGCCGATCCGCCAGATCGAACTGGCCAAGGAGAAGGCGCGCATCGAGACCGACACCACGCTGGCCGGCGCCGACAAGCAGAAGCAGCTTGCCGACGTATCGCGCCGCCTGGCCGAACTCGACAAGGCTGTCAGCACGCAGTAACCACCCTGGCGGCTGGCGCGCGCACATGCCGCCAGCCGCCGCATCTTGTCTCGTCTTCTTGCCACATTGGATTGTCCCCATGACCGCCACCACCCAGCGCGCCCGGCCGCCCTCCCCAAACAGCCAGGCCCGGCCGCCGCGCACGCCGCTTTCCGTGATGCTGATCTGGGCGATCGTGCTGGCCATGCTGGTCCTGTCGTGGAACGGCGCCGACATGCGTCCGCTGGACCTATTGCGCGATTCCGGCAACATGGCAAAGTTTGCCGCCGACTTCTTCCCGCCTGATTTCCGCGACTGGCGCCACTACCTGGACGAAATGCTCGTGACCGTGCAGATCGCCGTGTGGGGCACGGCCATCGCCGTCTTCATGGCCGTGCCGTTCGGCCTGCTGTGCTCGGCCAATATCGTGCCGGCATGGGTCTACCAGCCGGCGCGCCGCCTCATGGACGCGTGCCGCGCCATCAACGAGATGGTCTTCGCCATGCTGTTCATCGTGGCCGTTGGCCTGGGTCCTTTCGCCGGCGTGCTGGCGCTTTGGATCCACACCACCGGCGTACTGGCCAAGCTTTTCGCCGAGGCCGTCGAGGCCATTGATCCGCGCCCGGTCGAAGGCGTGCGCGCCACCGGTGCGGGGCCGCTCGAAGAGATCGTCTATGGCGTGATTCCGCAGGTGCTGCCGCTGTGGCTGTCGTTCGCGCTGTACCGCTTCGAGTCGAACGTGCGTTCGGCTTCGGTGGTGGGCATCGTCGGCGCCGGCGGGATCGGGACCGTGCTGTGGGAAATCATCCGCAGTTTCCAGTACGGGCAGACGTGTGCCGTGATGATCATTATCATTGTGTTCGTGATCGCGATCGACGTGGTCTCGGCGCAGATCCGCAAAGTGCTGGTCTGACCTCACGAACTCAAGTCCCACCTCTTGCAGAATGCCATGCTGACCCTGCCCCGCATCGAATCCCTGTTTGCCAGCCACGGCACCGCCTACTACGGCGGCGAGGCCATCAGCCAGACCGCCCACGCGCTGCAATGCGCGCAACTGGCCGAACAGGCCGGCGAACCGGAAGCGCTGATCGTCGCCGCGCTGCTGCACGACGTCGGCCACCTCATGCTGGCCGAAAGCAGCACCACCGACATGCGGCACCAGGAAGCCGCCGCCGACGCGCTGGCCGGACTCTTTGACGCGGCCGTCACCGAGCCGATCCGCTTGCACGTCGCCGCCAAGCGCTACCTGTGCACGGTGGATGCGGGCTACTTCGGCACGCTGTCGCCGGCGTCGGTCCACAGCCTGGCCCTGCAGGGCGGCCCGTACGACGCGACCCAGGCCGCCACGTTCGCCGCGGGCCCGCATGCCGACGCAGCGGTGCGGCTGCGCCGCTACGACGACCTGGCCAAGGTGGTGGACTTGCCCACGCCTTCGCTCGCCCACTACCTCGACATGGCCGCACGCTGCACGCGCGCCGCGGCATGAGCGATCCGGCGATGACGCTGCGCGAGGTGCGGGGCAGCGACGAAGAGCTTCAGCAGCTTGCCGCCCTGCTCGCGACCATGGACAACGAGCCGGAACTGCCGCTCGCCACCCTGCGCGAGCGCTTCGCGGCGATGCGGGCGTTCCCGTCCTATCGCTGCTACCTCATGGTCGATGCGAATGGCGTGCCGGCGGGCACCTTCAGCCTGCTGCTGTTTCCGGTCATGGTCCACGACGGACGTCCGGAAGCCATCGTCGAAGGCGTGGTGGTCGCCCCCGCCATGCGCGGCACGGGCGTCGGCAAGGCCATGATGCTTGAAGCCATGCGGCTGGCGCGTGAAGGCGGGGCGTGCAAGCTGGCCCTCTCCTCGAGCGCGCGCCGCCTGCGCGCCCATGCGTTCTATCGGGGGCTCGGGTTCACCGAGCACGGCATCAGCTTCAGTACGGCGCTATAGGCGCTGGCGGCTACGCAGTCAGACCCCGACCAGGCGCGCGAAGGCTTCCGTCGAGTCGGCCAGTGCGCCGCTATTGTCAATCTCCACCAGCCGGCATTGCGCCGGCACGGCAAAGTCTTCCGTCGCGCGTGCCAGTCGCCGCGCGATCGCCTCTTCCGATTCCCGGCCGCGCTGGCGCAGGCGTGCCGCCAGCACTTCCGGCTTGACGCGGACATGGACGGCGCATAGCGCCGGATAGCGCGCCACCGCATGCGGCAGGTACTCGCGCGAGCCGTTGACGATGACCTTCAGGCCGCGCGCCAGCCACGGCTCGATCTCCACGCCGATGCCGTAGTGCAGGCCATGGCTGCGCCAGTGCAACGCCAGGCAGCCCAGGCCGGCCCGGCGCTCAAACTCGCCAGTGGTCAGGGAGACGGAGGCCTCGTTGGCGTCCGCATCACGCGTGATGTAGCGATGGGCCACGACCACGCGGTCTTCCGGCCCCAGCCGCGAATGCAGCGCGCGCAGCAGCGAATCCTTGCCGCTGCCTGAAGGTCCCATCACGTAGAAAAGACCGTTGCCATCGATGCGCATGGGTTGGCTCACGGTTCGAGATAGGCGGTGCCAACGCCGTCCACCACGCCGCCGTCGAAGCGGTAGTGCCTGCCGACGACGAAGTCTTCGCCGGCTTTCGGCTGCACGAAGACGCTCACACCGTCCACGTGCAACGGCGCTTGCAGCAGCGTGCGGCAATCGGCGGACAGCCTGGCAAGCGCGGCGTCGGCCTCCCCTGGCGTCAGCATGCCGGTCAGCGTGATATGGAATTTGAAGGTGTCGAAGACATAGGGGTAGCCCCATATCTCCAGCATCTGGCGCTGCGCGGGCGTGAGTTGATCGGGCTTGCGGCGGGCCAGTTCCTCGGCAGTGGCCTGTGCGCGGAACGGTTCGAAGGCCTGTACGCAGGCATCGGCCAGTGCGTGTGTCGCACGGGCGCCGGCGGTGTTCTCGTCCAGGCACCAGGCAAGGAACCCGCGCAGCGAGTGCAAGACCAGCGGCGCATCGAACGCGGCGTGTTCGCGGGCAAAGGCGCGGGCCGCGGCGTCCAGCATCGGTGCCGACGTGCCCGCGGCCAGCCTGAACGGCGGCTTCAGGGTGGCGTGCAGGCCGTAGTGCGCTGGTGCGTCAATCCACGCCTGCGGCCGGTCCGGGTCAGGCAGCGCGGTGCCGGTGTCGGCGTCGCGGCCGAGCCACTGGCTGCCGAAGGCGCGGTACGGTTCGCCGGGGGCGAGGTAGATGGCGTAGCGATGCGCTTGCATGATCACGCCGCCTTGCTGTCGTTGCCGGCGAACCGGGCATCGGAGATGTCGATGACGGGCAGCGACATGGCGGCGTGCCTGACCTCGCCGCCAACGATTGTTGCGACGACACGCGGCAGGCCGGGCTGGCGGTCATCGACCATGATCGCGTCGGCGCGCAGGCCCGGGGCCAGCGTGCCGCGATCGCGCAGGCCCGCGGCACGCGCCGGATTGCGCGAGACCAGCTTCCAGGCGGCCGGAAGATCCGCCACCCCGAGCTGCACCAGCCGGAACGCGGCCTGCAGGGGCGCCGGATAGTAGTAGTCGGACGCGAGCACCGTGCACAGGCCGGCCGATACCATTTCCGTGGCATTGGGCGCGCCGGTGTGGCTGGTGCCACGCACCACATTGGGCGCGCCGAACACGACATCGTCGCCGAGCTGGCGCGCCAGGCGCGCGGTCTCGACCGTCATCGGGAACTCCGCAATGCGGCAGCCTTGCCGGTGGTAGTGCTGCCGCGTGGCGAGGTCCGGGTCGTCATGCGACGCCACGGGCAGGCCCGCATTGCAGGCTGCCGCAACCAGCCGGGACATCGCGGCCGGCACGTCCTGTGCGTGGCGGCTGGCCGTGCGCAGGCGATTGCAGAACGTCTCCATGTCGCACTCCGCGCGCTCCGCGTACTGCAGGACCTTGCGCTCGTCGCCGATGCGGCGGGCCATGGTCGGCAGGTGGTCGTTGATCGCCAGCAGCCCGACGCGCCCCGCCTCCATCCAGGCCAGCGCGGTTTCCACGCCATCGAGGTGATAGGCCTCGAAACGCAGGTGTACCTTGTGCGAGGCACCTAGCACCGGCTCGAGTTGGGCCAGCGCTTCGAACATCCGCAGCGCGTAGGCCTCGCCGCGCAGGCCGCCTTCCCACGACAGCGTCACGCCGTGGAACTCCGTCGTGATGCCGTGCGCAAGCAACTGTCGATCGACGTCGAGCAGCGCGCCCGCATAGGGAAAGCTCACGCCGGGGCGCGGCATCACGGCACGCTCGAAGGCATCGCCATGGATATCGACGATGCCGGGGAGCACGAGCAAGTCGCCTGCATCGAGGCAAGTCCCCGCCTGCGGCACCTGTTGCGCCACGCAGCCGTCGTGGAACCCGAGCGTGGCCGGGACGATGCCGCCCGTGCCGAGTACGCGGCGGCTGGTGATCCCCGCAAGCGGGGGCGTAGTGGATGGGCTAGTGATAGGCATGGTCGATACGTTAGCGCCGGCGCGTGACAGCCAGATGTCTAGACCAATGCTTCAGATCGAGATCGTTCCTGGCCGTCATGAAGGTGCTCCCGATGCGCGTGGCTCGATGGGCTATTCGTTGTCGGAAACGGTGAGCTGCACCCAGTCACCGGCAAAACGGGTCATGCTGTACTGCAATGGCGCGCCGTCGATATCGACGTTCAGCGCTTCCACCTGCAGCACGGGGCGTGTCTTGGGCTGGTTGAGCAACCGCGCAACGGGTGCGGTGGGCATCGATGCGGTGATGCGCGACCATTTGCGCGTGTAGTCGGCAATGCCGAAATGCGCCAGCCCGCGCGAGATCGACAGCTTTTCGCGCACTTGCTCGGCCAGGCCGGGAAAGCGCTTGTTGTCGAAGTAATGGTCGGCGACGTCGATGGTGCGGTCTTCCGCCTTGCCGATCATCTGTACGTGCAGGATATCCGCCGTGCGCGGCAGGCCAAGGTGCTTTGCCATGTCGGGCGCACGCATGACGCGGCTGTCCAGGATCTCGATATGGCCGCGCATGCCCTGTGCCGCAAGGTTCTGCGAAAAGCGCGTGCGGCGCCCGATCGCATAGTCGATCGCGTGTTCCTGCACGAAGGTGCCGCGGCCCTGCTCGATCCGCACCAGCCCGTTCAGTTCCAGCTCGCCCATGGCGCGGCGGATGGTGTGGCGGTTGACCGCGAAGCGGCTGGCCAGCTCCGGCTCCGGCGGCAGTTGTTCACCGGGGCCATAGAGCTTGTTGCGGATGTCTTCCGCCAGTGCCTCGCCAATCTGGCGCCATACCGCAACGCCGGAACCCCGTTCGACTTCTCGATCAGACATTGTCTTGCCTTGCCCTTTGTCATCAAGCATTCACCGGAGCGGATTCCACTAGAGGCATGCAAAGACTTCCCCGCATCAATCCGTTCCATCCCCGCAATTGTGCCTCAGCCCCGGCGCGCAACGTTCGAGTCCGAGCATTGGGCGGGTCCGTCACAAAAGCTTCATACCCGTGTGTTCTAGTGTCGCCGTGTTGAGACTGCTAACATCTAAACGTATAGACGTATAGGGGTGACAATGGAACACGATACCACGGCGGATGCCAACGCCGCCCGCGCTGCCTGGCTGCGCATCCTGGCGCTGGCGCAGCCGGATGCGCTCGATGCGGCCTACGCGCAGCTTTCCCGGCAGGACGCCCTGCCCGCCTATCGGCTGCTGCGCAAGCCGGAAGCCGGCATGGCCATGGTGCGCGCCCGTGCGGGCGGCACCGGTGCGCAGTTCAACCTGGGCGAAATCTCGGTGACGCGCTGCGCCGTCGTGCTCGAAGGCGGTGCCGACGGCGGCACGGCGGGCGTTGCCTACGTGCAAGGGCGCGGCACGCGCCATGCCGAGCAGGCGGCCGTGCTGGACGCCCTGCTCCAGCGCGCGGACTGGCACCGGCGCGTGCACGACGTGGTGCTCGCGCCGCTCGCCCGGGCTCACGCCGAGCGCGCGGCCAGTCGCGCGGGCGTTGCCGCACAGACGCGCGTGGAGTTTTTCACCATGGTTCGCGGAGAAGACTGACATGCAAACGCTTCAAACAACCTCCGCCGCCGCGAGCGCAGCATTGCTGCCCGGCTTCGGCAACCCGGTCGAAGACGCCCAGCAGGTATTCCGCCACACGCTGGATGCCATGGCACGGCCTGGCACCGTGCAGCCGCTACCGGTGACCAGCGGCGTGCCGGAAGGCCTCTCGCCGGCCCAGGCCGCGCTGCTCCTGACCCTGGCGGACGCCGACACACCGGTCTGGTTGCCAGCGGGCGTGCCCGCCGCGGTGCGCGCCTTCCTGCGTTTCCACTGCGGCTGCCCGCTGGTGGACGACGTGGGCGCCGCTACCTTTGTCTGCGTGCCCCCCGGCCACGCCCAGCCGCCGCTGTCCGCTTGCGCGCAGGGCGAGGCCACCTATCCGGACCGGTCCGCCACGCTCATCGTGGAAGTCGCGTCGCTTGACGACGGCGAAGCGCTCTCGCTGCGCGGCCCTGGCATCGAGACCACCCAAGCGCTTCGCGTGACGGGCCTGCCCGGAGACTTCCGCGTGCAATGGGGCGCCAACCATGCCGCATTCCCGCTGGGCGTCGACCTGCTGCTGACCAGCGGCGACCAATTCTGCGCGCTGCCCCGCACCACGCAACTGGAGGACTGACATGTACGTAGCCGTCAAAGGGGGCGAACGTGCCATCCTCAATTCCTACCAGATGCTCGATACCTACCGCCGTGGCGACACCGCGGTGCCCGAGCTGACGCTGGCGCAGATCCGCGAGCAGATGCCGCTGGCGGTCTCGCGCGTGATGGCCGAGGGTTCCCTATACGATCCGCACCTGGCCGCGCTGGCGCTCAAGCAAGCCGCTGGGGACCAGATCGAAGCGATCTTCCTGCTGCGCGCCTACCGCACCACGCTGCCGCGCTTCGGCTACACCCAGGCGGTCGACACGGGCAAGATGCGCCTGGAACGCCGGATTTCCTCGACCTTCAAGGACGTTCCGGGCGGACAGGTACTCGGCCCGACCTACGACTACACGCAGCGCCTGCTGGACTTCTCGCTCGAAGCCGAACGCGATCCGGCGCCGCTGCCACCGTCGCCCGAACCGCTGGCCTCCGACATGCCGCGCGTGACCGCGCTGCTCGAAGCCGATGAACTGGTCGAGGCCGATGCCATCCCTGCCGGCGACCCGGCCCCGCCGGACCTGACCCGCGAGCCGCTGACGCTGCCGGCGGGCCGCGCCGCGCGGCTGCAGAACCTGGCACGCGCGGATGAAGGCTTCCTGCTGTCGATGGGGTACTCCACGCAACGCGGCTACGGCAACTCGCACCCGTTCGCGGCCGAGATCCGCTATGGCACGGCCGAAGTCGAGCTGTTCGTGGAAGAGCTTGGCTTTGCGGTGACGATCGGCGAAGTCGAGCTGACCGAATGCCAGATGGTCAGCCAGTTCACCGGCAACGCCAGCGAGGCCCCGCGCTTCACGCGCGGCTACGGCCTGGTGTTCGGCTACGGCGAACGCAAGGCCATGTCGATGGCGCTGGCCGACCGCGCCATGCGCGCCGGCGAGCTTGGCGAAGCCGCCGACGCGCCGGCCAATGACGTGGAATTCATGCTGTACCACAGCGACAACGTCGAGGCCTCCGGCTTCGTGCAGCACCTGAAGCTGCCCCACTACGTGGACTTCCAGGCCAACCTGGAACTGCTGCGCCGGCTGCGCGCGGAACAGGAAGCGGCCCGGCCCGATGCGGTGCCTGCCGCAGCTGCGTCCGATACCCAGCCTCAGGAGGAGACGCTGGCATGAGTCAGACCAACGCTACCGCCGCGCCGGCCACCGTGGCCCGCGACGACCACTACAACTTCGGCTACCTCGACGAGTCGACCAAGCGCATGCTGCGCCGCGCGCTGCTCAAGGCAGTCGCCATCCCCGGCTACCAGGTACCGTTCGGCAGCCGCGAAATGCCGCTGCCGTATGGCTGGGGCACGGGCGGCATCCAGGTCACGGCCGCCATCATCGGCACGCAGGACGTGCTCAAGGTGATCGACCAGGGATCGGACGACACCACCAACGCCATCAATATCCGCCGCTTCTTCGGCCGCGTGACGGGCGTGAAGACCACCGAGCGCACGGCCGAGGCCAGCATCATCCAGACCCGCCACCGCATTCCCGAGTCGCCGTTGCACGCGGGCCAGGTGATGGTGTTCCAGGTGCCGATTCCCGAGCCGCTGCGCTGGCTGGAACCGAGCGAGCGCGAGACCCGCACCATGCATGCGCTGGCCGAGTATGGCTCGATGCACGTCAAGCTGTACGAAGACATCGCCCATCACGGCCATATCGCCACGACCTACGACTATCCCGTAATCGTCAACCAGCGCTACATGATGCGGCCGTCGCCGATTCCCAAGTTCGACAACCCGAAGCTCGATCGCAGCCCCGCGCTGATGCTGTTCGGCGCCGGGCGCGAGAAGCGCGTCTATGCGGTACCGCCGTACACTTCGGTCAAGAGCCTCGATTTCGTCGACCACCCGTTCACGGTCGAGAAATGGAGCCACTGCTGCGCCCAGTGCGGTGCGACCGACAGCTTCCTCGACGAGATCATTACCGATGACGCTGGCACGCGCATGTTCGTGTGCTCGGACACCGAGTATTGCGGCGACCGCGTCGCCGCGCAGCAGGCTGAAGGAGCCGCACAATGAGCGCCACGCCACTGCTTTCCGTCCGCGGCCTCACGCGCACCTGGGACGGCGTACATGGCTGCCACGACGTGAATTTCGATCTCTACCCCGGCGAAGTGCTGTGCGTGGTGGGCGAATCGGGCTCGGGCAAGAGCACGCTGCTGCAAGCCCTGTCGATGCAGGCGCCGCCGCAGCGCGGCACCGTCAGCTATGACATGCGCGAAAGCGGCCTGACCGACCTGGCCACGCTTTCCAGCGCGCGCATGCGCCTGCTGGCGCGGACCGACTGGGGCTTCGTGCGCCAGCATGCGCGAGACGGGCTGCGCATGCAGGTCAGCGCCGGCGCCAACATCGCCGAACGGCTGATGGCCGTCGGCGAACGCCACTACGGCGACCTGCGCGAGATCGCCGGTGCATGGCTGGAGAAGATGGAAATCGACCTGGCGCGCCTGGACGACGTACCGTCCACGTTCTCGGGCGGCATGCAGCAGCGCCTGCAGATCGCGCGCAACCTGGTCACGCATCCGCGGCTGGTGTTCATGGACGAGCCGACGGCGTCGCTCGATGTCTCGGTGCAGGCGCGCCTGCTGGACCTGCTGCGCCGCCTGGTGACCGATCTCGACCTGGCCGCCATCCTGGTCACGCACGACCTGGCCGTGGCCCGCCTGCTGGCGCATCGCACACTGGTCATGCAAGGCGGCCGCGTGGTGGAACAAGGCCTGACCGACCAGATCCTCGACGACCCGCAGCATCCGTACACGCAGCTGCTGGTTTCGTCCATCCTGCAGGGCTGACCATGACACAAGCCGAACCCAAGCAAGCCATGATCGAGGTCCGCGGCCTCGGCAAGATGTTCACGCTGCACAACCAGGGCGGCATCCGCCTGCCCGTGCTGCGCGCCATTGATTTCGATGCGGCAGCCGGCGAATGCCTGGTTCTGTCCGGGCCGTCCGGCACCGGCAAGAGCACGCTGCTGCGCTGCCTGTATGGCAACTACCTGGCCACCGAAGGCACGATCCGCCTGCGCGATGCCGCTGCGCCGGACGCGCCGTGGATCATGCTCAGCCATGCGCCCGAGCAGGTCATCCTGAAGCTGCGCCGCGACGTGATCGGCTATGTCAGCCAGTTCCTGCGCGCCATTCCGCGCGTGGCGGCGCTCGATGTCGTGGCCGACCCGCTGCAGCAGCGCGGCACCGGCCGCGACGAGGCCCGTGCCCGCGCCGCCGCACTGCTGGAGCGGCTGAACCTGCCGCGCCGCTTGTGGGATCTGCCCCCGGCCACGTTCTCGGGAGGCGAACAGCAGCGCGTGAACATCGCGCGCGGGCTGATCGGCGGACACCCGATCCTGCTGCTCGACGAGCCGACGGCCTCGCTCGACGCCGACAACCGCGCCGTGGTGGTGGCGCTGATCCGCGAGGCCCTGGCTGAGGGCCGCTGCCTGATCGGCATCTTCCACGACGACGCCGTGCGCGAAGCCGTCGCGACGCGCCTGCTGCCGCTGCAGCCGGCCACGGCCATCGCCTGAATTGCCTGCCTACCGAAACAGGAACCGGAATTGGAACTGGAAATGTCTTCCACCTACCTGACGCACGCCACACTTGTCCTGCCCGACCGCGTGCTGCATGACAGCGCGCTGCTGATCGAGCATGGCCGCATTGCCGCCATCGAGCCTGCACCGCATGCCGTGCCCGCCTCCGCACAGGTCGTCGACCTGCATGGCCACACCGTGATGCCCGGCCTGATCGACGTCCACTCCGATGCCATCGAGAAGGAAGCGGAACCACGCGCGGGTGTGATGTTCCCGCTTGACTTCGCCGTGGCACAGGTCGACCGCCGCAATGCAGCGGCCGGCATCACCACGCCGTACCACGCGCTGTCGTTCGCCAGCAACCAGTTCGGCGTGCGCAACAACGAGACCGCTTCCACGCTGGTGCGCGCCGTCGCTGCGTACCGCAGCCACAGCCTCGTGGACAACCGCATCCATTGCCGCTACGAGGTGACTGATGCCTCTGCCGTGCCGGTGCTTGAAGCGCTGATGGCGGAAGGCGTGGTTGACCTGCTCTCGGTCATGGACCATTCGCCCGGACAAGGCCAGTTCAAGACGCTGGACGCCTACCTGTCGTACATGATGGGCAACCACGGCATGAGCCGCGAGGAAGCCGTCGGCGCCGCGCAAAGGAAAACCGCGCAGCTCGAAGGCGCCAACGAGCGCGTGCAGCGCCTGCTGGCGGCGGCGCAGGCCCTGCAGATCCCGACCGCCAGCCACGATGACGATTCGCCGCAGCGCATTGCCGCCATGCATGCGCTGGGCGTGCGCATGAGCGAGTTCCCGATCAATGTCGAGACCGCGCAAGCAGCGGCAGATCGCGCGCTGCCGACGATCCTGGGGGCACCCAATGTGTTGCGCGGCCAGAGCCAGAGCGGTTCGATGCGCGCGATCGATGCCATCCATGCCGGCGTCGGCCATATCCTTTGTTCGGATTACCAGCCATCGACCCTGATCGCCGCCGCCTTCGCCGCGGCGCAACAGGCGGAACTGCCGCTGAACGAAGCGCTCGCGCTGGTCACGTCCAATCCGGCCGATGCCTGCCTGCTGAACGACCGCGGCCGATTGGTGGCGGGCGCGCGCGCCGACGTGATTGCCGTGGCGGCCATCGCCGGCCAGCCGCTGGTGACGCATACCTGGTGCGCCGGCCGGCTGGTGTTTTCGGCCGGCTATCCGGTGGTGCAGCATGCGCGCGCCCATGCGTCGGTGGCGGTGCCGCGGACGGCTGAACGGGAGATTGCCTGACGTGGCGCGGCTACCGCACCGCCCGCTGGAGCGGGTGTAGCCGGCGCTCGATCGATGGTGATGGGCTAGAAGCGCTCGGGCACGCGCCGGTACGCGTGGCTCGGCTCCTTGTAGCCCTCCGGCTTCTGCCGGGCCGGCAGTTTTGGCTTCTTGCGCGGAATCGCTTCGTAGGGAATGCGGTCGAGGAGATGGCTGATGATGTTCAGCCGGGCGCGCCGCTTGTCGTCGGAGCGGGTCACGAACCACGGCGATTCGTCGGTGTCGGTGGCCGCGAACATGGCATCGCGCGCGCGGGAATAGTCATACCAGCGCGAGTACGACTTGAGGTCCATGTCGGTCAGCTTCCAGGTCTTGCGCTGGTCGGTGATGCGGTCCTCCAGCCTGCGTGTCTGCTCTTCCTCGCTGACTTCCAGCCAGTATTTGAGCAACACCACGCCCGACTGGATGATGGCCCGCTCGACCAGAGGTACACCTCGCAAGAAGACGTCCACCTGCTCCTCGCTGCAGAATCCCATGACCCGTTCCACGCCCGCCCGGTTGTACCAGCTGCGGTCGAAGATCACGATCTCTCCGGCGGCGGGCAGGTGAGGGATATAGCGCTGCACGTACATCTGGCTCTTCTCGCGGTCGGTCGGCGCCGGCAGCGCCACCACGCGAAACACGCGCGGGCTCACGCGCTCTGTCATGGCCTTGATCACCCCGCCCTTGCCGGCGCCGTCGCGGCCTTCGAACAGGATGCAGACCTTGGCGCCGGTCGCCTTGACCCAGTCCTGCAGCTTGACCAGCTCGACATGCAGCCGGAACAGCTCCTCGTCATACTGCTTGCCGGTCATCTTCCCGCCGGCGGCGCCGGCATGGTCTGCATCGCGCTCGCCCTGCTTCTTTTTGCCCATACCCAGTCTCCCGTGGATGACCGGCCGTGCCGGCCCACTTGTTACTTTGGTGCCTCGGAAGCCATAGGGCAAGTCTTCGTTGCGCTGCCGGGCGGCGCACGCCCCTGGTATCAGGCGTATGCGCAGGCTGCAGGTGACCGGGACCGGGCCGTGTGCCGGGCCGATTCACGCAGACTCATTCGTGTCCGTCTTGCGGCGACCGCTTGGCGGGTCCGGCCGTGATATCGCCCGCCAGCCAGATGCGCGCGGTGGCTTCGCCGGCCCGCGTGAGCGGTGTCGGAGAGCTCGACGCCAGACGCATCGCCGGCTTTACTTGCTGCCGTCGCGAGCATCGCCGCCCAGCGGGTCCACGATGATCATGGTGCGGTCCAGTACGCCCCGGTCATCGAAATAGGCGCTGAAGTGCGCCGGCTGGTAACCGGCGACGTAGAGACGGTACGACCACGCCTCGCGCTTCATCAACGGGTAATACTGCACCGGTTCACGCGGCGAGCCGAAGCGTTCGGCGACATCGCGCTTGGTCCAGACGCCGGGACGCGCGCTGTAGATCTCCTCCTCCGTCAGCATCTGGCGGAAGTTCGTCAGCTTGCCGCCGGCATCGAAGTCGGCCGCGTACACGGCGAAGCCCAGCGGCTGCTTCGAGTAGATCCAGCGGCTGCGGCCGTCATTGAGCGGGAAGGTCTCCGTAGGCTGGCCAAAGGCATCGCGCACGCTGGCCTGCGTGCTGCCGATCATCTTCTGGCCGGTCTCGACCGGCTGCAGTGTTGCGCACGCGCCCAGCACGAGCGCGGCGGCTGCCAGCCAACTGCCATTTCGGAATTGCATGACCTTTCTCCAGTGTCGGCCAGCGCCGTGGCGCCGGTGGCCCACGAGCTGAGCATAGTCCTCCGGCAGTGGCTTTGCCGGACGGCCCTACGGGTAAACACCTGCAGCACCTAGAATATTCCGGTCAAGGCGGCGCGAACGCGAAAATTCCGTCCTGGCCATCGGAAGTGACCTGATTGTCACGCGATTTTCGCACCAAAATTGGGCGGATTGGCGATTCCAGCGCAAGAAATGCGCTGGAAGTCAGCCGCCCGAAAGCAAAGTCAGGCAAAATTCTGTGTTTGCCGGGCGGCTGATTGGTCCAGCTACCGGCGCGTGGTTCTATTCTTTGACATCCCCCCGATCAAGAGGCAAGCAATGAGTACGCAGCAACCCACCATCATTTACACCCTGACTGACGAAGCCCCCCTGCTGGCGACCAGTGCTTTCCTACCCATCATCCGCACGTTTACCAAGCCGGCCGGCGTTGAAGTCACGACCAGCGACATCTCCGTTGCCGGCCGTATCCTGGGCGAGTTCCCCGAGTTCCTGTCCGAAGAGCAGCGCGTGCCGGACAACCTCGCCGAACTGGGCCGCCTGACCCAGCTGGACGACACCAACATCATCAAGCTGCCGAACATCAGCGCATCGGTGTTCCAGCTGATGAGCGCCATCAAGGAACTGCAGGGCAAGGGCTACAAGATCCCGGATTACCCCGAAGACCCGAAGACCGAGGAAGAAAAGGCCATCCAGAAGCGCTACTCCAAGTGCCTGGGCAGCGCCGTGAACCCGGTCCTGCGCGAGGGCAACTCCGATCGCCGCGCCCCGGCCGCCGTCAAGAACTACGCGCGCAAGCACCCGCACAGCATGGGCGAGTGGAGCATGGCCTCGCGCACGCACGTGGCCCACATGAAGCACGGCGACTTCTACCACGGCGAGAAGTCCATCACCCTGGACAAGGCGCGTGAAGTGCGCATGGAACTGCTGACCAAGAGCGGCAAGACCATCGTGCTCAAGCCGAAAGTTTCGCTGCTGGCCGGCGAGATCGTCGACAGCATGTTCATGAGCAAGAAGGCCCTGCTGGCCTTCTACGAAGACCAGATGGAAGACGCGCGCAAGACCGGCGTGATGCTGAGCCTGCACGTCAAGGCGACGATGATGAAGGTGTCGCACCCGATCGTGTTCGGCCACGCCGTCAAGGTCTTCTACAAGGACGCTTTCGCCAAGCACCAGAAGCTGTTCGACGAACTGGGCGTGAACGTCAATAACGGCCTGGTGGACCTGTACACCAAGATCGAGACGCTGCCGGAATCCAAGAAGGAAGAAGTCATCCGTGACATGCACGCGTGCCACGAACATCGTCCGGAACTGGCGATGGTGGACTCGGCCAAGGGCATTTCGAACCTGCACGCGCCGAACGACGTGATCGTCGACGCCTCGATGCCGGCCATGATCCGTATCGGCGGCAAGATGTGGGGCGCCGATGGCCGCACCAAGGACACCAAGTGCCTGATCCCGGAATCGACCTTCGCCCGCATCTATCAGGAAATCATCAACTTCTGCAAGACCAACGGCGCCTTTGATCCGGTCACGATGGGCACCGTCCCCAACGTAGGCCTGATGGCGCAGAAGGCCGAAGAGTACGGCTCGCACGACAAGACCTTCGAGATCGCCGAAGACGGCGAAGCCCGCATCGTCGACAACGCCACCGGCGAAGTGCTGACGGCGCTGACGCAACTGGTTGAGCAGGGCGACATCTGGCGCATGTGCCAGGTCAAGGACGCGCCGATCCGCGACTGGGTCAAGCTGGCCGTGACGCGCGCGCGCAACTCTGGCATGCCGGCGGTGTTCTGGCTGGACCCGTACCGTCCGCACGAGGCCGAACTGATCAAGAAGGTCGAGACCTACCTGAAGGACTATGACACCAAGGGCCTCGAGATCCATATCATGTCGCAGGTTCGCGCCATGCGTTACACGCTCGAGCGCGTAATCCGTGGCCTGGACACCATCTCGGTGACCGGCAACATCCTGCGCGACTACCTGACCGACCTGTTCCCGATCATGGAACTGGGCACCAGCGCCAAGATGCTGTCGATCGTCCCGCTGATGGCCGGTGGCGGCATGTACGAGACCGGCGCAGGCGGTTCGGCGCCGAAGCACGTGCAGCAACTCGTGGAAGAAAACCACCTGCGCTGGGACTCGCTCGGTGAATTCCTGGCGCTGGCCGTGTCGCTGGAAGAGCTGGGCATCAAGTCGGGCAACGACAAGGCCAAGGTCCTGGCCAAGACGCTGGACGCCGCTACCGGCAAGCTGCTGGACAACGCCAAGAGCCCTTCGCCCAAGACCGGCCAGCTCGACAACCGTGGCAGCCAGTTCTACCTGGCCATGTACTGGGCCCAGGAACTCGCCGCGCAAACCGAAGACGCCGGCCTGGCCGCGACGTTCGCGCCGCTCGCCAAGCAGCTCACCGAAAATGAGAAGACCATTATTGGCGAACTGTCGGACGTACAAGGCAAGCCCGTGGACATCGGCGGCTACTACATGCCGGACGCGGAAAAGCTGTCCGCCATCATGCGCCCGAGCAAGACGCTGAACGCAGCCCTGGCATCGGTCCAGGCCTGATCGGCACATCCGATCCCGCAGGCGCCGCCAGGTGCCTGCCTGAAGCCGGAGGTTGGCATCCCGATGCCGCCTCCGGCTTTTTTTTGAGGTTCTTCGGCGAATTGCCAAGCACGACGTCCCCGAAGAGACCTTTTCCGGCCGCCTTGCCACCACGCACGGTGATCGCTGATCATTCAAATTTATTGAACAAACAATCCTAATCCAGCCTCGAATAGACCGCGACACCCGGCCTATATTTCCGTACATGAACGACGCACCTCAAAAAGCAATCGTTCTGAAAAATTCAACCAACCCGGAGATCATCATGTCGCGCGCTATCGTTGTCCGTACCGTTGCATCCGCCCTCCTCGTTTCGCTCGCTGCCGCGGTCGGCACGGTGTACGCAGCCCCGTCCACGAGCACCCATGCCGGAGACCGTTACGGCTACGAATTCCGCGTCGGCAATGCCAATCCGTACAGCGATGGTGCCCGCAATGTGGCCGACACCCACCCCGGCGACCGCTACGGTTACCAGTTCCGGACGGCAGACCCGTACACCGACGGCGCCCGTACAGTGGCCGGCCTTGATCGCGGCGGTGTTTCGAGCAGCCCGGCGCGCGGCTTCGATCCTTACAGCGACGGCGCGCACGCCTGAAACACACCACATCCACCGAAACTGGAGGCAATCATGACCCTTCGTGACAATGCACTGATCCTGGGCGGGTGGGTGATGCTCTGCCTCGGCAGCGGCGTGCTGATGAAGCTGGCAGCCCAAGCCCTTGCTTTCTGAGCCGTCACGCGCCTTCAGGCTGAAGGCGCGACGCCACCCTCGTCGGACTTGATCTTCGGCAAACCATGTAGCCGCCCGGCGCGCCATACTGATCGCAACATTTTCGTGACATCAGCACAGCGTTCCGTCCCCCGCATCATGGCAAAGAAATTCCCAATCCACCCGAGCCATCCCGAACGCATCTGCTGGGGTTGCGACAAGTATTGCCCGGTCGACGCCATGGGCTGTGGCAATGGCTCCAGCCGCACCCAACATCCCGCCGAACTGCTCGGCGATGACTGGCTGGAATTTGGCGAATGGGGCATCGAGTCCGATCAACCCAAGGCAGTTGATTTGCGTTAGCGCAATCACAGCCCGGCACGCCTCCTCAACGCCTGTAGCTTCCCTCCCGCCGCCGTCCATCGGCGATGGCTATCCCGCATCCCTGTTCCGCCGTCGTGGCGCGATCCATGCATGAACCATGGCATCCGGGCATTTCCGGGCCGGGCTTGCGCTAGCCATCCACAACTCCCGCACACCACAAAGCATCACAAGCGCTACGCCAGGCCAGCCCGCCCCCAATGTCTGGCGGCGATTACAATGCCTGAATCGCGCCAACCCCTCCCGGCAGTCTTTTCAATGGACGAACGACCATGCTGAAGCTCCAAGACCCCACCCTGCTGCGCCAGCAGTGCTATCTCGACGGACGCTGGACCGACGGCGAACGCCACATTGACGTGACCAACCCCGCCACCGGCGAACGCGTGGCGCAGGTGCCGCAGCTCGGCGCCGCGGAAGCCCGCCAGGCGGTCGAGGCCGCCAGCCGCGCGCTGCCGGCCTGGCGCGCGCGCGTGGCCAAGGAGCGCTCGGCGCTGCTGCGCAAGTGGTTCGAGCTGATCCTGGCCAACCAGGATGACCTGGCCCGCATCATGACCGCCGAGCAGGGCAAGCCGTTTGCCGAGGCCAAGGGCGAGATCGCCTATGCTGCGTCGTTCATTGAATGGTTTGCCGAGGAAGGCAAGCGCGTCTACGGGGAAACGATTCCGGCGCCGATCAGCACGCAGCGCATTGTCGTGACCAAGGAGCCGGTGGGCGTGTGCGCGGCGATCACGCCGTGGAACTTTCCGGCGGCCATGATCACCCGCAAGGCCGGCCCGGCATTGGCCGCCGGCTGCACCATGGTGGTCAAGCCGGCGTCGCAAACACCGCTGACCGCGCTGGCGCTTGCCGTGCTGGCGGAACGCGCCGGCATCCCGGCCGGGGTGCTGTCCGTGGTAACCGGGTCGGCGAGTGCCATCGGCGGCGAACTGAGCAGCAACCCGCTGGTGCGCAAGCTGACCTTCACGGGCTCCACCGAGGTCGGCCGCGTGCTGATGGCGCAGACCGCATCGACCATCAAGAAGGTATCGATGGAACTCGGCGGCAATGCGCCCTTTATCGTGTTCGATGATGCCGACCTGGACGCCGCGGTCGAAGGCGCCATCATCTCCAAGTACCGGAACGCGGGCCAGACCTGCGTCTGCGCGAACCGGATCTACGTCCAGGACAAAGTCTACGACGCGTTTGCCGAGAAGCTGGTCGCGGCGGTCGCCAGGCTCAAAGTCGGCAATGGCATGGACGAAGGCGTGCGCAT
The DNA here is from genome assembly GCF_057798975.1 of Cupriavidus sp. 21MJTG02-4. Lineage (NCBI taxonomy): Bacteria > Pseudomonadati > Pseudomonadota > Betaproteobacteria > Burkholderiales > Burkholderiaceae > Cupriavidus > Cupriavidus sp. 21MJTG02-4. Next base: position 282,757 of record NZ_JBYOJP010000004.1, on the reverse strand, counting down.
CGGGCCGCTGATCGACGACAAGGCCGTAGCCAAGGTCGAAGAGCATATCGCCGACGCCCTTGGCAAGGGCGCGCGCGTGCTGGAGGGCGGCCACCGGCACGCGCTTGGCCACACATTCTTCGAGCCGACCATCCTGGCCGACGTCGCGCCCGGCATGCTGGTGGCGCGTGAGGAGACCTTTGGCCCGCTGGCGCCGCTGTTTCGCTTCAAGACCGAAGACGATGTCGTGGCCATGGCCAACGACACGGAGTTCGGCCTGGCCAGCTACTTCTATGCACGCGATCTCGGCCGCGTCTGGCGTGTCTCGGAACGGCTCGAGTACGGCATGGTCGGCGTGAACACCGGGCTGATTTCGAACGAGGTCGCGCCGTTCGGTGGCGTGAAACAGTCCGGCGTGGGCCGCGAGGGCTCGCACTACGGCATCGAGGACTACCTCGTGATCAAGTACACCTGCATGGCGGGCATCTGAGCGAAGCCCGCCTCCTCGCGTTCAGCGTTTGCCGTTGGCGCAGGCCACGTTGCGGGCCAGGTCGGGCCAGTCGCCGGCGCCCGGCAGGCAGGTCTTGCGGAACCGTTCGAGCTGGTCGTGGAAGCGCCGCATCAGCTCGAACTGGTACGACGCGCTCTCGAAAGTGAAGCGGGTGCCAAACTCATAGAGCGCGCCTTCGGCAGCGTGCGACAGCCGCTCCAGCCGCTGGGCCAGGGCGCGCCCTTCCACGCTGCGATGCCGCCGCAGCCGCCAGCTCAGGGCCTCCTGGCCATCCTCCAGCAGGCTCTGGTCGAGATAGCCCAGGCGGCCCGCCGCGGCGCGCGCCTCGTACATCGCGGACAGGTAGGCACAGACCACCGACAAGCGCTGGTTCATCTCTCCCTCGCGCAGCAACAGGTCGCGCGCGCAGGCCCGCAAGTGCTCGGCGGTGCCATGGTCGCTCTGCGCGCCTGCCTGGCGCGCGTACTCCACCACCGGACGGATGCCCAGGGACAGTCCCGGCGGCAGTACGCTCGTGATGCATTCGGCCAGTTGGTTCTGCAGGGCGCCGTCCAGTTCGCAGCAGGTTCCGCAGTCGGCGTCGAGATAGAAATCCAGGCTGATCCACCGGCCCGGTCCCGTGGTGATCACGGTGCGGACCGGCTTGTGGCCGGCGCTTTCCAGCACCTCCAGGCCAACCTGTACGCAACGTTCCCGCTCATCGTCGCCACCCAACGCGTTGACGATGTCGCGCGATCTCGTGGGCCCGAGGAACTCGGTGCGCGTGATCGGGTGCATCGTCGGTCCGAGCCGGTGCGATGCGCCGGCACGCGCTGGCAGCAGCAGTGTCTCGGGGTAGCTGGTTCCATTGACTGTCATTGGACCTCCGGTGTCAGTGGGGCGGCCCGGACTTCCGGGCGTGTATCCAGTAGCAGCGATGCCGGGGGCAATCGCGATCGTACCGCTGCGCTCATAGGACGGGCACCATGTCGAATGCCGGTCCCGCGACGGCGGGCAGGTTACCGAGGATGGACGAGGCGGGCTCCGCCACGCTGACCGGGGGCGGGCGGCGCGCCCCGCGGCGCACCCGTGATGGAGGCTCGCACAGGCTGCAGATAAACGAGCCCTGCGGTTCATGGGCATGCGTGACATAGCGGCCGCCGCAGCAACGACACGTGGACAACTGCAGCAACCCGCCTTCGCGAAAGCGCACCAGCGTCCAGAAGCGCGTGAAGCTGATCAGACACGCCTCGTCGCTGGCGCGCATATGGCCCGCATAGACGCGGTAGCTGTTGAGCACCGCGCGTATGCCTGGCAGCCCCGCCCGCTGCTGCATGAACTCATGGACGTTCAGCAGGTACGACGCGTGCGCGTTGGGCCGCCAGGTCACGAACCAGTCAGCCGAGAACGGCAGCATGCCTTTTGGCGGCGATCCCCCCGTCAGCTCCCGATACAGCCGGTACACGCGGCTGCGTGACAGCGCCACTTCCGCTTCCACGACCTGGGGCCGGGCCCCGAGGCCGATCAGCTCGATCGCAAGCTGGGTGTCGCTGGCATCCTGCAGTGCACTGCGTGCCGGTGCAGATTGCGCGGTGGTTTTCATCGTCCCTCCTCCAGGGCTTGCGCGGCCAACACGATGGCCGTATGCATATTGCACAACTCGTGCCGCGGCCGGATGCCCGCCAGCGCTTCGAGCAACGAACAGTTGTCAAGGCGGAAGCGGCACAGCACCATGCTCGAGCGCGCAAGACCCAGCAATTGCGCCGGCGTCAACGCCAGCAGTGCCCGCGCCACCTCTTTGCGGATGCCGAGCCTCAACAGGGCCTCGGGCTCGTTCTGGCGCATCAGCCGCTGCACCAGCAGCAGATAGGCCAGATTGACGTCCTTGATCTCACCTACCAGGTCACTGCTGTCCATTGCCAGCCTCCCAAGCGAAAGGAATTATCTTCACACTGTCCGCATGCCGGGCCCCGGCGGCGGATTGGGGCAAGGCCCGAGCCGTCCACGCCTGAGCGGACACCATTGCTCCCGCTCCCTGCGCCGGCACGCGCTGTTCGCCCGCACGCCCGCCAGTGGAAGCAAGACCTACCGCAGAGATCGCCGGACGGGCGGCAATGGCGCGCAGCCCTGCCTTGTCGACCAGCGCCACGCTGCGGTGCTTGACCCGGATCAGACCGGCCTCCGCAAGCCGGGAAAACTGACGGCTGACCGTCTCGAGGGTCAGGCCGATATAGCTGCCGATTTCTTCGCGACTCATGCGAAGGATGAACTCGCTCGATGAAAAGCCGCGCGCCGACTGTCCTTCGGAGATCCACAGCAGGAACGTCACGAGGCGCTCTTCCGCTGTCATCAGCGCAAGCAGGGTCTGCAACGCGCGCGTCCGCTGCGCGTGGCGGTCCAGTGCCAGGAACACCCGGCTGGCGAAGATCGGCGTGCTCGCCGCCCGCGTGCGCAGGGTTTCCACAGGGATCATGCAAACCTTGGTGTCTTCCAGCGCCGTCGCATAAGAGGCGTACTGGCGGCGGCCGATGCTGTCCAGGCCGACCATTTCGCCGGGGAAATGGAATCCGACCACTTGTGTGCGTCCGTCTTCCGTGGCCACATGCGTCTTGATCGTACCCACGCGGATCGCGAACACGGCCGCCACCGCATCGCCGAGCAGATAAAGCGGCTCGCCCTTGCGCAAACGAACCACGCGCTGGGCGAGCATGTCGGCCAGTTCGATGCCGCCGGGCGCACGCTCGCCAACCAGGCAGAAGCGCGCCATGGAGCATCCGGCACAGCACGGGATCGAATCAGGCGGTGGCGGGCAGGTTGTCAGGTTCATGGTGGGCGCCTCGGAAAAAGAAAATCTCAGGGAAAGGTTTCCGGCGACCCTTCGGAGGTGGTTCCTAGTCAATTGGATTAGCTACGGAAATCAAATCACGAAAACCTTAAATTGAATTCTATTGACGTGTACCCACAGAACAATCTGTAGTTTCTGAATATCCATTAGGAGTTTTCCTACTCTACTGCGGCAAAGTCCTCGGCGGCCCTCAGAAAAGGCCGGAAAGCCCCGCCACGCCGGCATTGTTGGCGCGGATCAAGGACGTTGCGGAAACCCCTTCCTATCATCGCGGCGATTTCTTATTGATTCCTGCCGCTTCAGATTCGAAATTGATTTTCGCAGTGCCATTAAAGGGCGCCGTGAAATGCATTCTGCGCATTCGGCACATAAATCCGCATCAGGAAATTGCCGGCTTCCTTCTGGAATATTCCCATGCAAGACCCGCTTCCCGCCTTGTCCGACCTGGCCATGCCCGGTCCTCGCGATGCCGAGGTGCTGCACTTCGGGCGCCAGGCCATCGTGAGTGCCGCCGGCGACCCGCAGGCCTATGAGTTGCTGTACCGCGAAGCCGGCCGAAACTGGGCGAACGTCCTCGACGACACCGCGGCAACCGCCCACGTGATCGCGCGGGCGCTGGGCGGCACGGGCCTGGACTGGACCTTGCGCAAGCATGCGGGTTTCGTGAACCTTGGTCGCCAGCTGCTGCTCGACGATCTGCTGTTGCTGGTCCCGCCGGGGCACTTCGTGCTTGAAGTGCTCGAAAGCGTGTCCATGGATGCCTGCGTGTTGCGCAGGCTGGCGTGGCTGCGAGAGGCCGGCTACCGCCTGGCCCTCGACGACGTCGCGGCGCTGACCGACGATGTTCGCAAGGCGCTGCCGGCCGTCGACTTCGTCAAGATCGATTTCCGGCTTGCCCGGCGCACCGATCTTCCGCGCCTGGCCGAGGCGGTGCTGAACGCGGACCGCCTGTTGATTGGCGAGAAGATCGAAACCGCCGACGACTTCGCACTCGCGCAACAGCTTGGATTTCACCTGTTCCAGGGCTTCCACTTTGCGCGCCCCGAACCCTTGACGGCGCCATGGCCACACCTGGATCACGGCGCGCTGGCGCGGCTGCATGCGCTGCTGATCCAAGGCGCGGACACCGACGCACTGCTGGCCGCACTGCATGCCGCTCCTGGCATGGTGGCCCAGTTGCTGCGGCTTTCGGTCGCGACCGGCGTGCAGCCGGGCGTCGGCTTTGCCAGCGTGCGCGGGCTGCTGGCGGCGATTGGTCCCGACAGCCTGCTCCGCTGGGTGCGGCTGCTGCAGATTTCCGATGGATTCCGCCTGCCCGGCGAACCGAGCGTGCGCAGTCAGGCGGCACACCGGCGCGGGACCTTCATGGAACAGGCGGCGCGCCGGGTCCGCCCGCACGATACGGCGTTCGCCGAAGCTGCCTTCCTGACCGGCGTACTGTCGCTGGCCCCGCTGCCGCCCCACGGTACGCGGCGCGATATCCAGGACACATTTCCAGTGACCCGGACCATCCGGGATGCCGTTCTACACGGGCATGGCGAGCTGGGCGCGCTGCTGAAGGCCGCCCAGGTTTACGAGTGCGGCGGTGATGCCATGGCCATGCTGGGCCTGCCCATCACGTAACGGCCTCACGCCGCGCGGCGGCGAAACTTCGCCATCACGCAGCCCCAAACCCCGCCTTTGCCAATTCGAAACCCGCGTCCCTGCGCGCTGCGACACACTGCCGCTTTCCATCGCAAAAACATGACAAGGGGAGACAGCGATGAAGAGCTGGTTCAAGCATGCGGCCGCAGGGCTGCTGGTTTCACTGGCAGCTGCCGGCAGCGCTTTCGCGGCGTACCCGGATAAGCCGGTGCGGCTGGTGGTGCCGTTCCCGCCGGGCGGCGCCACGGACCTGCTGGCGCGCGAGATCGGCAACGCACTGTCGGTGCGGCTGGGACAACCGGTCGTGGTCGACAACCGTCCGGGCGCCGGTGGCAATCTCGCAGCGATTGCCGTGGCGCGTGCCCCGGCCGACGGCTATACGCTGTTGTTCGGCACCTTCGGCTCGCTGGCCGTCAACAAGAGCCTCTACGACAAGCCTGGCTACGATCCGCTCAAGGATTTCGCCCCGGTGGCCTCCGTCGCCTATCTGCCCAACGTGCTGGTCGTGCACCCGTCGGTGCCCGCGCGGACCGTGCCGGAGTTGCTGGCGCTGGCGCGCAAGGAGCCCGGCAAGCTGACCTATGGCTCCTTCGGCAACGGTTCGTCGTCCCATCTGGCGGGTGAACTGTTCACGCACATGGCCGGGGTCGAGATCACGCATATCCCGTACAAGGGCAGCGCCGCGTCCATGACGGACCTGATCGGGGGCCGCCTGACCATGATGTTCGACAGCGTATCGACCGCGTTGCCGTATATCCGCGACGGCCGCGTGCGCCCGCTGGCGGTCACCACGCAGAAGGCGTCGGAACAGTTGCCCGGGGTGCCGACGATGGCGGCTGCCGGCGTACCGGGGTACGAACTGACCGCCTGGTTCGGCGTCGTGGCGCCGGCCGGCACGCCGAAGGCCGTAGTCGACCGGCTCAATGCCGAGATCGTGGCTTCACTGAAGCAGCCGGAAATGGCCAGCAAGCTGGCGAGCCAGGGCACGGTGCCGTTCCCGGCCACGCCCGCCCAGTTCGGCAGCTATATCCGGGCCCAGTACGAGAAATGGGATGGGCTGATCAAGTCAGCCCATATCCGCGTGGACCAATAAGCCGGTCCGCCGCCAACACGCTCAGGCCGGCGCCTGCATGGCGCCAAAGCGCCACGAAAGCCGGTGCGCCGCCTGGCGCACCAGTCCGGCGGTGGCACCTTGCGTGCCGCTGTCGAAACTGCCGGTCGAGCCCATCACCGCCACCACCAGGGCCAGGCTGCCGGTATGGTCGAACACCGGCGCGGCGAGCGTGTCGATGCCGGGCACAGGCCGGCTCAGCGCGTTGTCGACCTGCTCGCGGCGCACTTGCGCAAGACGGCCGGCATAGCCCAACGCAAGCCTCCCGTCATCGCCAAGCACCGCGGACGGCGCGGCGCCCGCCATGCGCAGGTCGTCGCGCGCAAGCAGGCCAGCCAGCACGTTCTCGGGCAAGTACGCCGCCATGGTGCGGCCGATCGCGGTATGGACCAGCGACAGGACCGTGCCGACGCGCAGGCTCACATGCTGCGGACGTGCCGATTCCTCCAGCCGCACCACGGTAGGTCCCATCGGCCCAAGCACCGCCATCGCCACGCTCAGGCCCGTGGCGACTGCAAGTTCGATGATTTCCGGTTCGGCTTCGCGCGTGGGCGACAGGCGCTGCAGGGCGATCAGTCCCAGTTCCAGGCTCAGCGGTCCGCACAGGAAGTTGCCCGCCGCATCGCGCGCGAGCAGGCCGGTCTTCTGCAGGCTGACCAGGTGCGGAAAGGCCTTGGCCGGCGCCATGCCGGCAGCCTGTGCCAGGTCGCGCAGCGACAGCGGCCGGCCCGCCTCCACCAGGGCCGCCAGCAATTGTCCGGTACTGTCGAGCGACTGTATGCCGCGCTGGGGCTTGCCGGCATCGCCGGTCCGGTCATCGTTCGGGGTCGCTCGCGTACTCATGCTTGTCCCAGGTGCGTGCCGATGGCACGGGCAGTCGCCCGCAGCGCCGCCGCCACCGGTCCCTGCCAGTCCACGTCGATGGTGCCGGTGGAGCCGACGATGGTCAGCACCAGCCGCAGCGCGCCGCTCGCATCGAGCACCGGCACGCTCAGGCTGCTGATGGCCGGGCTCGGCGCGTCGATGCTGCGTTCGATGCCGCGTGCGCGAATGGCTTCGAGCTTGGCATCGAATGCGGCGCGATCCGCGGCGCTCGCCTGCGGCAGCTGCTGCCGCCAGCTCGCCTCCCAATCCGCGCGCGGCCGGAACGCGCAATAGACGCGACCCGTTGCGGTAGCGGCCAGCGCCATCACGGTGCCGACGTGCAGGTTTACGTGCAGCGGCGCCGCGGCCGGCACATAGCGCACGATGGCGGGCCCCTGCGGCCCGGCAATGCTGATGGCCACGCTGAACCCGGTGGCCTCGGCCAGTTCATCCACCCGCGGCACGGCGGCGCGGTAGGCGGGGTCGGAATCCAGGTGCATCATGCCGAGCTGCAGCGACAGCGGGCCCGGCTCGTACCGGCCCGACAAATGGTCGCGCTTGATCAGCCCGAGCCGCGTCAGGCTGACCAGGTACGCATGGGCCTGCGCCGGCGCCAGTTCCGCCGCATCCGCCAGTTCGGCGAGCATCATCGGCGCCCGCGCGGCCGCGAGCGCACCCAGGAAACGGCCGGCGACTTCCACGCTCTGGATGCCGCGCTGCACCTTCTCCTCGCGCTCTGCCTGCGCCGCCTTGCGCCCCGCTGTTGCCATCGTGCTCTCCGGAAAGCCCAGATATTAATCGAACGTCACCGGGGTCAGCCCTCCCGATCGGTGTTTACCCGCGATTCGTCGCTACAACCCCATAATTATCCATAGGCTAATCGCTTAGCTATTGATTAATTTATGATGGTTTCCTAAGATGGCACTACCCCGTCGCGCAGCGCAACGTACGCGCCGCGACCCGATCCAGATCCAAGAACGGGGCGAGACAGCCGCGCAATACCGCGCAATACCGCGCAATACCGCGCAATACCGCGCAATACCGCGCATAGGCACGCGCATGCCGCTGTCCCGCCCGCCCCCATGAAAAGGACTGACAGCATGAGCAAGGCATTCGCATCCCAGGCCGACCTGGAAGCCAAGCAGATCACCTTCACCCAGTTGTCCGAGAACGCCTATGCCTACACGGCCGAAGGCGACCCGAACTCCGGCGTGATCATCGGCGACGATGGCGTGATCATCATCGACACCACGGCCACCCCGGCCATGGCGCAGGACCTGATCGCCAGGATCCGCTCGGTCACCGACAAACCGATCAAGTACGTCGTGCTCTCGCACTACCACGCGGTGCGCGTGCTGGGCGCGTCCGCGTACTTCGCCGAAGGCGCGCAGCAGATCATCGCCAGCCGCGGCACCTACGAAATGATCGTGGAGCGTGGCGAAGCCGACATGAAGTCGGAAATCGAACGCTTCCCGCGCCTGTTCGCCGGCGTCGAGACCGTGCCGGGCCTGACCTGGCCCACGCTGGTGTTCGAGAAGGAAATCACGCTGTTCCTGGGCAAGCTGGAGGTGCGCATTGCCCACCTCGGCTCGGGCCATACCAAGGGCGACACCGTGGTGTGGCTGCCGTCGCAGAAGGTGCTGTTCTCGGGCGACCTGGTCGAGTACGACGCGGCCTGCTACTGCGGCGACGCCCAGCTTGCCGAATGGCCGGCCACGCTCGACGCGCTGGCTGCGCTGCAGCCCGAGAAGCTGGTGCCTGGCCGTGGCCCGGCGCTGACCACGCCCGAAGACGTCAGCAAGGGCATTGCCTATACCAAGGACTTCGTCACCACGCTGTTCCAGGCCGGCAAGGAAGCCGTGGCCGACAAGCTCGACCTGAAGGCCGCCATGGCCCACACGCGCCGCGCGATGGACCCGAAGTTCGGCCAGGTGTTCATCTATGAACACTGCCTGCCGTTCGATGTGTCGCGCGCGTTCGACGAAGCCAGCGGCATCCGCCATCCGCGCATCTGGACCGCGCAGCGCGACAAGGACATGTGGGCCGCGCTGCAGGACTGAGGCGCGCACCTCACGACAAGACAGAACACTGAACGAGAGTGGACGGAGACCTAGGCATGACCATCGATTACCAGCGCCTGTCATTCGAGTACCAGCCCTGCGCGGAACAGCGCGACGGGCAAGCGGGCGGCACGGTTCATCCCGTTGTCGTGGTCGGCGCCGGGCCCATCGGCCTGGCTACCGCGATCGACCTGGCGCAACGCGGCGTGCGCGTGGTGCTGGTCGACGACGACTGCACGCTGTCGACCGGATCGCGCGCCATCTGCTTTGCCAAGCGGACGCTGGACATCTTTGACCGCCTGGGATGCGGCCAGCGCATGGTCGACACCGGCATCAGCTGGAACGTCGGCCGCGTGTTCCTGCGCGACCAGCAGGTCTACAGCTTTGACCTGCTGCCCGAGGCGGGCCATCACCGCCCTGCCTTCATCAACCTCCAGCAGTATTACGTCGAAGGCTACCTGCTCGAACGCGCGCTGGAATTGCCTGACATCGAGATCCGCTGGCGCAACAAGGTCGTCGGGCTCGAACAACGCCAATCAGGCACGGCCGACGAGAACGCCGCGCTGACGATTGAAACGCCGGACGGCTGCTACACGCTGGCAGCGCGCTACGTGGTGGCGGCGGACGGCTCGCGCAGCCCGGTCCGCAAGCTGCTCGGCCTGGACAGCAAGGGCCGTACCTTCAAGGACCGCTTCCTGATCGCCGACGTGAAGATGGAAGCGGATTTTCCGACCGAGCGCTGGTTCTGGTTCGACCCGCCCTTCCACCCGAACCAGTCGGTGCTGCTGCACCGCCAGCCCGACAATGTCTGGCGCATCGACTTCCAGCTCGGCTGGGATGCCGACCCCGTCCTGGAGAAAGCGCCCGAGCGCGTGATCCCGCGCGTGCAGGCACTGCTGGGCCCCGACGCGAAATTCACGCTGGAATGGGTCAGCGTCTATACGTTCTCGTGCCTGCGCATGGACAGCTTCCGCCACGGCAACGTGCTGTTCGCTGGCGATTCCGCGCACGGGGTCTCGCCGTTCGGCGCGCGCGGCGCCAACAGCGGCGTGCAGGACGCCGAGAACCTGGCCTGGAAGCTTGCCTACGTGCTGCAGGGCCGCGCCGCGGACAGCCTGCTCGACACCTACGCCAGCGAACGCGAGTACGCCGCCGACGAGAACCTGCTGAACTCCACCCGCGCGACGGATTTCATCACGCCCAAGAGCCCGGTGAGCCGGCTGTTCCGCGATGCCGTGCTCGGCCTGTCCCGTCGCCATGCCTTTGCACGCGGCCTGGTCAACAGCGGCCGACTGTCGGTGCCGGCAGTGCTGCACGGATCGCCGCTCAACTCGCCCGACGCGGACGGTCTGGGCGGCACCATGGTGCCCGGCGCGGCCTGCGTGGACGCCCCGGTTTCCGATGCGCATGGCGCGGGCTGGCTGCTCCAGCATCTCGGTGGAGAGTTCACCGGGATGGTGTTCGGCACGCCGGACAGCCTCGACAGCGACAGCCGCGCCGCCCTCGGCCAACTGGAGCAGTCCGGCTTGCCGATTCGCCTCCTGTACCTCGGCACGCCGGCGCAGCCTGCGTCCGGCAGCGCTGTCCTGCGCGATGATGAAGGGCTTGCGGCGCAGCGCTACAGCGCCGCACCGGGCACGTTCTACCTGATCCGCCCGGACCAGCATGTTTGCGCACGCTGGCGCAAGATCGACGCGCAATACATTGGCGATGCGCTGGCACGCGCCAGCGGGGCGCATCTGCCTGGCAGTGCGAAGCAACCGGCCGCCATGGCGGCATAAGCCGACGGACACAACATTCGGAGACCACGCCATGCCAAGCCAAACCGAGGCACACGCGCTCAACACCCAACCCAACCTGGCCCGCCCTGACGACTTCTACGAAGCGCTGATCGACATGCATCGCGACCTGGACGACGCGCAGAGCCAGGCCGCCAACGCCCAGCTCATCCTGCTGCTCGCCAACCATATCGGCGATCACCAGGTGCTGCTCGCGGCCATGCAGGCCGCCCGCGAAGGCATCGCCGGCAACACCACCGCCGCAAGCTGACCCTGCGGGCACGCGCACGCGTGCCCCACCCTTTCCCGCCGGACCCGTAGCGAAGGCCTGCCAAAAGGCTTGCGCGGGGTGGCGCTCACACCGGAGACAATGCAATGAGCAATCTGGCCTCAGGGGCGATTGCGGCCCCCGCTTACGCCGCGCATGACGAAGACGCGCTATACCGCAAGATCTGGCTGCGCCTGATCCCGTTCCTGTTCGTGTGCTACGTGGTTTCATTCCTGGACCGCATCAACATCGGCTTTGCCCAGTTGCAGATGAAGCAGGACCTGGGCTTCAGCGACGCCATGTACGGCCTGGGCGCCGCGGTGTTCTACGTCGGCTACGTGCTGTGCGAGGTGCCCAGCAATATGCTGCTGGCACGCTTTGGGGCGCGCCGCACGTTCACGCGCATCATGGTGCTGTGGGGCGTGGCCTCGGTCGCGATGATGGCCGTGTCCTCGCCGGCGCAGTTCTATACGCTGCGCTTCCTGCTCGGCGTGTTCGAAGCGGGCTTCTTTCCCGGCATCGTGCTCTACCTGACCTACTGGTTCCCGGCCAAGCGGCGCGCCGCCGTGATGGCCATCTTCTTCGCGGGCGTCGCCGTTGCCGGTGTGCTGGGCGGGCTGGTGTCGGGCTGGATCATGCGCGACATGGCCGGCGTACTCGGCATGCAGGGCTGGAAGTGGATGTTCGCGATCGAAGGCGCACCGGCCATCGCGCTCGGCGTGCTCGCCGCCTTTGTCCTGGTCGATGAACCGCGCCAGGCAAGCTGGCTCACCGACAGTGAGAAGGCATTCCTGACACGGGCCCGCACCGAAGGCCATGACATCAAGGCGCATTCGCTGCAGGCGCTGCTGCAAGTCCTGCGCAACCCGCGCATCTACCTGTTCGCGTTCATCTACTTTTCGCTGACCTGTGGCTCGCTGGCACTGAGCTTCTGGATGCCGCTGATGATCCGCGACTTCGGCGTCACCGATGTGGTCTCGATCAGCCTCTATTCGGTCGTGCCCAATGCGGTGGGCGCGATCGGCCTGATCCTGATCGCACGGCATTCCGACCGCAGCGGCGAGCGCCACCGGCATTTCCTGCTGTGCACGGCAGGCGGCGCACTGGCGCTGGCCGCGCTCACACTGCACCTGCATAGCCTGGCCGCGATGCTGGCCATCCTGTCCGTGGCCGCGGTCCTGATCTTTGCCGCGCTGCCGGTGTTCTGGTCGCTGCCGCCCAGCCATCTGCCCGCCAGCGGCGCAGCAGCCGGCATTGCCTTCATCAGCAGCGTGGGGATTACCAGCGGTATCGTCAGCCCTTGGGTGATCGGGCAAATCAAGGTGCAGACCGGAAGCCTCGACAATGCGCTATACCTGCTGGCTGCGTTGCTGCTGGCGAGCGGCCTGTCGATGTGGCTTGGCGTGCCACGCCAGCCGGATCAATCTTGACGTCCAGTGGCCGCGCCTGGCCGGCCTCCTGCGGGTTGCGGACGGGGATTCCACTAATGCGGATGGCTGCAAGGAACCACGCCGGCGATTTCCTCGCGCATGACTTCCACCACGTCGTCGATCTCCAGCCCTTCCGCGGTGACCAGCACTTCCTGTCCACGGCTGATCGCATAGACCACGCCGCGCCAGTGCCCGGAGGCAACGACTTCGCTAAGGCGGATGTCGAACTCCGTGTCCTGGTCCTGGCTGTAGACCGTTACCAGGTCCCCGATCTGGGGCATCCAGCCGACTTCGCCGTCGAAAGCGCGGGCCACCACAGTCACTGGAGACTGTGTCAGTCCCCGCGCAAAACTCGCACGCATGGCTAGCTCCTTTACAGGCGATTTCCAGTCCAGCTTACAAGAGCAAGCCCAAATGACCAGATATTTTCGACCGTAAGTCGCCTTTGCTGCTCCTGGCTTGTCAGAGGGTGACCGATAGACAGCGGCGCCAACTAGGCCACAATGAAAGAGCCGACGCCTTGCGCCGGCGCCTCAGGAGACAAAGATGGGCAGCAACCTACACGTCGTGCCTTACGAAAATGGGTGGGACGTCATTCACGAAGGCGCGCGTTACGCGGAATCCCACCACGCGACGCAGGAGGCCGCGATCCACGCCGCCACCTCGCTGGCGCGGCGCAAGAAGGTTGAACTGCTGATTCATGCGAAGGACGGCAGCGTGCGGGCGCGCAGCAGCTATGCGGGCCGCGACCTTAGCGCCATTGCCGGCTAGGCAGCCTCGCCACGCGAGCCGGTCGCACCGGGTCATGCCGGGGCGGCCGGCTTTTTCTTCAGGACGACGGTTTTCCCGGCTCGCCACGGCAGACGCGCAACCGATTGACCAGGTCGCGCACGCCAAAGACGTCGTCCACGATATCCTCGACACGGTACTTCTGCAGACGGTCTGGCACACTCCCTTCGAGCCTGACCACGCCGCTGTCCACGTGGACTTCGACGTCGCGTACATCGAGGCGGCCACTGCGCGTCAGGCGGTCACAGATGTCCTCCAGGATCCGCGCATCGCTGCGCTGATATCCGCGCGGCCCCACTGGCCGGTAGCGCGGCGAAGTCCCCTGTCCGCTATGCGACGCGCGTTCATTGAATCCCGTGAACTGCTGATAAGCCTGCCCGGATCTGTAGCCCTCCGAAGGCTCCTGCTGGGGCGCCGGCCGCACGCGTGGCCATTGCCGGCCTTCCTCGCGTAGCCCCGCGAACTCGGCGGGATCCACCGGCTGGTCGTAATCGAAGACGCCATACGCCCCCACGTAATGGCTGCGCCAGTCGGCATCTTCGGGCAGCGGTCCTTCACGCCACGGCGTGTCCGGTAAGGCGGGGCGGCGGCTTCGGTCCATATCTGTCTCCGGCGGTCACTGCGGGAACACAGGTCCTGCCATGCAAGATGGACGCCACATTGTCCGGCGCGGGTCCGGTCCTGCGCGCATGCTGGTGCGCGGCAGGAATTACAAGATCCATTGCGCCCTTGCACGTACATTCTTCTGCCCTGGGTGTCCATGCAGCGGCAGCGAGCGACGATGTGCCTGACACGGCTGGCACGGAAACTGCCGCCGCGTCAGTCATCGGCAACCAACGCAATGTGCAATGGATTCACTGACCGGCCTCATTCTCGCCCTGATGGGAGAAGGCGACCACCTCACGTGGTGGCAGGGCGCAGTGCGCGCCTTCGTGGTCTTCCTGGCCACCTGGCTGCTGCTGCGCGTGGCCGGGCGCCGCGCGTTTGCCCAGAAAACCGCGTTCGACCTGTGCGTGGTGCTGCTGCTGGGCGCGGTGCTATCGCGCGCCATCATCGGCGCGACCGCCCTGGCGACCGCGTTTGCGGCGTCCCTCACGCTGGTGCTGATGCATCGGGCGGTCGGATGGCTGTCGTCGCGCTACGCCGCGTTCGACCGCATTACGAGCGGCTACGCGATCGACCTGATCGACGACGGCCATGTCGACCGGGCGCGCATCGCGCAGGCCATGGTCAGCGAGGAAGACCTGAAGGCCAACCTGCGCGCGACGCTGCAGAAGGAATCGCTGGAGGGCGTCACCCGCGTGGTGCTGGAGCGCGATGGCGCCCTGACCTTCGTGCGTGAAGCGAAAAAGCCATCGGCGACCGATGGCCGCGCGAAGCAGGCCCATGCCAGCGACAAAGACTCGCCAGCCTCACGGCATACCGTTGAAAACGCCGACAAGGTCAATGGCACGTCGGTCTCCCGCTGCTCCGGACGGTGAGCATGCCCCGGGGCCCGCACCTGCACCGACCTGCCTTCGCGCCGCCATCCGCGCCCGGCCCAGTGCCAGGCAACGGCGTGCGGCGCATCACCGTGCGCGAGGCCGCCGCCGATTGGGCGCTGGGGCGGCTGTGCCACTACTGCGAACTGGCCCGACGTGGCAACACCAGCCGTGGCTGCCAGAACACCAGCGCCGTACTCTCGTCGCCTGACGACAACCGGAGACCGACATGAAACGGACCCTCGCCACCACTGCACTGGTGATCGGCGCCGCGCTTTGCCTGCCCGCCTTTGGCCAGCAAGCCCCGGCATCCCCCAATGCGCCAAACCCGAGCGCCCCGCCAGCCCCAGAAGGCGCGGGCACCTCTCGCAACGCGCCCGCCATGGCAGCCCCTGGCTCGACCGACATGCAAAGCGGCACCGGCATGGCATCGGACCAGCCAAAGCACAAGGCCAAGAAGCACAGCAGCACGCAATCCGGCACCACCGCGCGCTACAAGAAGCCACGCGAGCAAGGCACGCCGCCCGCGCCGACAGCCGAGGCCCCGAGCGGCCCGAAGGGGGACACGCCTGACCCGCTGCCGAAGCAGTAATCCGCGCGCAGCGCGAACAGCGGTGCGTCCCGTGCCGAATGGCGCGCGCGACGCACCGTTGCTCACCCGGGCCGCCGGGCACCGGCACGTGCGGTGTCTTGCCAGGCCTTGGTGGCCTTGCGCATGCCGCGCACGTTCATGGCGACCAGCGCGACCTGCAGCACCATCAGCGCGTACGCGTCGCCCTGCCAGCCCCATGCGATCCACAGGACATTGCTGAACAGGAACACCCAGAACCCGGCACGCCGGCGCGCGCCGGAGCGCGATCCCACCAGCCACGTCCCCATCACGGTGGCCACCATGGCAGGCCATTGCATCGCTTCCAGCCAGTCCTGCATGGTTTCCCTCCGTGCGTGTCCGGCCCCGGACCGAGCATGAATCGTACCCATCCGCCCCCCGCCGGCTCGGCGACACGCAATGCACGCGCCGTGCAGTCAACGCAATTTTTGCAATGCCGGCCGAGCTGGCGGAAGTTTTTACACGCCGCACATCGTTGCTGCGTCGCGCCTGCCGCAGCAAGCCTTGGCGTTGTTGCCCTTGCCCACGCCCGGATATGCCGGACTGCCTGCTGGCAGGCGCAGCGCTTGGCACGCGCTTCGCATGGCTCTGTCTAATTTCATCCCGCTTGGGATGTGGGGCATGCGGGCCGGTATCGGTATCGGCTGAATCGGTATTGGCGCCGGATGCCGGCCTGCCCTTGTTGGCCAACAGCCAAGGGAATACTACGTGCGGATCTGCCTGCTCAATATCGACCGAATCACCGACCTCTCCGATGCCCAGCACGACACGCTCCGGCGCGTCGCCGCGCTGGGATTCGACCATGTCCTGCTGTCTGGCCGCGCCGCTGTCCTGCCTGGAGACCACGACACGCTGTCCGCGCTGGCGGCACTCTGCGCGGATAGCGTGCGGCAAGGCCTCACCCCGTTGCTCGATGTCTCGCTGGACCGCTTCCCGGAACATGGCACCGGTATCGACCCGGCATGGATCGACCGCGCCGCGCCGGCCTTCACGCCGCACGATACCGACAACCACCTGCCAGGGGTGCGCCTGCGGTGGCAGTCGCCCGCGGTGGCTGCAGCGCTGGTGGAGTGGTGGGCCACGCAGCTGCGCGCGGCACTCGCGGCCGGCGTTGCCGGCTTCTGCCTGCGTGCGCCGGCGCGGGTGCCCGGCCGATGCTGGACCACGCTGACCACCGCGCTGCGCGGCGATGGCCTCGCGCCGCAAGGCCCGCGCCCGATTCTCCTGGTCTGGACGCCGGGCCTGACGCCGGCACAACTCGACAACCTGATGCCGGAGCAGTTCGACGGCGCCTTCTGCTCGCTGCCATGGTGGGACTTCCGCAGCCCGTGGCTGACCGAGGAGATGGCGCGCCTGCGTCCGTTCGGGCGCGTGCTGGCGGCGCCATCGCAGTCGCCGGCCAGCCAGGACGCGTTGTCCGCCCGACGCGCCTTGTGGACCGCCGCCGCGATCGGCGATGGCCTGCTGGTGCCCGAGGGCTTCGAGACCGGCGGCACGAATGCCCATGATCCCCTGGCCGATGATGGCGGCGCCCGGGACGGCGCGCCGTACGACATCACGCATGAAGTGCTGCAGGCCAACGCCTGGCTGGCCACGCGCCCGTCCGCTCCGGCGGTGTCGGTCAGGCTGCTGAGCGGGCCCGACGCCGCGCTGACCGTGCTGGCGCGGCTGCAGGCGCCGGACAGCCGCGACGGCGACAGCGCCGCCCTGACGGAATCCGCGCTGACGATCGTGATCAACCCGGACACGCAGGAACCCGGCACGCTCGGCGTCGACCGCGTGCTGGCGACGCTGCCGGCTGCGTCGTCCCGACTGGCGTTGTCGGACGGCGGCCCCGGCGGCAGCATGGACCCGGACGCCGCACTCGATGCGCTGGCCGACATGACGCTGGCCCCCGCCGACATCCGACTTTATCGCGCCGTCCCCGCGCACACCCGCCATGCCCCGCGCCTGCCGCAGCCCGGCGACGCCGTCAGCGCGAGCGGCCTGGGCAGCGTGGTGGCCGCGCTTGAGGCGCCGCGCATTGCGATCGAAGCGGTCGAGCCTGCGTGCGATAACGGTCGCTTCCCGGTGCGCCGCGTGGTCGGCGAGCGCGTCGAGGTCAGTGCGGATATCTGGATGGATGGCCACGACAAGCTGGCCGCCGCCGTCCTGTGGCGCGCGCCGGGCGAGGACGCCTGGCACGAAGCGCCAATGCGCCCGCTGGTCAATGACCGCTGGGTCGGCAGTTTCCCGCTGGTCGGGCTGGGCCGCCACGCGTTCACGGTGGAAGCCTGGCGCGACACCTTTGCCAGCTGGCTCGACGAGATCGGAAAGAAGCGCGCGGCAGGCGTGGATATTTCGCTGGAGATCGAGGAAGGGGCACGGCTCGTGGCCGACGCCCTGATGCCCGCGCAGGGCGACACGCCGCCCGACAGCGAGTTGTCCGCGCTGGTCGATGAACTGACCGCCAGCGCCGGCGACGACAACGCGCGGCTCGATATCCTGCTGTCGCCGCGTACCGCCGCGGCCATGCATGCCGCCATGCAGAAGCCTGAGGGACGCCCGTTCGCGAGCCGGCATCCGGTGCCGATGCCCGTGGAAGCGGAACGGCTGGCCAGCCGCTTTGCAAGCTGGTACGAGCTGTTCCCGCGCTCCGCCAGCAACGACGAAAGCCGCCACGGCACCTTCGATGATGTGATCGCCCGACTGCCGTCGATCCGCGCAATGGGCTTCGACGTGCTGTACTTCACGCCCATCCACCCGATCGGCAAAACCCATCGCAAGGGCCGCAACAACAGCCTGCGCGCACGGCCCGACGACCCGGGCAGCCCGTACGCCATCGGCGCCGACGATGGCGGCCACGATGCCCTGCACGCCCAGCTCGGCACCTTCGAGGACTTCGAGCGCCTGCGCATTGCCGCTGCCGCGGCTGGGCTGGAACTGGCGCTCGACTTCGCGATCCAGTGCTCGCCGGACCATCCGTGGCTCAGGCAGCATCCGGAATGGTTCACGCGCCGTCCGGACGGTTCGCTGCGCTATGCCGAGAACCCGCCGAAGAAGTACGAGGACATCGTCAACGTCGACTTCTACGCGGCGGCGCCCGCGGCCGCCGCGCTGTGGCAGGCGCTGCGCGACGTGGTGATGTTCTGGGTCGAGCGCGGCGTGCGCATTTTCCGCGTGGACAATCCGCACACCAAGCCGCTGCCGTTCTGGGAATGGATGATTGCCGACGTGCGCGCACGGTACCCCGACACCATCTTCCTGGCCGAAGCCTTCACGCGCCCCAAGATGATGGCGCGGCTGGCCAAGCTGGGCTTCAGCCAGTCCTATACGTACTTCACATGGCGCAATACGCGCGCCGAGCTGGCCGAGTACATGACCGAGCTGACGCAAGGCCCGCTGCGCGAGTTCTTCCGGCCGCATTTCTTCGTCAACACGCCCGATATCAACCCGTACTTCCTGCACCGCGGCGCTCGCCCGGCCTTCCTGATCCGCGCGGCGCTGGCCACGCTGCTGTCGGGGCTGTGGGGCATGTACAGCGGCTTCGAGCTGTGCGAGTCCGCGCCGCTCGTGCTCGACGGCAAGGAGCGCGAGGAATACCTGGACTCCGAAAAATACCAGCTGCGCGCGCGCAACTGGCACCAGCCGGGCAACATCGCGGCCGAGATCACGCGGCTGAACCACATCCGCCTGGGCCACCCTGCGCTGCAGAGCCACCTGGGGCTGCGCATCTATCCGGCCGGCAATGACGCGGTGCTGTACTTCGCGCGCTTCGTTCCGGGCACGGGCTCGACCTTCGGCGACGACGTGCTGCTGGCCGCGATCAGCATGGACCCGTTCGCCGCGCAGGAAGCCACCGTCGATATCCCGCTGTGGGAATGGGGCCTGCCCGACCACGGCAGCGTCGCCGTGCAGGACCTGATGGACGAGCACCGCTTCGCGTGGCACGGCAAGCGCCAGCGCATCCGGCTCGATCCGGCGCGGCTGCCGTTTGCACTGTGGCACCTGACCCCGATCGGGCAGCCGGTACGGCGCGACGCCATCCCGTCGCCGGCTTACGATCCGCACGGCGCGTAGCGCGGCGACAGACACTGGCATACCTGGCAGAACCAAGGCACGGAGACACGGATGAAACGCCTGACCGAACCCGCCAACGCCCTGCTGCTCAATGCCGATCCGCTCTGGTACAAGGACGCCGTCATCTACCAGCTCCACATCAAGTCTTTCTACGACGCGAATGGCGATGGCGTCGGCGATTTCGCCGGCCTGCTGGCCAAGCTGGACTACCTGGTCGACCTTGGCGTCGACACCATCTGGCTGCTGCCGTTCTACCCGTCGCCGCGCCGCGACGACGGCTACGATATCGCCGACTACCGCAGCGTGCATCCCGACTACGGCACGCTGGCCGAAGCGCGCCGCTTCGTGGCGGCGGCCCATGCGCGCGGCATCCGCGTGATCACGGAACTGGTCATCAACCACACCTCGGACCAGCATCCGTGGTTCCAGCGCGCGCGCAAGGCCAAGCCAGGCTCCGCCGCGCGCCGCTACTACGTCTGGGCCGACAACGACCAGGCCTACGCCGGCACGCGCATCATCTTTTGCGACACGGAAAAGTCCAACTGGAGCTGGGACGCCGTGGCGGGCGCGTACTTCTGGCACCGCTTCTATTCGCACCAGCCGGACCTGAACTTCGACAACCCGCAGGTGATGAACGAAGTGCTTTCGGTCATGCGCTTCTGGCTGGACATCGGCGTGGACGGGCTGCGCCTGGACGCCGTGCCCTATCTGGTGGAGCGCGAAGGCACCAGCAACGAGAACCTGCCCGAGACCCACGCGGTCATCCGCCATGTGCGCGCCCATCTGGATTCGCATTACCACGGCCGCATATTGCTGGCCGAAGCCAATATGTGGCCCGAGGACGCGCAGCAATATTTCGGCCGCACGAGCGCGGATACGAGCACGGGCGATCGCGGCGACGAATGCCACATGGCCTTCCACTTCCCGCTGATGCCGCGCATGTACATGGCGATCGCGCGCGAGGACCGGTTCCCGATCACCGACATCATGCGCCAGACGCCGGAGCTGCCCACCGACTGCCAGTGGGCCATCTTCCTGCGCAACCACGACGAGCTGACGCTGGAGATGGTGACCAGCAGCGAGCGCGACTATCTCTGGGAGGTCTACGCCTCCGACCGGCGCGCGCGCATCAACCTTGGCATCCGGCGCAGGCTGGCCCCGCTGATGGAACGCGACCGTCGCCGCATCGAGCTGATGAACAGCCTGCTGTTTTCCATGCCCGGCACGCCGGTGATCTACTACGGCGACGAGATCGGCATGGGCGACAACATCCACCTCGGCGACCGCGACGGGGTGCGCACGCCGATGCAGTGGTCGCCGGACCGCAATGGCGGCTTCTCGCACGCCGACCCCGAACGCCTGGTGCTGCCACCGCTGCAGGGGCCGCTCTATGGCTATGAGGCGGTCAATGTCGAAGCGCAGGCGCGCGATCCGCATTCGCTGCTCAACTGGATGCGCCGCATGCTGGCGCTGCGGCGCAAGCACCGCGCCTTCGGGCGCGGCACGCTGCGCTTCCTGTTCCCCGGCAACCGCAAGATCCTGGCCTACCTGCGCGAGTACGAGGACGAGCACATCCTGTGCGTGGCCAACCTGTCGCGCGCGCCGCAGGCCGTCGAACTCGACCTGGCCAGCTTCAATGGCCGCGTGCCCGTGGAGATGATGGGGGCCACGCCGTTCCCGGCCATCGGCACGCTCACCTACCTGCTCACGCTGCCGCCGTACGGCTTCTACTGGTTCGTACTCAGCGACGAGGCACATCCGCCCGCGTGGCACGTGAGCGCGCCTGAACAATTGCCTGACCAGATCACGCTGGTCCTGCAGAACAAGGGGCGGCTCGAACTGACCGAGGCATCGCGCCAGATCCTGAACGCGGAAGTGCTGCCGCCCTATATCCGCCGCCGGCGCTGGTTCGGGGCCAAGGACGAGAGCATCCACAGCGCCTCGCTTGCATACCTGTTGCCGTTTGCGCGCGGCGCCGCGGGCGAAGAGATCTATCTTGGCGAAGTCGAGGTCCGGCTATCCGGCGGGCGCACCGAGCGCTACCAGCTGCCGGTGGGGCTGCTGTGGGACCGCGAGAGCGCCGATGGCGTGTCCCAGCTTGCGCATGGGCTGTCGATGGCCCGCGTGCGTCAGGGCAGCCGCATCGGCCTGGCCACCGATGGCTTCGTGCTGGAGCCGTTCGCGCGCGAGGTGATCCAGGCCTTGCGCGCCGGCGTCGAGCTGCACGGCCCGCAGGAAACCATCCGCTTCCGTGCGGAGCCGGGCTTGTCGGCGCTCCAGCCAGAACAGGAAGAGATCCAGTGGATGTCGGCCGAGCAGTCCAACAGCTCGCTGTCCTACGACAGCACCGCCGTGCTCAAGCTGGTGCGGCGCCTGTCGGGTGGCATGCACCCGGAAGTCGAGATGACGCGCTACCTGACGGCGCAGGGCTATCCGCATTCGGCGCCGCTGCTCGGCGAAGTGTCGCGCACCGGCAGTGACGGCATTGCGCACACGCTGATGCTGGTGCAGGGCTATATCCTCAACCAGGGCAATGGCTGGGACTGGACGCTGGACTACCTGAGCCGCGTGATCGACGACGCGCTCCCCGCCGAGGAAAACCATGACGAGTTCACCGAGGCCATGAACGGCTACGTCGCCATGGCCGGCACGCTCGGGCGCCGGCTGGCCGAGCTGCATGCCGTGCTGGCGCGGCCCACGGACGACCCGGCCTTCGCGCCGCAAGCCGCCACCGAGGCGGAAACGGCGCAGTGGGCCGAACAGGCGATGGCGGCCCTGTCGCGCGCGCTCGCGCTGCTCGAAAAGCGTCCGCACGACGATCCGAAATCCGCCAGCAAGCGTTTCGAGGTCGATGTCGACACGCTGATGAAGGCCCGCAAAGCCCTGCCCGAACTGGTGGCGCGGCTTGCGGCCGCCGCGCCCGGAAGCCTGCAGACCCGCATCCATGGCGACTTCCACCTGGGCCAGGTGCTGATCGCGCAGAACGACACCTACCTCGTCGACTTCGAAGGCGAGCCGGGGCTGCCGCTCGACTGGCGGCGACGCAAGACTTCGCCGCTGCGCGACGTGGCCGGATTGCTGCGTTCGATCGATTACGCCGCGGCCACGGTCGGCACCGACCGCCAGGAGCGCACCCATGCCGAACTGCCTCCGGCGCTGGCCGAGCGGCGCAGCGGGCTGCTGGAGCGATTCCGCTCGACCGCCAGCGACGCATTCCTGGCCTGCTACAGCCAGCACATGGAGGGCTCCGGTGCGCCCTGGGTGCAGGCGGAGCAGCTCCAGCCGCTGCTCGACCTGTTCCTGCTGGAGCGCGCCGCCTACGAAGTCGAATATGAAGCCGCCAACCGCGTGGCGTGGATCGACCTGCCCGCCAGCGGACTTGCGCGCATGGTGCGCAAGCTGCTGGCCGCGAACCTGGAGGCCCAATGAGCCGCGTCGACATCCAGGCCGCCGGGCGCCGGTCCGATACCCTCCCCGATGACGCGCTGAATGCGCTGCTGGCGGGCCGCCACGGCGACCCGTTCGCCGTGCTGGGGCCGCACCAGGACGGCGATACGCTGGTGGTGCGCGCCTGCGTACCGGGCGCGCAAGCCGTGACGCTGACCGATGCGCAGGGTACGCCGCTGGCGGACATGACGGCCCTGCACGATGGCGGCGTGTTCAGCGGACGCATTGCCGCCGGCAACCCGGATTACCAGTTGCGGCTGCGCTGGCCCGACGGCCAGACCCAGCTCAGCCGCGACCCCTATGCCTTCGGCCTGCTGCTCGGCGAACTGGACCTGCACCTGATCGCCGAGGGGCGGCACTTCGAGCTGGGTTCCTGCCTGGGCGCGCAGTGGCGCCGGATCGACGGCGTCGAGGGCGTGCGCTTTGCCGTGTGGGCACCCAATGCGCGGCGCGTATCGGTGATCGGCGACTTCAACGGCTGGAACCCTGCCCGTCACCCGATGCGCCTGCGCCAACCGAGCGGGGTCTGGGAGCTGTTCATCCCGGCGGCCATGGGCGCAAAGCCCGGCTGTCACTACAAGTTCGACCTGCTCGACCCGCACGGCGCCGAACTGCCCGACAAGGCGGACCCGCTCGCGCTGGCCACCGAGCCGCCCCCGGCCACCGCATCGGTCGTGGCCGAGCCCGCGGTGTCCGCCCCGCCCTTCCCCTGGCAGGACGATGACTGGATGCGCCTGCGCAATGCCGTCGAGCCGTACGCGGCGCCGCTGTCGATCTATGAAGTCCATGCCGGGTCCTGGCTGCGAGCGGCCAATGATCCCGCGCACGGCTGGGACATCCTGGCCGAGCGGCTGATTCCCTACGTCTGCGAACTCGGCTTCACGCACATCGAGCTGTTGCCGGTGACCGAGCACCCGTTCGGCGGCTCATGGGGCTACCAGCCGCTGTCGCTCTACGCGCCCACGGCACGCCTCGGGCCGCCGCAGGCGTTCGCGGCATTCATCGACCGTTGCCACCGCAGCGGCATCGGCATCATCCTGGACTGGGTGCCGGCGCATTTCCCGACCGATCCGCACGGGCTCGCGCATTTCGACGGCACCGCGCTCTACGAACACCAGGACCCGCGCGAAGGCTTCCACCAGGACTGGAACACGCTCGTCTACAACCTCGGCCGCAATGAAGTGCGCGGTTTCCTGCTGGCCGGCGCGCTGCACTGGCTCGAGCACTTCCACATCGACGGGCTGCGCGTGGATGCGGTGGCGTCCATGCTCTATCGCGACTACAGCCGTGCGGCTGGCCAGTGGGTGCCCAACCGCTTCGGCGGCCGCGAAAACCTGGAGGCCGTGGCGTTCCTGCGCGAACTCAACACGGTCGTGCATGAGCGCTGCCCCGGCGCGCTGACCATCGCCGAGGAGTCGACCGCGTGGCCCGGCGTCACGGCCAGCACCGCCAGCGGCGGGCTCGGCTTCGACTTCAAGTGGAACATGGGCTGGATGCACGATACGCTGCGCTACCTGGCGCTGGACCCGATCCATCGCGCCTGGCACCACCAGGACATGACATTCGGGACGGTCTACGCCTGGTCCGAGGCCTTCGTGCTGCCGCTGTCGCACGACGAGGTCGTGCACGGCAAGGGCTCGATGATCGGCAAGGCCCCCGGCGACGACTGGCAGCGCTTTGCCGGCCTGCGTGCGTACTACGGGTTCATGTGGGCGCACCCTGGCAAGAAACTGCTGTTCATGGGCGGCGAACTGGCGCAGTGGCAGGAATGGAACCACGATGCGGAACTCGACTGGGCGCTGCTCGACCACCCGATGCACCGTGGCGTCCACACGCTGGTGCGCGACCTCAATGCGCTGTACCGCGAACTGCCCGCGCTGCACGAACTCGACCATTCGCCCACGGGATTCCAGTGGGTGGTCGGCGACGATCACCAGAACAGCGTCTTTGCCTGGCTGCGCCGCCCCGCGCCAGGCAGCGGCGACGTGGTGCTGGCTGTGGCCAACATGACACCGGTGCCGCGCCACGGCTACCGCGTCGGCGTGCCCTTTACCGGCAGCTGGCACGAACGCCTGAATACCGATGCGGCCTGCTATGGCGGCAGCAATGTCGGCAATGAGGGCGCGCTCCTGGCCGAGCCCGTGCCGGCGCATGGGCAGGAGGCTTCCCTGTCGCTCACCCTGCCGCCGCTGGGCATGCTGGTACTCCAGCATGCCGGCGCGCAGGCATGACCATGGCGCTCCAGCCCGCGGACCGCCTGCTGGCCGGCAAGCCTTATCCGCTCGGCGCCCACTGGGACGGGCTCGGGGTGAATTTCGCCGTGTTTTCGGCCAATGCCTCGCGCATCGACCTGTGCCTGTTCTCCGGCAACGGGCGCAAGGAACTCTTGCGCATGCCGCTGCCCGAATGCACCGACGAAGTCTGGCACGGCTACCTGCCCAACGCCGCGCTGGGCACGCTGTACGGATACCGTGCCTTCGGGCCGTATGACCCGGTGCGCGGCCACCGCTTCAACGCGCACAAGCTGCTGCTCGATCCTTACGCGCGCCAGCTCAGCGGACCGGTGCGGTGGTCCGACGCATTGTTCGGCTACCGCCTGCACAGCGCGCGCGGCGACCTGACGCCCGACCGCCGCGACAGCGCCCCGACCATGCCCAAGGCCGTGGTGGTCGACGAGAGCTTCCACTGGGGCAACGACCGGCCGCCCGACGTCCCGTGGCGCGACACGGTCATTTACGAGGCGCATCTGCGCGGGGTGTCGATGCTGCGCGAAGATGTCCTGCCGCACCAGCGCGGCACGTTCGCCGCGCTGTGCGATCCTCGTTTCCTGGACCACCTGCTGAGCCTGGGCGTCACCGCCGTGGAGTTGCTGCCGGTGCATGCCATCCTGCAGGACCGCTTCCTGCTGGAGCGCGGCCTGCGCAACTACTGGGGCTACAACACGCTGGCGTACTTCGCGCCGGAGCCGTCCTACCTGGCCACAAGCCAGCTCCACGAACTCAAGGTCGCGGTGCGGCGGCTGCACGCGGCCGGCATCGAAGTCATCCTCGACGTGGTCTACAACCACACCTGCGAAGGCAATGAATTCGGCCCGACGGTGTCGTGGCGCGGGCTGGACAACGCCAGCTACTACCACCTCGTGCCCGGCGACGAACGTCACTACCTCAACGACACCGGCTGCGGCAACATGCTCAACCTGCCCCATCCGCGCGTGCTGCAGATGGTGCTGGATTCGCTGCGCTACTGGGTCGAGTGCTACCACGTCGACGGCTTCCGCTTCGACCTGGGCACCACGCTCGGCCGCGAGCAGAACGGCTTCGACCCGGGCGCCACGTTTTTCGGTGCGGTGCTGCAGGACCCGGTGCTCAGCCGCGTCAAGCTGATCTCCGAGCCGTGGGACCTCGGCCCGGGCGGGTACCAGCTCGGCAACCAGCCGCCCGGCTTCGCCGAGTGGAACGACAAGTTCCGCGACACCGTGCGGCGCTTCTGGCGCGGCGACGCCGGCCAGCGCGGCGAACTGGCGGCGCGGCTGGCCGGCTCGGCCGACCTGTTCGATCGCCGCTACCGGCGGCCGTGGTCGAGCATCAACTTCATCACCGCGCATGACGGCTTCACGCTGGCCGACCTGGTCAGCTACAACGGAAAACACAACGAAGCCAACGGCGAAGACAACCGCGACGGCACCGACAACAACCACAGCGCGAACTGGAGCCTGGACGGCAACGTCGAAGGCCCCACGGACGATCCCGCCATCCTCGAACTGCGCGCGCGCGTGGCCCGGACCATGATGGCCACGCTGTTGCTGGCCCAGGGCACGCCGATGCTGACCGCCGGCGACGAGTGGGGCCGCAGCCAGGACGGCAACAACAATGCGTACTGCCAGGACAATGCGCTGTCCTGGCTGGACTGGAAGCAGGCGCAGACGCCCGAAGGCCAGACCCTGCAGGAGATGGTGCGCCGCCTGCTGTCGCTGCGGCGCCGGCTGTACGCCATCGGCGTCCACCGCTTCGCGCACGGCAACCATGAGCCGGTGCCGGGCATCGGCGATATTGCGTGGTTCGACGCGGAGGGGCAGCCGCCGAGCCCCGACGCCTGGGCCGACCCTGAAATCCGCACGCTCGCGCTGCGCCGGGCGGAACGCCCGGAACCGGCCCGGCGCGCCGTGCGCAACGGCCAGGGAGGGCCGGTGCAGGTGACGCTGTTGCTGCTCAATGCCAGCGACACGGATGCGGTGTTCCACCTGCCCGAGCCCGCGCTGGACTGGCAGTTGCTCTTTGACAGCAGCCAGCCGGAACTGCCCGAAGCCGGCCGGTCGGCGGCCGGCGTGACGTTGCAGGCCGTGCCCGCCCACGCCCTGGTCCTGCTCGCCGCCCAGGCCGAGCCGCAGCGGCATGCGCGCCCGGCCGTCCCGCCACCCAGCCCCCCGCAGGAGCCAAACGCATGACCGCGCCGACCGTCTCTGCGTTGCACGCGCTGGCACGGCGCGCCGGCCTGCAGCCGCACTGGCTCGATGCCTGGGGCCACCCGCAGCAGGTCGCGGATGCGACGCTGCGCCGCCTGCTGCAAGGCCTGGCGCTGGCCTGCGACACGCCCGCCCAGTGCCGTGCCTCCGGGGCACGGATGGACGCCGAGGACGCGGCCCTTGGCCTGCCCCCGCTGATCACGGCGGACCAGGGGCAGCCCGCCGCGGTGCCCTGGCGCGATGGCGCCGAAGCGCGGCCGTACCGGATCGAGCTGGAAGACGGCGGCGAGCTCGACGGCACGGCGGAGCCCGCCGCGGACGGGACGCTGTGCCTCGCCCCGGTCCCCGCATGCGGCTACCACCGCCTGCGCATTGGCGATGCGCAGACCGTGCTGGCCGTGGCCCCGCAACGCTGCTTTGGCGTGGACGATGCGCTGCGCGCAGCGGGCCGCGGCTCGACCTTGGCGGCAGGCGAACGCGCGTGGGGCCTGGCGGTGCAGCTCTATGGCCTGCGCCGCGGCGCGCCAACCGGCATGGGCGACCTGTCGGCCCTGGCGCAGTGCTGCCAGGCCGCCGCCGCCGAGCACGCCGATGCGGTGGCGATCAATCCGCTTCATGCGGGCTTTGCCGCGCTGCCGGAGCGCTACAGCCCTTATTCGCCGTCCAGCCGGCTGTTCCACAATCCGCTCTATGCGGACCCCGCCGCCGTCTTCGGACAAGACGCGGTCGACCGCGCCATCGCGGCGCTGAGCGCCGGCGCGGCCTTCGCGCAGCACGAGGCCCGCAGCGAGATCGACTGGCCGCACCTGTCGCGGCTGCGCCTGTCCGTGCTGCGCTGGTTGTGGGAACACCGCGGGCAGTTGCTGCCGCCATCGGCGCTGGATGCATGTGCGGCGTTCCGCGCGCGCGGCGGCACCGCGCTGCATGCGCACGCGTGCTATGAAGCGATTCAGGCCGCACGCCTGGCCGAAGCGGCCAACGGCATGAACGCCAACGGTGCGGCGGACTGGCGCTGCTGGCCGGTGACGCTGCGCTCACCCGCCGATACGGCCGTGACCGCATTCGCGATGGCCCACCCGCAGGAAATCGACTACCACGCGTTCCTGCAATGGCTGGCCGACGACGGACGCGCGCGCGCGCAGCAGGCCGCGCGCGATGCAGGCATGGCGATCGGCGTGATTGCCGACCTGGCCGTGGGGGCGGACCCCGGCGGCAGCCAGGCATGGTCGCGCCAGCAGGACTTCCTGGACGGCTTCCACGCCGGCGCGCCGCCCGATGTCTACAACCCGCACGGACAGGACTGGGGCGTCACGGTGTTTTCGCCGCGAAGCCTGCACCGGCACGGCTATGGTGCCTTCATCGAGATGCTGCGCGCCAACCTGGCCCATGCCGGCGGCTTGCGCATCGATCATGTGCTGGGCCTGGCGCGCATGTGGCTGGTGCCCGCCGGCGCGTCGGCACGCGACGGGGCGTATCTCGAATTTCCGCTGCAGATCCTGTTGCGGCTGGTGGCGCTGGAATCATGGCGGCACCGCGCCATCATCATCGGCGAGAACCTGGGCACGGTGCCGGCGCACCTGGACAGCGCGCTGGCCGCGCGCGGCGTGCTTGGCATCGACGTACTGTGGTTCGCGCGTGCCGCACCGGCATTGCCGGAAGCAGACGGCACCGAACCCGATGCACCGGCCGAAGCGGCGCCGCCGTTCCTGCGCGCCGAGGACTGGCCCAGGCATGCGGTCGCGACGACCTCGACCCACGACCTGCCGACGGTCGCAGGCTGGTGGCAAGGACGGGACCTGGCATGGCGCGAACGCCTTGGCTTGCTCGCGGCAGACGAAACGCCCCAGGGCGCGCGTGACGCGCGTGTGCGCGAGCGCACCGCACTGTGGCAAGCGCTGCGCGACGCTGGCCTTGCCGGCGCGGACATGCCCGGCCCGGAACATCCGCCGCTTGACACCGTGCTGGCCTGGCTTGGCCGCACGCGCACGCCGCTGCGCCTGTTGCCATTGGAGGATCTCCTTGGCGTGGCCGAACAAGCCAACCTGCCCGGCACCACCGCCGGTCATCCCAACTGGCAGCGCAGGCTCGATGCCGATGTGCGGTGGCTGTTCGATACGCCGGCCCTGCGTGCACGGGCACGCGCGGTGCGCCACGGCCAGCTGCCCGGCGCGGCGCGCGCGCGCTGAGCCGCCTTGATACGGAGCTCGCCCCATGACGGAAGCCAGCCGGTCCGAACATGCCGACGATACCCGCACCGCCCTGTCGAGTGCCACGATCCGCCGCGCCTTCCTGGACCATGTGTTCCACACCCAGGGCAAGCCGCCGGAGCATGCCAGCCAGAACGACCTCTACCAGGCGCTCGCGCATACGGTGCGCGACCGGCTCGTGCAGCGCTGGATCAGCACCGCCGAGGCCTACCTTGACCAGCCGTCGCGCACCGTCGCCTACCTGTCCGCCGAGTTCCTGATGGGCCCGCACCTCGGCAACAACCTGATCAACCTGGGCATCTACAGCGAGGTGGAGGCCGCGATGCAGGCGCTCGGGCTGAACCTGGAGCAGATTCTCGCGCAGGAGATCGAGCCCGGGCTCGGCAACGGCGGCCTGGGGCGGCTGGCCGCCTGCTTCATGGATTCGCTGGCCACGCTGGAGATCCCGGCGCTGGGCTACGGTATCCGCTACGAATACGGCATCTTCCAGCAGGCCATCATCGACGGCATGCAGGTCGAGAAGACCGATAGCTGGCTGCGCCATGGCAACCCGTGGGAGATCCAGCGCTCGGAATGGGCGGTGCAGGTGCGCCTGGGCGGCCATACCGAGCACTACACCGACGACCGCGGGCACTATCGCGTGCGCTGGGTGCCGGCCAAGACGGTGGTGGGCGTGCCGTTCGATTCGCCGATCCTCGGCTACCGCGTCAATACCGTCAACACGCTGCGGCTGTGGCGCGCCGATGCCACCGAGGCGTTCGACTTCCCGACCTTCAATCGCGGCGACTACCTTGGCGCGGTCAGCAAGAAGATCACCTCGGAAAACCTGACCAAGGTGCTTTATCCGAACGACGAGACCGAACAGGGCAAGGAGCTGCGGCTGGAACAGCAGTACTTCTTCGTCGCGTGCTCGCTGCAGGACATGCTGCGCCTGCTGGCGGCCGACCGCATGCCGGTGTCGCGCTTCCACGAAAAATTCGCGGTCCAGCTCAACGACACGCACCCAGCGGTCGGCATTGCCGAGCTGATGCGCCTGCTCGTGGACGAGCATGACCTGCCCTGGGAAGAGGCCTGGGACGTCACGCGCCGCGCCTTCGCGTATACGAACCACACGCTGTTGCCCGAAGCACTGGAGCAATGGCCGCTGCCATTGTTCGGCCGCGTGCTGCCGCGCCATCTCGAAATCATCTTCGAGATCAACACGCGCTTCCTGGAAGCGGTCCGCATCCGCTTCTATGGCGACGACTCGCGCCTTGCGCGCCTGTCGCTGATCAACGAGCATGGCGAGCGGCATGTGCGCATGGCGCACCTGGCATGCGTCGGCAGTCACGCCATCAATGGCGTGGCGGAACTGCACTCGCGCCTGATGCGCGAAGACGTGCTCAAGGACTTCCACGACATGTGGCCGGAGAAATTCACCAGCATCACCAACGGTGTCACGCCGCGTCGCTGGCTGGCATTGTCGAACCCGCGCCTGTCGCGGCTGGTGACCGATGCCATCGGCGAGGGCTGGGTCACCGACCTGGAGCGGCTGCGCGTGCTGGAGCCCTTCGCCGACGACGCGGGGTTCCGCGAGCAATGGCAGGCCGTGCGGCACGCCAACAAGGTGACGCTGGCCGAACTGGTGCGCGACAGCACGGGCGTGGTCATCGACCCGTCGTCGATGTTCGACGTCATGGTCAAGCGCATCCACGAGTACAAGCGCCAGCACCTGGCCGTGCTGCATATCATCGCGCTCTATCACAGGATCAAGTCCGCCCCCAATCTCGACCTGGCGCCACGCACGTTCCTGTTCGCCGGCAAGGCCGCGCCGGGCTACCAGTATGCCAAGCTGATGATCCGCTTCATCACCAGCGTGGCCGACGTCGTGAACCGCGACCCGCAGGTGCGGGACCGGCTCAAGGTGGTATTCCTGCCCAACTTCAACGTCACCTACGGTCAACGCATCTATCCGGCCGCGGACCTGTCGGAGCAGATTTCGCTGGCCGGCAAGGAAGCGTCGGGCACCGGCAACATGAAGCTCGCCATGAACGGCGCGCTGACCATCGGCACCATGGACGGCGCCAATATCGAGTTGTGCAATGCCGTCGGCACCGACAATTTCTTCGGCTTCGGGCTGACCGCCCCCGAGGTCTACGCCCTGCGCGCGGCGGGCTACGATCCGGCGCTCTACTACCACCGCAATCCTGAACTGCGCGCGGTGATCGACCTGATCGAGCAGGGCTTCTTCTCGCATGGCGATCCCGCGGTCTTCCGTCAGCTGTTCGACGGGCATCCGCGGCATGACCCGTACCTGCTGCTGGCTGATTTCGACGCTTATATCGCCTGCCAGCAGCGCGTCTGCGAAAACTATATGCAGCCGCAGCGCTGGCAGCGCATGTCGGTGCTGTCGTGTGCGCGCTCCGGGCACTTCTCGTCGGACCGTGCCATCCGCGAGTACTGCGAACAGATCTGGAAGGTCAGGTCCGTGCCGGTTCACCTGCTGCACCGCGCCAGCGGCACGCGGCCGCATGCGGACGGCCGCATGCATGCCGCGGACAAGGACCGTTAGCGCCATGCAGGTTCTACAAGGCCGCGCGCGGATGCGCCTCCCGACCATGCAACGGCAAGCCCGCCGCGCGGCCTGCCGCGCCCCCTGGCCTGGCATGGACTTCGCAACGCCGAAGCGATGCCCAGGCGCCTGCTGCCTTCCGCCTTCCACAAACGGTCCGCGCCCTTCCGGCCACCACTGTCTGGAGCTGATCTTGAACCCGCATTCGTTTTTCCTCGGAACCGGTGCCACCTCGGCAACGCCCCGGCTGTCGCCGCTGGACAGCTTTTCGGCTGGCGCACCGCAGGTGCCCGCGGCCAACGACGATCCGCACGGCTATGCGTTTGGCCCGGTATGGCTGCCCGAGGGCCGCATCGGTTTCCGGCTGTGGGCACCGGACGCCGCCCAGCGTGGCGAGTCGGTGCGGCTGGAGATCGCGGGCATGGGGCCGGTGCACATGACGCCAGGCGGTGACGGCTGGTTCAGCGCCGTCGTGCCGTGCGGCAATGGCACCCGCTACTGGTTCCGGCTCGATGACGGCACGGCCTTTCCCGATCCGGCTTCGCGATGGCAGCCCGGCGACGTGCATGGTCCCAGTGTCGCGTGCCAGCCCAAGGCCGTCACCTATCCGTGGACGTGCCCGGACTGGCGCGGGCGGCCGTGGCACGAGGCCGTGATCTGCGAGCTTCACGTTGGCCTGTGCGGCGGCTACACGGGCGCCATGCAGCAACTGCAGCGGCTATCGGCACTCGGGTTCACCGCCGTGGAACTGATGCCGCTCGCCGAGTTCCCCGGCGCACGCAACTGGGGCTATGACGGCGTGCTGCCGTTTGCGCCCGAATCCGGCTATGGCACGCCGGACCAGTTGCGCGCGCTGGTGGATCATGCGCACGGCCTTGGCATGATGGTGCTGCTCGACGTGGTCTATAACCACTTCGGACCTGAAGGCAACTACCTGCACCACTATGCGAGCGCCTTCTTCCGGGACGACCGGACGACGCCGTGGGGACCCGCGATCGATTTCCGACGTCCGGAAGTGCGCCGCTTCTTTACCGAGAACGCGCGCTACTGGCTGGAAGAATTCCGCTTTGACGGCCTGCGCCTGGACGCCGTGCATGCCATCGACGACGAAGGCTGGCTGACGACGCTGCCGTCGGACCTGCGCGCATCGCCGGGCGTGGCCGGGCGCCATGTCCATCTCGTGCTGGAGAACGACCACAACGACACGTCGCGCCTTTCGGCCGGGTTCGATGCCCAGTGGAATGATGACGCGCACCATGCGATGCATGTGCTGCTGACCGGCGAGCACGACGGCTACTATCGCGACTACGCCGCAGAGCCCCGGCGCGACGGCCCGTCGAGCCTGTCTTCGCCGCTGCGGCACCTGGCCCGCGTACTGGCCGAAGGCTTCGCCTACCAGGGCGAAGTGTCGCCGTTCCGCTCGGCCGCCGGAGATTCGCGCGCGCCGGTCCGGCGCGGCCAGCCCAGCGGCCACCTGCCGCCCACGGCCTTTGTCTCGTTCCTGCAGAACCACGACCAGATCGGCAACCGCGCCTTCGGCGAGCGGCTAGCCACGCTGGCCGACGCCGATGCGCTGCGCGCCGCGGTGGCGCTGCAGCTGCTCTGCCCGCAGGTGCCGCTGGTGTTCATGGGCGAGGAATGCGGGGCGCAGACGCCGTTCTACTATTTCACCAGCCATCCGCCGGCACTGGCCGAGGCCGTGCGCCAGGGGCGCAGGCAGGAGTTCGCCAGCGTGGCGGCGTTCGGCGACGAGGCGCGGGCGCAGGAGATCCCCGATCCCAACGACCCGGCAACGTTCGAAGCCTCGCGACCGCCGATGGACATCGAGAACGACTGGTCCCGCTACTATCGCCGGCTGCTTGCGATCCGCCAGGAATGGCTCATGCACCGGCTGCCGCGCGCCCGCAGCGCGGGCGTCGACGTGCTGGGACGCGCCGCGCTGCGCGCACGCTGGCGCCTGGGCGACGGCGCATGCCTGTCGATCTGGCTGAACCTTGGCCGGCAGGCCGTGACCTGCCAGCCGCCAGCGCCCGTCTACGCCATGCTTCACGAAACCGCCGTTGGCCACGCCGATGCGCTGGCCAGCGGATCGCTGCCCGCGCTGAGCTGCATCGCCGTGCTGTCCGGCCACGGCAAGCCAGGCCATGGCGTCGACGTCAGCGCCCGCTGACCGGACTGCGGAGCCAGGCGCGCCAGGCGCGACGTTAGCGCCGCGCGCCACCGCGCGCCTGCAACTGCACCCTGGCTTCACGCTCGCGGACGCAGTGGGCGTGGTCGGCTACTACGCGGCGCTCGGCGTCAGCCACCTCTATCTCTCGCCGGTGTGCGAGGCGCGGCCGGGCTCCACGCACGGCTATGACGTCACCGATTTCACGCGTGTGCGCGCCGAGCTTGGCGGCGAGACCGCGCTGCGTGCGCTGGCCCATCGCGCGCGGGCCGCCGGTCTCGGGCTGATCCTCGACATCGTGCCCAACCACATGGCCGCCGACGCGACGCACAACGCGTGGTGGCGCGACGTGCTGGCGTACGGGCAGGACAGTCCACACGCCGCCTGCTTCGATATCGACTGGCAGCCGCCCGATCCGACGCTTCATGGCAAGGTGCTGGTACCCGTGCTCGGGCAGCCATACTGGGAAACGCTATCGCGCGGCGATCTGCGCGTGACCCCGGCAGCGGGGAGCGATACGCCAACGCTGCGCTACTTCGAGCACGATTTTCCGTTGGCCCCCGACGACGTCCTCAACAACGCCGCGGACCGTCCGGACTGGTTCGATGCCACGCACGGTGCCGGCCGCGACCGCCTGCATGCCTTGCTGGAGCGCCAGCACTACCGCCTGGCCTGGTGGCGCACGGCGGCAACGGCGCTCAACCGGCGGCGCTTCTTCGAGATCAGCGACCTGGTCGGCATCCGGCAGGAAGACGAGGCCGTTTTCGCCGCTACGCATGCACTGGTCTTCCGCTTGCTGCGCGAAGGCCTGATCGATGGCGTGCGGGTCGATCACGTCGACGGACTCGCCGACCCCGCGGCCTATTGCCGCCAGCTGCGTGCACGCCTGGATGCGCATGCGGCCCATCGGCCCTGCGCGCCCGCCCGCGCGCGCCCATGGCTGGTGGTCGAGAAAATCCTGGCCCCGGGCGAGATCCTGCCCGCCGACTGGGAAGTCGACGGCACCACCGGCTATGACTTCATGGATCAGGTCAGCGGCGTGCTGCACACCGAGGCCGGCGCCGTCCCGCTTGCGGCGTTGTGGCTACGGGCCGGCGGCCGGCCCGCGAGCTATCCGGCCGCCTTCGCCGATGCGCGCCGCCAGATCCTGCAGCATCACCTGGTCGCGGAGCTCGAAGGCGCCTGCGCGCGTCTGCACGCTTGCGCGGCGGGCGCGCCCTCCACGCGTGACCTGACCCGGCCAGCGCTGCGGCAGGCATTGGCCGCGCTGCTGGAAGTCATCCCCGTCTATCGGACATACCTCGACGGCGCACCTTCGTGCCGTGACGCTGCCGCGCTTCATGCCGAACAGGCAATGCTCGACACGGCATCCCGTAACGCCCGGGCCACGCTCGCACCGGAACAGGCAGCGGCGCTCGACTTCATCCTGGCCTGCCTGCACACCGCTGGGCCAGTCGCCAGCGCGCCGGCGCAGGCGCGGCGCCGTGTGCAGCAACTGATGCCGGCGCTAGCCGCCAAGGCTGGCGAAGACACCGCGTTCTACCGCTACGGGCCGCTGCTGTCGCGCAACGAGGTCGGCAGCCATCCAGCTGTGCTGGCCCTCTCGCCGGAAGACTTCCATGCCGCCATGGCCGTGCGGCGCCGGACGTTTCCGCATGCGATGCTGGCAACCGCGACGCATGATCACAAGCGTGGCGAAGACGCGCGCATGCGCCTGGCCGTGTTGAGCGAGCTGCCGCAGGAGTGGGCCGCAGCCGTGCACGCCTGCGAGGCCGATGGCGCGCGGCTGCTGGCGTCGCTGCCGCGCGCTCCGGACCCTGCCGACCGGTTGATGCTGTACCAGACGCTGGTCGGCGCCTGGCCCATGCAGGCCGATGCGCTGGCGCGCCCTGAGGCGATGGCGGCATTCCTGCAGCGCATCGGGCAGTGGCAGCGCAAAGCCATTCGCGAAGCCAAGCTGCACGGCAACTGGACTCAACCGGACCCCGGCTACGAAGACGTTTGCGACGCCTTCCTCCACGGGCTTGCCGCGGACTGGCCGCATGGCGGCCCGCTGGTGTCGATCGGCCGGTTCGCGACACGCGCTGCCCCGGCCGGCGCCATGAACAGCCTTGCGCAGGCCTTGATCCAGCTCACGGCGCCGGGCGTGCCGGACCGCTACCAGGGTTGCGAAGACTGGGACCTGAGCCTGGTCGATCCGGACAACCGCCGGCCGCCCGACTATGGGCGCCTGCAGGCGCAACTCGACGACGGCGGCGCGGGATGGGACGCATGGCTGCCGCACTGGCGGGACGGGCGTGTGAAACAGCAACTATTGCGGCACGTGCTGGCGGCACGCCGTGCGCAGCCAGCGCTGTTCCTGGAGGGCGACTACCAGCCGCGCTTGGCGCAGGGTCCGCTGGCGGACCATGTGCTCGCCTTTGCGCGCACGCTTGGCGGCCGCGAAGCGTTGACCGTGGTATCACGCCTTGGCGCTGCAGTCATCGGAAATGACCTGCCCCGCATCCCGCCGGCCCGTTGGGACCACACCTCGCTCGATGTGGGCAAGCGGCCGTTGGCAAGCCGGGTGGATGTCCTGACAGGACAAACTCTCATGGCCGGGAAGGACGGCACGCTGCCGCTGCGCGAAGTGCTTGCCGGGCTGCCTGTGGCACTGCTGCTGCAGCAGGCCTAGCGGTACAGGCGCTGCCCTTCACAAGGCGCGCGCGATACCCGGCGTGCGCTGGCGAGCGAGGGGCGTGAGCGGTGGGTCCGCCCGCGCCTCGGTGGGCGATGCGCCCTGCTGCTGCGGCAGGTACGGCCGGATCACCAGCGCCACGTAGTCGTCCTCCTTCGGCGTGACGACGATGTACGCCAGGCCCGACATCACCAGGCCAACCTCGCCGAGTTCGGTGGAGATGCGTGCGACGATGAAGCGTTGCAGCAAGCGCGGATCGATCGAGTTGTCGATCGCCAGGGCCGCTGTGCAGATGGTCAGGAAGCAGCGCTCCACTTCCTGGCAGACCACTACCACCTCGTCGAGCGCATAGCCGGACTGGCTTGCGCGCACCAGCACCGAGACACCTGTGCTTGGCGCGGCCCGGTGCCAACCCGATTTGACCTTGAAGGAAGGAAGCGTCAGCCCCGAGCCAGTGTCATGCGCGACGGTGTTGAAGCGCTGCGAGAAGGCCGACGGCGTCATGGCAAGCAGTTGCCGCTCGACCGGAGTCGACGACACCGCCACGGACGAGGCGAGAACAAGGGAAGACAGGACGGCGGCCAGATGCATAGCTTCCTCCCAATCGGTGAGCCGCTTTTTCCCCCGGGCCGGCCGCCTGGACGTCACCCCGCGAACGTTCAAGGCCAGCATCGTTCTTCACTATAGACGCGGCTGCACGCAATTGCCGCGCCACATCCGGGGGCGCCGCGCGTCGGCGCCACCACCTTCCTGCCGCCTGTCCCGACGCCCATGCAGTTTCTTCAGCCGCGGTAAAAAGTACTGCAGCGCTGCGGCGTTCGCGCCATCTGGGCGAGCGCCTGCGTTGTAGTTGGCGCAGGAATGAAGCTTGCAGAGATAGGGGCAAGGGCCGGCCCGGTGCCGGGTCATGCGGCCGTGGCCGCGGCTGTCGCTGCATGTCGCCTGGAGCACGGGCTGCCCGTCATCCGGAGGACTCGCCATGAACACATGTCTGCGCGCCAAGCTTGCCACGCCAGCCGTTGCAGCCGCGCTGCTGTTCGCCGGCAGCGCTATCCAGGCCGCGCCTACCGATCCGGTCGCAGTGCCCTCATCGCCTGGCCGGACCGCCGAACCCCGTGACACCCAGGCCAGCAGTGACCGTGACATCACCACGGAAGTCCGGGCGCGGCTGGCGTCAAGCCGGGCCATCGACCCCGCCAATATCCGCGTCAGCACGACCGACGGCGTGGTGCGGCTCGAGGGCACTGTGCGCGACGACGCGCAACGCGCGCGGGTAATGGACATGGCTCGCGGCGTCCGCGGCGTCACCGCGGTATCCGATGAAATGAAGGCCCGCACCGACCACTTTTGAGGAGGCCAGCGACAATGCATACGCACCGTCAGCACGAGCACGACAACCAGCATGACCTGAAGCGGTCCACCCACAAGGGTCCCGATGTCGACCATGAGCGCGGCAAGCCCGGCCGTGAGCCCCGCCGCAACGTGGAACGCGAGCATGACGTTCCCGACGAAAACGGCGAGCCGCCGTCAGTGCGTCGCGGTGGCAATCCCGAAGCCAAGGAGCCGCCGGTCGAGAACACCTGAACATCTGAAATCTGAAAGCAACCGGAGAGCAGGATGAGCAAGACCGTACGAACCGGAGGACGCGCCGACAAGCGGGCGTCCGCGGCGTCACGCCCGCAACCCGGCAGCGCCCCCAGCGCGTCCACGCGCGCGCGCAATGAGGAACGCAAGCGCAGCGACGCGCGCAGTTCCAGGGAGGCCAGGGAGGCGACGGGCGGCAATGTGCCCAGCACGCTCGACCCTGACCTGACCGAGCCGGCCGAGGATATCGACGCCGAACTGAAGCAGATCGACCATGATCGCCATGAGCCGCCCGACGAAGAAGCGCTTCCCGAGGAACTGATCAGCGAAGACGTCGAGCGAGCGGTGGAGCGCCTGCCCGCTGACGTACCGGTCGACAAGGCCGACCGCACCGACGAACGTGAGGAGCGTCCGCCTTCGCCACCGAAAATCGGCTAGATAAAAGTAAAAGCGCCCCGGCATCGCCGGGGCGCTTCAGTGATGGCTTCAGGTCGAGTGAAAACGGCCTACTCCGACGCCAGCATGCCGTAGCGGTGCACGTGGATATGGTTTCGCACATCGCGTACGCCGAACACCGACTCCGCAACGTCTTCAATCTCGTACTTGCTGCGCCGGTCGTTCACCGTGCCCTCCATCGTCACCACGCCGTCGTGGACATGGACCGTTACTTCGCTCACATCGAGCCCGTGTTCATGCGCGAGCCGCGTGCACACATCGTCGTGGATGCGGTCATCGGCGCGCTGATAGTTGCGCGGGCCTTCGCCGCGGCGGTATCCCGGGTCGCCGCGCCCGTACTGGCGGCGTTGGCGCTCCCGCTCGCGTTGTTCATCGATCCCGCACTGGAGATAGCGGCCCGGCTCCTGGCGCGGATCAAGGCGGGCATCCTCGTACTGGTGGCGCATGGGAGCCCCGTACCGGGGTCTGTTCCACCCTTCGGCATATTCGCCGCCCCACCACCGCTCATCGCGCATGCCTTCCTGCCGGTCCTCCATGCCACGCCCGGCTTCGCGCGGCAACCGCTCTTCAGGGTTGCCATGCTGTGCGGACAGATGGCGCATGCGTTCGCTGCGCGCATGCGCCGGCAAATTGCTGTAGCCCTGCTCATTGCTGCCGTACTTGCGCTGGGCCGGCCTGCGCAGGTAATCGTCATCGCCGCGCGGGAAGTCGTCATCACGGCGGCGATCGGGATAATCGCTTCGTCTCATTGGTTGATCTCCTTTGCCTGCGCCGGCGCCATGGCAATGATTTCAAGCAGCGGTAAGAACGACCACGTGAGGCGGCGACGCGTCAGCGGCCGCCCCGGGACACTCAGGCCCCGTCCAGGAAGTTGCTTGGGCGCCCCATGGGCCGGCCAAGGTCCGGGCTGATCCACTGCGCGCCGTTGCCATACGGGTCAGGCATCCGCTGCTGCATGGTGCCCGGCATATTGACGTCTGGTTGCATCGGCATGGCGCCAGGCTGTGCCGGCATGGTGGAAGGCTGCGATTCGGGAGCCAGGTCCTGGCGCGTCGTCGCATTGGTGCCCTGCGTATAAGGATCGAACTTGTCGCCTACGCGTGCGCCCTGCGTATAGGGGTCGCGCGGCGCTGCGGGCGTCTGTGCCATGGCAGGAATCGCCGCCGCGGCGAGCACCGCGGCCCATAAGGCGCGGCTCGGTCGTAGATGCTTCATGGTTACCTCCGTTCGCGTGCAACAGTGCGCGCGTGTCGCCTTTCTCTAGCGAAAGGCATGCCCGGCGCGGAGGTGAAGTGGTGCAAGTGGTGCACCTAATCCGGAAGCAGAACCCGGAACTGTCTCGACAGGGCCGCCGGACGACCCTGTCGAGGCATCGGCATGCCGGCTTTCAGCCGACGCTGGCGCGTGCCGGCTCCTCGGTACGTGCCAGCACGGGCACCAGCGCCGCCCCGGTGTGGCTGGCGGGCAGGCGCGACAGCGACTCCGGATCGGTCGCGCCGACAATGGTGCCGCCGCCTGCGCCGCCTTCGGGGCCCAGGTCGATGATCCAGTCGGCCTCGGCGATCACGTCGAGGTCATGCTCGATCACCACCACGCTGTGACCACCGTCGGTGAGCCGGTGCAGCACGCGGATCAGGCGCGCCACGTCGGCCATGTGAAGGCCTACGGTCGGCTCGTCCAGTACGTACAGCGTATGGGGCGCCTTCTGCCCGCGCCGCGTGATGTCATCGCGCACCTTGCTCAGTTCCGTGACCAGCTTGATGCGCTGCGCTTCGCCCCCCGACAGCGTGGGGGACGGCTGGCCGAGCGTCAGGTAGCCCAGGCCCACGTCCTTCATCAGCTGCAGCGGATGAGCGATGTTCGACATCGCGGAGAAAAACTCCACCGCTTCGTCGATCTCCATCGTCAGCACTTCGCCGATGTTCTTGCCGCGCCAGGTCACGGCCAGGGTCTCGGGGTTGAAGCGCTGGCCGTGGCAGACATCGCATGGCACCTTGACGTCCGGCAGGAAGCTCATGCCGATGGTGCGCACGCCCTGGCCCTCGCAGGCCGGGCACCGGCCGTCGCCCGTATTGAACGAGAAGCGCGACGCGGTGTAGCCGCGCGCACGCGCTTCCAGCGTGTCGGCGAACAGGCGGCGAATGGTGTCCCACACACCGATATACGTGGCCGGACACGAGCGCGGCGTCTTGCCAATGGGGGTCTGGTCGACCTCCAGCACGCGGTCGATCGATTCCCAACCCGTGATCGCGTCGCAGCCGTACCAGTCGTGCTCGACCTTCAGCGCCTTCTTCTCTGTCCGGGCGCCCTTGGCGCCGGCCGCCTGCTGCGCGGCATTGCGTGCGCGGCGCGTGGCCGGCGACGACATCACCGAACGGCCCACCGCATCGAGCAGGTTGGTCATCAGC
Source organism: Cupriavidus sp. 21MJTG02-4 (assembly GCF_057798975.1). Lineage (NCBI taxonomy): Bacteria > Pseudomonadati > Pseudomonadota > Betaproteobacteria > Burkholderiales > Burkholderiaceae > Cupriavidus > Cupriavidus sp. 21MJTG02-4. The sequence continues at coordinate 241,390 of NZ_JBYOJP010000004.1, read as the reverse complement.
ACATCGCGCGCCAAGGTAGACTTGCCCGAACCGCTGACGCCGGTGATCGCGACCAGGCGCGCCAGCGGAACGCGCGCCGTGACATCGCGCAGGTTGTGCAGCGACGCCCCGTGGACGGTCAGCCATTCGGGCGGATCGGCGGGCTTGCCGGCCGCGCCGGGCCTGACCGTGCGCCGCGCCTGCAGCGGATGGACCATGGGCCGGGCCAGGAACTGCCCTGTGGTGGAATCCGCGGCGGCGGCCAGGTCCGCCACACCGCCCTGCGCCACCAGCGTGCCGCCACGCTTGCCCGCGCCCGGACCGATATCGATGATGTGGTCGGCACGACGGATGGTGTCTTCGTCGTGCTCCACGACCACCAGCGTATTGCCCTTGTCGCCGAGCTTGCGCAGCGCATCGAGCAGGATCTTGTTGTCGCGCGGGTGCAGGCCGATGGTCGGTTCGTCCAGCACATAGCACACCCCCTGCAAGTTGCTGCCGAGCTGCGCGGCCAGGCGGATGCGCTGTGCCTCGCCGCCGGACAGGCTCGGCGCGGCACGGTCCAGGCTCAGGTAGCCAAGCCCGACTTCCTCCAGGAACTGCAGGCGGCTGCCGATCTCGCTGATGACATCGCGCGCAATGTCGGCGTCGCGTCCGGTGAGGCGCAGGCCATCGACCCAGCGGCGGGTGTCCGACACCGTCCACTGCGCCACGTCGACAATCGCGTTCTCGTCGAACGTCACGGCGCGCGCGACCAGGTTCAGGCGCGTACCGTGGCAGTCCGGGCATGGGGTATCGCCCACGCCTTCCGGCTCCTGCTCCTCGGACGGCAGGCTCTGCTCGCGGCCGCGGTCATCGCCGGCCAGTACGGTGTCGTCGAACACCGCGCGCTGCTCGCGCGTGAGCGTCAGGCCCGTGCCCACGCAGGTGGTGCACCAGCCATGCTTGCTGTTGTACGAGAACATGCGCGGGTCCAGCTCGGGGTAGCTGGTGCCGCAGACGGGGCAGGCGCGCCTGGTCGAGAATACCTTGACCTCGCCCACATGCGCGGTGCCGTCGCCGCCATGCATGGCGTCGTGCAGGCCGTCGAGCGGCGCCAGCAGGTGCATCACGCCCTTGCCGGCTTCGAGCGCTTGCGCGAGCAAGGCGCGCAACTGCCCTTCGTTGTCGGGCGAAATCACCAGGTCGCCCACGGGCAGCTCGATGGTGTGCTCGCGGAAGCGGTCCAGACGTGGCCATGGATCGACCGGCAGGAATTCGCCGTCCACGCGCAGGTGCGTGTTGCCGCGCGCCTTCGCCCATTTGGCAAGATCCGTATAGACGCCCTTGCGGTTCACCACCAGCGGCGCGAGGAAGCCGACATGCTCGCCGCGATGGTCGCGCAGAAGCTGAGCCGCGATGGAGTCAGGACTTTGCGAGGTCACTGGCGCGCCGTCATGCACGCAGTGCTGAATGCCCAGCTTCACATACAGCAAGCGCAGGAAGTGCCAGACTTCCGACGTGGTCGCGACCGTGCTCTTGCGGCCGCCGCGCGACAGGCGCTGCTCGATCGCAACGGTCGGCGGAATGCCGTAGACCGCATCGACCTCCGGGCGGCCCGCCGGCTGCACGATCGAACGCGCATAGGCATTGAGCGACTCCAGGTAGCGGCGCTGCCCTTCGTGGAACAGGATGTCGAACGCGAGCGTCGACTTGCCCGAACCCGACACGCCTGTCACCACGTTGAACTTGCCGTGCGGAATATCGACGTTGAGCGATTTCAGGTTATGTTCGTGCGCGTTGACGATGCGCACCACGTCCTCGCCTTCGATCACGCGGCGTGCGCGCCGGGCCTGCAGTGCGGCTTGCAGCGGCACGCCGTCGCTTTCGGCGCGCTCGGCGGCCAGCGTCCCGGCCTCGCCCAGCGCGGCGTCGTAGTGGATCAGCGCCTGGCCGGTATGCGACTCCGCGCAGCCCTTGACATCGTCCGGCGTGCCCGTGCAGACCACCCGGCCGCCGGCATCGCCACCTTCCGGGCCGAGGTCGATCAGCCAGTCGGCGGCGCGGACCACGTCAAGGTTGTGCTCGATCACCACCAGCGAGTGGCCGCCGTCCAGCAGCTTGCCGAACGCGCGCATCAGCTTGGCGATGTCGTCGAAATGGAGGCCCGTGGTGGGCTCGTCGAACATGAACAGGCGCTTGGGCGATGTGTCAGGACGGATCACCCGGCCCTTGGGCTGCGCCGCCTGCGCGGCTTCGGCCAGGAAGCCCGCGAGCTTGAGGCGCTGCGCCTCGCCGCCCGACAGCGTCGGCACGGGCTGGCCGAGCTTCACGTACTCGAGGCCGACATCGACGATGGGTTGCAGCACGCGCAGCACCGCCGCGTCGCCGGCGAAATAGGTGGCGGCCTCGGACACGGTCAGTTCGAGCACGTCGGCCACGCTCAGCGCGCGCGGCGGCTGCCCCGGCACGGTGCGCTCGATCTTCACCTCCAGCACTTCGGGACGGTAGCGGGTGCCGTCGCAATCCGGGCAGCGCAGGTAGACGTCGCTGAGGAATTGCATCTCGACGTGCTCGAAGCCCGAGCCGCCGCAGGTCGGGCAGCGCCCGTCGCCCGAGTTAAAGCTGAAGGTGCCGGCCGTATAGCTGCGCTGTATCGCCATCGGCGCCTTGGCGAAGATCTTCCGGATCTCGTCGAATGCGCCCACGTAGCTGGCCGGATTGGAACGCGCGGTCTTGCCGATCGGCGACTGGTCGACGAACACCACGTCATCGACGAGGTCCGCGCCACGCAGCGCGCGGTGCGCGCCGGGCGATTCCGTGGCCTTGCCGAAATGGCGCGCCATGGCGGGATACAGCACGTCCTGCAGCAGCGTGGATTTGCCCGAACCGGACACGCCTGTCACGCACACCAGCCGCTGCAGGGGGATGTCCACCGTCACGTCCTGCAGGTTGTGCTCGGTCGCGCCTTCCAGCACGATGCGCGGCACGGTGTCATCCACCGGGCGACGCTGCCAGTGCGAAGCGTCGGCCACGCGCTTGCGTCCGCCCAGGTAGTCGCCGGTGAGCGTGCCCGCGGCGCGGATGTCCTTGGGCGTGCCATCGAAGATGATGGTGCCACCACGTTCGCCCGGGCCGGGGCCCATGTCGATCAGTCGGTCGGCGGCCAGCATCACCGACGGGTCGTGTTCGACCACCACGAGCGTGTTGCCGGCATCGCGCAGGCGGTGCATGGCCCCGACAATGCGGTTCAGGTCGCGCGGGTGCAGGCCGATGCTAGGCTCGTCCAGCACGAACAGCGTGTTGACCAGCGAGGTGCCGAGTGCCGTGGTCAGGTTGATGCGCTGGACCTCGCCGCCGGACAGCGTGCGGCTCTGGCGGTCGAGCGTCAGGTAGCCCAGGCCCACGTCGCACAAATACCTAAGTCGTGTGCGGACTTCGGCCAGCAGCAGCTTGAGCGCATCGTCGAGCATGCTGCTCGATAGCGTCAGGTCATCGAAGAAACGGCGGATGCGCGCGATCGGCATCAGCATCAGGTCATGCACGGTCAGGCCGGGCAATGCCTCGAGCTGCGTGCGGTCCCAGTCCACGCCGCGCGGCAGGAAGCGCCGGTCCGGCGCCAGCACGGTGTCGGCATTGTCCTTCGAGCCCAGCCGCCACAGCAGCGATTCGGTCTTCAGGCGCGCGCCGCCACAGGTTTCGCACGGCGTGTAGCTGCGGTACTTGGACAGCAGCACGCGGATATGCATCTTGTACGCCTTGGACTCCAGGTAGCTGAAGAAGCGCATGACGCCGTACCACTGCTTGTTCCACTGGCCATTCCAGTCGGGCGAGCCATGCACGACCCAGTGACGCTGGGCATCGGTCAGCTCCGACCACGGCGTGTCGCGCGGGATGTCGGCCTTGATGGCGTAGCGCATCAGGTCGTCCTGGCACTCCTTCCACGCCGGCGTCTGCATCGGCTTGATGGCGCCCTGGCGCAGGCTTTTGCGCACGTCCGGAATGACCAGCCCGAGGTCCACGCCGATCACGCGGCCAAACCCGCGGCAGGTCTCGCAGGCCCCATAGGCGGAGTTGAACGAGAACAGCGCCGGCTGCGGATCGGCATAGCGCAAGTCGCTGTCGGGGCTGTGCAGCCCAGTGGAAAAGCGCCAGATGGGGCCCTCGCCTTCCTCGGCCAGGACATAGATGTTGACGCGGCCGCCGCCACGCCGCAGCGAGGCTTCGATCGCTTCCACCGCGCGCTCCTTTTCGACCGACCCGATGCGGAAGCGATCGGCCACCACGTCGAGCATCTTGCGCGTCCCGGTCGGCGATTCGACCACGCGCTGCGCCTGCACGCGCGTATAGCCGCTGACCGACAGCCATTGCTGGACTTCCTCTTCGGTGGTCGACTCCGGCAGCTCGACCGGGAACGTCACGACCAGGCGCGCATCGTGGTGCGGCTGGCCGTCGGCCGTGCGGGAGAGCAGTTCCGCATAGATCGTTTCCGGCGAATCGTGCCGCACGGGCTGTGCGGTCTGCCGGTCGAACAGTTCCGCGGCGCGCGCATAGAGCAGCTTCAGGTGGTCGTTCAGCTCGGTCATCGTCCCGACCGTCGAGCGCGAACTGCGCACCGGGTTGGTCTGGTCGATCGCAATGGCCGGCGGGACGCCATCCACGCGCTCCACCTGCGGACGGTCCATGCGGTCGAGGAACTGGCGCGCGTAGGCGCTGAACGTTTCCACGTAGCGCCGCTGGCCCTCCGCATAGAGTGTGTCGAACACCAGGCTGGACTTGCCCGACCCGGAGGGGCCGGTCACCACAGTCATCTCGCCGGGGCGGAGATCGAGGTCGACATCCTTGAGGTTGTGCTGGCGGGCGCCCCGAATACGGATCAGCTGCTTGCTCGACACGTTTTTCTCTTTTGGATCAAATAGTTAGTCGGCCAACGGGCGTGCCGGGCCGCGCGAGAAAAATACCTTAGCACAGCGGTGGGCGAGCGCATGCACGCCCTTTCGGGGCCACTCCAAGCTCGCGGAACCCGCGCCGCCCAACCACTGTATATCCATACAGTTTAACACTCTGGAAAGGAACAAGACACGCTTCTTGCGGCATCAGCGGAAAGCACTATCGTGACGTCATCGACAACTCGGTGCGTTTCGTTTATTGCGAATTTCGTTTGTTTCGAATAGAGTGTGTGGGCTGCCGCTGAAACCTACGAGATTCCGAAAATGACCGCCAACCTGACTACCATGAGCCTTCCCGGAGAAAAGGAAGTCCAGGCCGCCGGACTGGGCCAGCGCATGCTGGCCGCCTACCTGGCGACCGGCTTCGATATTCAGAAGATCCAGATCTTCGACGACAGGAATGAACCCCATCAGATCGAGTTGCCGACCACCGCGCTCCGGCTGCTGGTGGATATCCTGGCTCAACTGGCCGACGGCAACGCCGTGCAGGTCGTTCCGGTTCATGCGGAACTGACCACCCAGGAAGCGGCCGATCTGCTCAATGTCTCGCGGCCGTACCTGGTCAAACTGCTTGAAGACGGCGCGCTGCCCTTCCACAAGACCGGCAAGCACCGGCGAGTGCGTTTTCACGACCTGATGGAGTACAAGCAAAAACGCGATCGGGTCAGTACCGATGCAATGACCGAGCTCGCGGCACAGGCACAAGCATTGGGAATGGGCTACGAGTGAGGCATTCCACATTTACGGTCTTGTACGATGCCTGCGTCCTCTACCCGGCGCCGCTGCGCGATTTGCTCGTTTGGCTGGCGCTTTCGGGGCGCTTCCGCGCGCGCTGGACCGCGCGCATCCATGAGGAATGGAAACGCAATCTGCTGAAGAACCGGCCGGAGTCGCGCAGCCAGCTCTCAAGCTATCTGGAAACCTTGCTAAGGCAAGGCCTGCCGCGCACGGTGCGCGGTGTGCAACCCTACGGGCCAACCTTGCAGCCGGCCCGGCGCAATGCTCAGTCCAGCAAATGTCCCATCCGTGACCGCTTGGTCGCCAGGTATTTTTCGTTTTCGGCGTTGGCAGGGACGATATGCCGCAACTGCTCTTTCACGACGATGCCGGCCTTCTCGAGTGCATCGGCCTTGAGGGGGTTATTGCTCATCAGGCGCACGGACTTCACGCCCCACTGGTGCAGCAGGTCGGCGGCGAACGCATAGTTGCGTGCGTCGATGGCCTGGCCGAGTGCCAGGTTGGCGTCGACCGTATCGAGCCCGGTGTCTTGCAGCGCGTAGGCGCGGATCTTCTCGGCCAGGCCGATGCCACGGCCTTCGTGTCCACGCAGGTACAGCAGGATGCCGCGCCCTTCGGCGGCGATCTTCTCCATCGCCAGTTCCAGTTGTGGGCCGCAATCGCAGCGACAGGATCCGAACACGTCACCGGTCAGGCACTCCGAATGCATGCGGATCAGCACATCTTCGCCCGTGATGTCTCCCACGCTGAGGGCAAGGTGCTCGGTGCCCGAATCTACGCCCTTGAAGGCGTGTGCGGTGAATTCGCCGAATCGGGTGGGCAGGCGCGCCGAATCGATCAGCGTAATTTCTGTGTCGTTCATACCGGTATTCAAGGAAATCAGGGGCCGGCCAGGCCGGCGCCGCTCGATATTATGAGCGGAATTGTATCTTGGCGCTTGCCGACGGCGCCCACAGGCGCTTTGAACGCCTTGTTCAGAAGCCTGCAATGGCCTGATCCATGTGGCCGGAATCGGCCTATGGCGCGACGGATGGCTCTCTTTTCAAGGTGCGCAATATGAAGGTCGAATGGCTGTGGCGCAGCCCCGGCAGCTTGTAGAGCTTGTGCCGCAGGAACTCCTCATACCCCTCGGTGCCGGCCACGGCTACCTTGATCAGGTAGTCATACTCGCCCGTCAGCAGATGGGCCTCCAGCACTTCCGGCAATTCGGCCAGCGCCTTGCCGAAACGGTCGAACATTTCGTCGTCATGGCGCTCCAGCGTGACCTCGATCAGGACCGTATCCGGCAGGCCCAGCGCCTTCTGGTTCAGCAGCGCCGCATAGCCTTCGATCACGCCGCTTTCCTCCAGCGCGCGCACGCGGTTCCAGCACGGCGTGGCGGACAGGCCAACCTGCTCCGCGAGCCTGGCATTCGACAACCGGCCATCGCGCCGCAATTCGCGCAGGATGCGGCGGTCGATTTCGTCGAGCTTGGGGACAGATGGCACGGAATATCTCCATAAAAGGGATCATCTTTTGGGTATTCTATTTCATGAAGATGATTCTTCTCCATAAGTCGCCATTTTGCAGGAATTTCAGAAGCTCATTTTGCCGGCCGGCTGGTAAATTTACCTGACCGATACCCTTGCTTCCCACGTCACATGCCCGCCACCTCACGACCGACCCTGCAACTCGATCTCCGCCTGAGCGACGATGATCTGCTTGGCGCCATGGAATGGGTCCTGGCCAATGCGCGCCGCACTGGCCTGTCCCTGCAGCAGTTGCAATTTGATGCCTCCGCCCGGCATCGGGCAAATGCCACGCTGACCGCGGCCGATGCCGACCTGCTGCACCTCTTCGTCCGACGCCTTGGCAACGGCATGGACGTGGAGGTCTTGACGGCGGATTTCGGGGACGACGAACCCGGCGACTACGCCGCCGTCCCGGCTACCTTCGCATCCGCCCTGGCCCTGCACGCCTGACTTGCCGCTTCAAACCGGCAGCAACTCGATGCCGTCCAGTTGGGCGGCGCAGATATCCCGGACGATCGACACGAAGTCCGCCACATAGGGCCGCTGCGAGATGGCGGCCGGAACCGTGGCGTACAACTCGCTCCACAGCCCTTTCGTCCCAATGCGTTTGGCCAGCACGTAATCGTGGTCGACGTAGTTCTTCACGCCCCAGTTCGGCAACGCCGCCACGCCGCGCCGGCTGGCGACCAGTTGAAGCACGGCCACGGTCAGCTCGGCGGTACGCCGCTGCAGGTGGATTCCCGCCGGTTCCAGCACCTCGCGGATCAGGTCGATACGCGCCTCGGGCACCGGATAGGTGATCAGCGTCTCACCCTCCAGGTCGGCCGCCTCGATACGCCGCTTGTTGCGCAGCCGATGCTCGTTGGCCAGCACGGCCAGGATCTCGAAGCGGAACAGCGGCGCGACTTCCAGACCGCGTCGCGTCGCCGGCATGGAGCCGATCACCATGTCGGCCCGCCCTTCGCCCAGCAAGGCGATCGGATCCGCGTGAAAGCCCGCCACGAGGTCGACTTCCACTTCCGGCCAGCGCCGGCGGAACTCGTCCATCACCGGCATCAGCCAGTCAAAGCAGGTGTGGCACTCCAGCACTACCCGCAGCTCGCCTCGTGTATCGCCCTTGAGCCGCTCGATATCGCGATCGGCTGCACTGACGGCGGCCAGCACCTCGCGCGCCAGCGCCAGCAGGCGTTCGCCCGCTGGCGTGAAGCGCAGCCCCTGGCGCGTGCGGTCGAACAGCGGCAGCCCGTAGTGCGCCTCGATCGCCTTGATCTGGTGGGACAGCGCCGACTGGCTCACGTGCACGCGCTCGGCGGCTGTCGCCAGCTTGCCCGATTCCGCGATCGCCACCAGCGAGCGGAAATGCCTGACCTCGATCACCGCTGGCCCCTTGCGCCGGCAAGCTGCCGGCTCCTGATATGAAATAGATTCATACTTTGTTTAAAACATGTCGCTTGATTCATTTTACGGTGAAACCGACACTGTGCGCCAGACAAGACCTTTGGGAGCATCGTCATGGCACGCACACACATCCTTGGATTTCCGCGCATTGGCGCGCGCCGAGAACTGAAATTCGCACAGGAATCGTTCTGGCGCGGCGAAAGCACGGAAGCGGACCTGCGCACGGTGGCGGCCACGCTGCGCAGCCGCCACTGGCAACTGCAGGCGGACAGCGGCCTGGACACGGTCGCCACGGGCGACTTCGCGTACTACGACCAGATGCTGAGCCTGACTACGCTGCTTGGCGCGCTGCCGCGCCGCTTCGGCTTTGATGCGGCCGGCCTGACGCTGGCCCAGTACTTTGAACTGGCCCGTGGCAACCGCGAGCAGCCGGCGATGGAAATGACCAAGTGGTTCGATACGAACTATCACTACCTGGTGCCCGAACTGGACTCGGCCACCCGCTTCGACGGCGGCCCTGACTGGTTCTTCGAGGAGATTGAAGAAGCGCTGGCGCTTGGCCTGAAGGCGCGGCCGGTGCTGATCGGGCCGGTCACCTATTTGTGGCTGTCCAAGACGCATGAAGCGGGGTTCGGCAAGCTGTCGCTGCTGCCGCAACTGGCGCAGGCCTACCAGCGCATTCTTGCCCGCCTGAAGGCCCGTGGCATCGAGTGGGTGCAGATCGACGAGCCGGCGCTGAGCCTGGACCTCGACGCGGACTGGCTGAACGCCTTTGACCAGGCCTACGCCTTGCTGGCCCAATCCGGCGTGAAGCTGCTGCTGGCCACCTATTTCGACAGCGCGGCCGATCATGCCGCCCGCGCGGCCACGCTGCCCGTGCAAGGCTTCCATATCGACCTGGTACGCGCACCGGCCCAGCTCGACGCCTGGCGCCAGGCGCTTCCCGCCAATGCCGTGCTGTCCGTCGGCGTGATCGACGGCCGCAATATCTGGCGTACCGACCTGCGCCGTGCGCTCGACACGCTGCGGCCGTTGCACGCCGAACTGGGCGAGCGCCTGTGGGTCGCGCCGTCGTGCTCCCTGCTGCATGTGCCGGTATCGCTCGAACATGAAGTGCGCCTCGATGCCGAGCTGAAATCGTGGCTGGCCTTTGCCACGGAGAAGCTTGGCGAACTGCGCGTGCTGGGCACGGCGCTGAACCAGGGCGAGGCCACCGTCGCCGCCCACCTCGATGCATCGGCCGCGGTCCAGGCTTCGCGCCGCCAGTCGCGCCGCGTGGTCAATCCGCGTGTGCAGCAGCGCCTGGCCGCAGTCACGCCTGACATGGCCGAGCGCGCCAGTCCGTTCGATGCGCGTATCGAACGCCAGCGCCCGTCCCTGCAACTGCCGCTGCTGCCCACCACCACGATCGGCTCGTTCCCGCAGACCGCCGCCATCCGCCAGACCCGTGCAGCGTTCAAGCGCGGCGACATCGGTGCGCTGGAGTACTTGCAGCGCATCCGTGGCGACATCGAGTTGGCCGTGCGCAAGCAGGAAGCGCTGGGCCTGGACGTGCTGGTCCACGGCGAAGCCGAGCGCAACGACATGGTCGAATACTTCGGCGAGCAGCTGTGCGGCTACGCCTTCACGGAAAACGGATGGGTGCAGAGCTACGGCTCGCGCTGCGTCAAGCCGCCCGTCATCTACGGCGACGTGTACCGTCCCGAGCCGATGACCGTGGACACGGCGCGCTATGCCCAGTCGCTGACCGACCGCCCGATGAAAGGCATGCTGACCGGCCCGGTCACCATGCTGCAGTGGTCGTTCGTGCGCGACGACCAGCCGCGTGCCGATACCGCGCGCCAGCTGGCACTGGCGATCCGCGACGAGGTGTGCGACCTGGAGCAGGCCGGCATCCGCGTGATCCAGATCGACGAGCCGGCGCTGCGCGAGGGCCTGCCGCTGCGCCGCGCCGACTGGGATGCCTACCTGGCCTGGGCAGTAAATGCCTTCCGGCTGTCGGCAGCTGGCGTGGCGGACCAGACCCAGATCCACACCCATATGTGCTATGCGGAGTTCAATGACATCCTGCCGTCGATCGCTGCCATGGACGCGGACGTGATCACTATCGAGACCTCGCGCTCAGCCATGGAACTGCTGGAAGGGTTCGGCGATTTCGATTACCCGAACGAGATCGGACCGGGCGTCTATGACATCCACTCGCCCCGCGTACCGTCGGTGGAGGCCATGGAAACGCTGCTCGACCGCGCCTGCGAAGTCGTGCCGCCGCAGCGCCTGTGGGTCAACCCCGACTGCGGATTGAAGACGCGCGGCTGGGAAGAAACCGAGGCCGCGCTGGCCAATATGGTGTCGGCGGCCCGCAAGCTGCGCAGCCGCCTGGCCGGCCACGACGCACCGGCATGGCAGCGCGTATCGCGCCAGCAGGCGGTGCCGGCGGCACATCGTCACAGCGCGGACTGCGGCTGCAACGCGCGTGCGGCCTGAGCGCCGCCCGGCCCCGGACTGTGACCGCGGCGCCGCCTGTGCGGCGCTGTGTCACATAGCCGTAGCGGCCCGTGCTCCGTATCCTTGCCGGCTGTCGAATTACACTCAGAGCACCGGCGTCCGTTCCTGGCGGATGCCGATGTGCCGGCAAAGGGAAATCATGAGAAGAGCCAGACACTGGCGGCGTGCTGCAGCGCTGCCAGCCGCCGCATTGACCGGCGCTGCCATTGCGCAGTCCGTTCCTGTCACCGGTGCGGAGCCGGTCACGCTGCCCACTGTCACCGCCACGGCCAAGGCCGAAGGCTCGCTGACCGCGCCGGGCGTAGCCAGGCAGCGCGAAACGCTGTACCAGTCGGCCGGCTCGGTCGGCTTTGTCGATGCGGAAAGCTACGCCAACACCTACGCCAGCAACTTGCGCGATGTCCTCAAGGACGCCCCCGGCGTCTACGTGCAGGAGCGCTACGGCCAGGAATTGCGGCTTTCGATCCGCGGCTCCGGCATTGCGCGCGGCTTCCACACGCGCGGCCTGGAGATCCTGCAGGACGGCGTGCCGACCAACTTCGCCGATGGCAGCGGCGACTTCTACCAGATCGACCCGATCGGCCTGAGCGCGGCCGAGGTCTACAAGGGCGGCAACGGCCTGGCGTACGGCAGTTCCACGCTCGGGGGCGCCATCAATTTCACCACGCCTACGGCCTCCACGGTGGAGGCGCCCAACCAGGTGCGCGTCGACGGCGGCAGCTTCGGCACCGTGCGCGCGGCCGGCCAGGTCTCCCGCCAGAACGGCAACTTCGATTTCCTCGCCAACCTGAGCGTGGACCACTCGGAAGGCTATCGGGACCACGAGCGCGGGCAGTATGAGCAGCTCAACGCCAACTTCGGCTATCGCTTCAGCCCGACGGTCGAAACCCGCTTCTATGTCGGCGCTTATGTCGTGGACCAGCTCCTGCCCGGCACGCTGTCGCTGCAAGAGGCGTTGAACACCCCGACCAAGGCGTCCGCCAGCGCGCTGGCCGGCGACCAGGCGCGCAATACGCGTACCGAGCGGCTGGCCAACGTCACCACGGTCAAGCTCGACAGCGGCCAGCTCGATTTCTCCACGTGGGTCATCCACAAGAGCCTGTACCACCCGATCTTCCAGGTCGTCGACCAGGACTACTGGACCTATGGCTTCGCGCCGCGCTATACCGGCACGCAGACGGTAGGCGGCATGCGCAACCAGGTCATCGCCGGGGCCAGGTTCTTCGGCGGCAACAATGACGCGCGCCAGTACGTCAACGTCTCGGGCAACCGCGGCGCCCAGACGCTCGATGCCAGGCAGGATGCCTACAACTACGAGGCCTACCTGGAAGACCGCCTCTACGTGGTGCCCACCGTCGCGCTGATGGCCGGTGCCAAGGCCTACTACAACGAGCGCCGCTACAAGGACTTCGGCGGCCTGGCCGCCAACCCCGTGCCCAAGGCCGACGACACCAGCTACAGCGGCGTGAACCCCAAGTTCGGCGTGCTGTGGGAGCCCGTCAAGGACGTGCAGGCCTTTGCCGACATCACGCGCAGCGCCGATGTGCCGGATTTCACTGACCTGAACCAGACCATCAGCACCACCACGCAATTCGTCCCGCTCTCCGCACAGCACGGCTGGACCCTGGAGCTGGGCACGCGCGGGCGCCGCGAGCGCCTGGCCTGGGATCTCACGCTGTACCGCTCGCTGGTGCGCGACCAGTTGCTGCAGTACACGACCAACCCCAACGTACCGGCCGCCACCTTCAATGCCAACCGCACCACGCTGCAGGGCGTGGAACTGGGCTTGAGCGCCGACCTGCTGCAGAACGTCGCCACCACGGCCGACAAGGTCACGCTGTCGCAACTGTGGAACTACAGTGATTTCCGCTTCGACAACGATCCGCAATACGGCAACAACCGCATTGCCGGCGTGCCCCAGCACGTGCTGCGCACCACGCTCGCGTACAGCCAGGCGTCGGGGCTGCGCATCGCCGGCACGATCGACTGGGTGCCGACGGGCGCCTTCGTCGACTACGCGAACACCCTGAAGGTGCCATCGTACGTGCTGTTTGGCGTGCAAGCCAGCTACGACTTCAAGCAGGGCCTGACGGTCTTCCTGGATGCGCGCAACCTTGGCAACAAGCGCTACGTGAGCGATTTCAGCACGGTCACCGATGCGCGCACGGCCAATACGGCAGTGTTCTATCCCGGCACCGGGCGCGCGCTCTATGCAGGCGTGCGCTACAAGTTCTGACCGGATTGCTGCGGCAAATCCAGGTAAAAAGGCCGCGTCCCCGGGACGCGGCCTTTTCTTTTGCGGCCAGCAACGGCATCAGTTTGCGCGTTCCACCGGAGGCGGCATCCACGTGCCGTCGAGCAGCGCCTGCTCCGGCCAGTACGCGCGCAGGGTCATGTTGAGCGCATCGGGCGGGGCCGGCAGCCAGTTGGCCACCCTGCCGCGTTCGGGACGCTCATGCTGGATATAGATATCGAGCGAGCCGTCGCGGTTGTAGCGCAGGCGGTCGCGGCTGCCGATGGCATAGCGCCCGATGGGGTTCTCGACGAAGGCCTGGCGCTGGTTGTACAGCGACAGCGACCAAAATGCCTTGGCGGGCGGCAGCTGGTCCTTGGCGAAGTGCAGGACATAGCTGGTACTGCCCTGCAGCGACTTGCCCGCGGCGTCGGTCCGGGTCGAGGCATAGATCGCATCTTCCGGCAGGTTGGCGCCAAGCCCGACCATGGCAGTGACCGCGCGGCGCCCGTAGTTGGCACCGTAGTTGCCCAGGTCCCGGTGCATGACCCAGCCATTGCCGGCGTCGGCGTTGCCGCGGCGGGACATCTCGTAGATCCCCTGCAGCGCCGCGGTCGCGCCTTCCTGCACGGCCCGCGCGGTGGCGGGTTCAAGCACCGTGGTCTTGAACGGCACGCCCGGCTCCAGCCCCATGCGGCGAATTTTCTCCACCATGGGGGCGTCCGCCGGGGCGGGCGGATTGGCGGGCAACAGGCTTGCAAAGCGGCTGAAGAACGCCTGCGCGTCCATGGCCGCGACCTGCTCGACCGGCGGGGATTGCGTGTCCAGCGTCGGCGAAGGCGCTGCCGGCTTCACCGGCGCCGCGCGTACGCCCATCTGCCACGCGGACAGCGGCGTCAGCCGGTACTGGTCCTGCAGGCGGTGCACGGCAGGGAAATCCTTCTTGCCGTTGGCCTGGGTGCGCCCGATCAGCCAGACCATGGCCGTGGGCGACTTGATCTGCTTCATGCCCTTGGGCAGCGGACCTTCCCAGCCCGGACCGGTGATGACGAAGTTGCCGCGCTGCGTGCCGGTGGTGCGCTTGCCGGGCGAGGCGAAGACGTTGGTCCACGCGTCCATCAGCGGCATCAGGTAGTAGCGGCCGCGGGTGTCGGGCACCGACAGCACCACCGGCTCCTTGGACAGGTCCAGCCAGGCCGACGAATACAGCGTGTCGGCATTGGGGGTGACCACTTCGGTGAAGCTGGCGTCCGGGAAGGTGCGCTTGTGGCTGAAGGTATTGGGCGGCGTGCGCAGGCTCATCAGCTCGCGCGTCACGTCCATCAGCACCAGCGGGTAGGCGTAGGTGAAGACTTCGGCGGACAGCGCCTTCATGGCCTGGTTCGACGGCGGCTGCTCGGCGGCAACCGTCGCGACAGGTTCATGCGTGGTGGAGCAGGCGCCGAGCAGGAGGGCGAGCGCCGCGACGCCCGCCATATGGCGGATGGAAGGATTCATGACCCCGATTCCCTGATTTGTTCTTGGCGGCCTTCTTGCGGGGTCGACCATGGCGTGAGCCAAGTTACCCCGGAGGCGCATCTATTCCGACCGAATCATGTCCGCCCACCCTGTATGTGTCAATTCCTATGAAGCGGGGATGCGAGGGGAAGCGAACCAAGCGGCGCCGGAAGGGCGCCCTTGCCCATCAACTGTAGGCCTGCTGCAACAGATTGCAATCCGGTGCGCAGACCTTCGCGAAAGGTCTGCCGCGAGGGCCTCAATAGCGCAGCTGCACGTCGTCGACGCGGGCCGTGCGCCCGTTGTAGAGGCAGGTGAAGCGGAATCCGATCGAGGCCTGGCTGTTGTCCGGTTCGAACGTGCCTTCGCCCGTGACTGCGGCCATGCCGCCGGGGCGCGGGCTGACCTGTTCGCGGTCTTCCAGCAGGAAGAGGCTGCCGGGCTCGGGGTGTCCCCTTTTCACATTGCTGGTAACGGCCTGCTCGCAAGCGTCGGCTGCCACCTTCGGCACGATCCTGGGCTCCGGCGCCGGGTGCGACGCGGGCCGGGTCGCCAGCTGCGGCGGCGTCTCGCAAGCGGCCAGCAGCAACGCGAAGGCGAGGCATAGGTACGAGGCTCGGGACACAGCGGACATCCTCCTAAAAGTGCAGTACAGCAATCAGATTAGGTCTTCCTGGCCGGAAATGCCAAATGCACAACTCTGCACCGGCGCGGCCATACGGAAATCCCCGGGGCGGAGCGAAGCGGCCATCGCCGCTACACTATGGGGCTGCCTGCCACGAAACATCGCACGAACCTAGCACCGGCGCCAGACCGGTCCTGCCACATCCAGCCGCGCGGCCCCGCCGCGCGCCGACACAATGACAACGACCGAGACAACCCCGATCCAGCCCGCCAAGCCGTCCACCCTGTTGCGCGCCGCCGCCAGCCTGCTGGTGGTGCGCGATGGCGCGCAGGGCATGGAAATCCTGCTGGTCCGCCGCGTCGAGCGTGCCAACGACCGCAGCAGTGGCGCCTATGTATTTCCTGGCGGCACCCTGGATCCGCAAGACGAGGCCCTGCATCGCCATGCCGCGGGGCTCGACGATGCCGCTGCGAGCGAGCGCCTGAACCTGCCGGCCAAGGGCCTGGACTTCTACCTGGCGGCCGTGCGCGAATGCTTTGAAGAAGCCGGCTTGCTGCTGGCTTACCACCGCGACGGCGAGATGCTGGCGCCGGGCCACCTCGATGCCGCCCAGCAGGACTTCCTGCGCCAGGCGGTGCAGCGCGGCGGCCCCGGGCTGGCGCACGCTTGCGCGGAACTGGGCCTGCGGCTGGCGCCGGACCGCCTGGCCTACCACAGCTACTGGCTCACGCCGCCCGGCCTGCCCAAGCGCTTCGACACGCGATTCTTCGTCGCGATCGCGCCCACCGGCCAGGTCGCGATCCACGACGGCATGGAGATCGTCGAGCACCGCTGGATCCGCCCCGGCGAAGCCGCGGACCCGGCCAGCGGCCTGCCGATGATGCATGTCACGCGCCGCACGCTGCAGTCTATTGCCCACTTCGAGACGGCGCACGACTGCTTTGCCAGCACCGCGAAGTTGCGCGACATCGCCTGCATCATGCCGCGGCTGGCCACCGGCGCGGCCGGCGTGCGGCCGGTCATGCCCAACGAATCGAGCTATGCGGAGATCGGCCGCATCGACCCGGAAGGCAGGACCCACGCGCGTTACGAGCTGGCCCCCGGCGAGCCCGTGCAGCTATCGGAGCGGGTCTGGCGCGTCACGGCCAATAACGGCAGCGTCATGACAGGCCCCGGCACCAATACTTACCTGGTCGGCGGTGGCGCACGCAATGAGTGGGCCGTGATCGATCCGGGCCCCGATGATGCCGCCCATGTCCAGGCCGTGCTGGCGGCCGCGCCGGGCCCGATTCGCTGGATCGTGGTCACGCACACGCATCTGGACCATTCGCCCGCGACCCCCGCGCTGCAGGCCGCCACCGGCGCCATGGTGCTCGGCCGGGCCGCACCGGCGACCCAATGGCAGGACACTGGCTTTGTCGCCACGCGCGAGCTGCAGCATGGCGAGCGCCTCGCCATTGGCGACGATTGCACGCTGCGCGTCATCCATACGCCGGGCCATGCGTCGAACCATCTTTGCTATTTGCTCGAGGAAGAAAAGACCCTCTTCACCGGCGACCATGTGATGCAGGGTTCCACGGTCGTGATTGCCCCGCCCGATGGCGATATGCGCGCCTACATCGATTCGCTGGCCGCCCTGCAGGAAGAAGACCTGGAATGGCTGGCGCCGGGCCACGGCTTCCTGATCGCACGCCCGCAGGAAGCCATCCGCCTGCTGATGCGGCATCGCCTGCATCGCGAGGCCAAGGTCGTCAACGCGCTGCGCGATCTCGGCCCGGCCCCAATCGAGGCCCTGCTGCCGCGCGTCTATGACGACGTGCCGGAGCGCATGCACCCGGTGGCCCAGCGTTCGCTGCTGGCGCACCTGCTCAAGCTGGCGGCGGACGGCAAGGCCATCGAAACTGCGGGCCACTGGCAAACCGCCTGATCCGCGCCTGCGCCCCCGGGCCGGACCACCGCGCCGCTATCGCAGCGGCGCGGCGGGCGCGCCCGCCTGCCAGGCCCGCCGCAGCGCACGCAGGTCCTCGGCGGAGGCATCGGTAATGGCCAGGAACCGCATGCCGTCGGCGTCCCAGCTCTCGAGCTGGTAGCCCTGCCGCGATCCCGATACCTTCGGCGGCAGGCTTGCCGCGCCCTCCGGGAAGACGAACACATCGACGGGATGCTGGTTGCGCCGGTAGACCACCACGGCCACCGGACGGCCATCCAGGTAATCGAGCCTTCCGCCGGCCAGCACGAACCCTTGCGCCGAGAGGTCCCGCACGACTGGCGCATAGTCCAGCCGGCCGTTGAACCACGGCTTGACCGTATGCTGGTCCAGCGACGCCACGTCGAGCGGCCGGCCCGAGAGCAGCGCCCTAACGTGGCTGGACACCATCTCGCGCGCGACCGCGTCCCCTTCGTACCGGTAGCGGGCCAGTTGCCCCGCGCCGAGCGCCACCGCCAGCACCATGGCCAGCGCCAGGCCGAGGCGTGCCGGATTGCCCCAGGGAATCCACTTGCCCAGCTTGCCCCAGGTCGTACCGGAACGTTCCCGCGGCGGCGCCGGCAGGCTTGCCATCAGCCGCGCCCGCAGTGCGCTGTCGGCGCGATGATAGGTGGCGCCTTCGCGCACAACGTCGCGCAGGGCACGGATACGGGCCATCTCGCCGGCGCAGGCGGGACACGACGCCAGATGCGGATCCAGCCGCGCCAGGTCGGCCGGGCTGAGTTCCCCGTCCGCGCCGGCATGCAGCAACCACCGAGCCTCATTGCAGTCCATTGCCCACCTCCCCGGCCGTTCCTGCCAGGCCATCCGGCCGTGCCGCTTCCGTCGGCGGCACGCCGGCCCGCTCCACGCGCAGTGCCGATATCGCGGCGGCCAGCGCATGCCGTGCCCGGGCCAGCCGCGACATGACCGTGCCAATCGGGATCGCGGCAACCTGCGCGATATCGCGGTAGCACAGGTCCTCCAGTTCGCGCAGGATGATCACCTCCCGCAGCGGCGCCGGCAGGCGCGCCAGCGCCTCGTGCACCAGGCGGATATCCTCGGCGCGCAGCAGGCAGCCCAGGGGCTCGCGCTCGCCGGCGTCCTGCCAGCCAGGCCACGCCTGGGCGACATCGATGCCGTCTTCATACGGCGCGGCATCGCGGGCGGCCCGGTCGCGGTTCCAGGCGGAGAACCAGGTATTGCGCACGATCGCCAGCAGCCACGGCCGCGGCCGGTCGCCGTGATAGCTGCCGAAATAGGTGTAGGCGCGCAGCAGCGCCTCCTGCACCACGTCTTCCGCCTCGGCCGCGCCACCGCTCAGCCATCGCGCAAGGTTGTAGGCCGCATCCAGGTGCGGCAGGACCAGCTCGGCAAACCGGCGGCGCTCGTCAGCGGCGTTCACGGCACTCCTTAGTCCAGGCCTGGCGGAGTCCGCGCGAATGGCCTCCGTCCGCCGTGTTTACCGGCGTCGGTAGCAGTTTATTCCGTTGCCCCGCTTTGTTGGCTCGCCGACGAGCCAGCGGGAATAGAAGCGGGCCCGGCGCGGTATGACAGGCATGCGGCCTTGTGCCGGACTCCCGAGGAGAACACCATGCCTGCCAACCCCGTTCCGAACCGGCGCGATTTCCTGCGCCTTGCCGCCGCCGCGGGCGGCGCCGTCCTGGCGTCCGCCTTGCCGGGCTGGGCGGCAGCGCCGGGCAAGGACTTCTACTTCGTGCAGCTTTCCGACCTGCACTGGGGCTTCCAGGGGCCGCCGAACCCCGACGCGCGCGGCACACTGCCCAAGGCCATCGCGGCCGTCAATGCACTGCCCGCCCCGCCCGATTTCATTGTCTTTACGGGCGACCTGACCCATACCACCGACGACCCCGACGAACGGCGCCGGCGCATGCGTGAAGTCAAGGCGCAGATCGACACGCTCCAGGTCAAGACCCGCTACCTGATGCCCGGCGAGCACGATGCCAGCCTGGACCGCGGCGAGGCCTTCCAGGAGTTCTTTGGCCCTACGCACTACACCTTCGACCACCAGGGCGTCCACTTCATCGTGCTCGACAATGTCTCCGATCCGGCCGGGCGCGTCGGCGCGGCCCAGCTCGACTGGCTGGCCTCGGACCTGTCCCGCCAGCAGCGCGACGCCCCGATCGTCGTATTCACGCACCGGCCGCTGTTCGACCTGTATCCGCAATGGGACTGGGCGACGCGCGACGGCGCCGACGTCCTGCAGCGCCTGGATCCGTACCGCAACGTCACGGTCTTCTACGGCCACATCCACCAGGAACACCACCACCAGACCGGCCACATTGCCCACCACGCCGCACGTTCGCTGATGTTCCCGCTGCCGCCGCCGGCCTCGCAGCCGATGCGCCAGCCCGTGCCGTGGGATGCCGAACACCCATACCGGGGATTGGGATGGCGCCAGGTCACCACGCAACAGCCACCGTGGCGCCTGGCGCTGGAAGAACGGCCCATCGCCACCTGACCGCGGCCCCAAAGGAGCATAACGATGATCGAGCAAACGCCCTTCCGCCCCGCGCGACGCCGCAGCCTGGCCTGGCTCGCGGCGCTGGCCGCATCGGTACCGTTCTGGACCGCGTCGGCCGCCGTGCCGCGGCGTATCCCCGTCACCGCGCGGCGCTTTGTATTTACACCGAACCAGATTGCCCTGCGCAACAATGAATCCGTGATCCTCGAGCTGACCGCGCTCGACGTCATCATGGGCTTCAGCGTGCCGGACCTTGGCATCCGCGTGGACCTGCCGCCCGGCAAGAAGGTGGAGGTTCCGATCCATGCCACGGCAGCCGGGTCCCACGTGTTCCTGTGCGACATCTTCTGCGGCTCGGGGCATGAATCGATGAACGGGCAAATCGAGATCAGTTGACCGTCGCGCCATGGCGGCGCCCGTTGTGGCTGTCAGCCGCCTAGCATGGAAGCAATCGGCCGGGCCAGCGCGGTCCGGCCCCAGCTGGGAGACAACCATGCCGCAGCGCGACAGCGACAAGTTCACGGGTGCCGTTCCCGAACTGTACGAGCGGTACCTCGTGCCGATGATTTTCGCCCCGTACGCCGCGGACCTCGCCCGCCGGGCGGCCGCCCTGCAACCGGCCAGGGTGCTGGAAATGGCGGCCGGCACGGGCGCACTGACGCGCGAGCTGGCCCGGCAGCTGTCGCCACAGGCGTCCATCGTGGCAACGGACCTCAACCCGCCCATGCTGGAACGCGCGCGGGCCGCCGGCACCAGCCGCCCGGTCGAGTGGCAGGTGGCCAATGCCATGCAGTTGCCGTTCGATGACGGGAGTTTCGATCTGGTTGCGTGCCAGTTCGGCGTCATGTTCTTTCCCGACAAGCCCGCCGCATTCGCCGAAGCGCGACGCGTGCTGGCCCCCGGCGGCACGCTCTTGTTCAACGTGTGGGACCGCATCGAGGACAACCACTTCACCGATATCGTCTGCCAGGCACTCGCCACGCTGTTTCCGGACGATCCCCCGCTATTCATGACGCGCACGCCCCACGGCTATCACCGGCTGGCCGAGATCGCCGGGCACCTGCGGCAAGGCGGCTTTCTCGCGGCGCCTGCCATGGAAACGCTGCCACAGACCAGCGTGGCCGAATCGGCGCGTATCGCGGCGGTGGCCCTGTGCCAGGGGACGCCGCTGCGCCCGGACCTGGAGTCGCGCGGGCCGGACGCATTGCAGCGCGCCACCGACCGTTGCGAGCAGGCGCTGGCGCAGGCCTTCGGTACGGGCGTCATCGAAGGCCGCATGCAGGCGCATGTGGTCGCCGTCGTCGCCTGAGGGCGAGGCCGGCACGCCTTGCCCCCACCTTGGCAGGGGATCCCCCAAACAGGTGATGTGGCCGTAGACACTGTTTCCCATAATCCCTGCACGACCGGCCATAGAGCCGGCGCCTAAAGGGGTCAGTCATGGAAACCATCACCTTGCTGGGCGGCTATATGGTCGCCGTCCTTGTCGCATTGCTGGTCGCTGCGCGCTGGAGGCTCAAGCATGACCCGGCGCTGCGCATGGATCCGCCGCCGGATTCCCCTGGCCAGCCCTCGTCTCCACCTGGCGACTGACACGGCGAGGGCCGCGCTCCGTATCATTGCGGTTTTGCCCCGCGGGACCATCCCGCCCCTGGATTTCGCCTGATGTCCGTTCCTACCGCGCTGCTGGTCATCACCGCGGCTCTCAGCGCCATGATGCTCGCGATCGTCTGGTCCCTGCGCCGTTGCGGCGTGCCGGGCGTCGCGGACTGGTGCCATGCCAACCTGATCGTCACCCTCGCCCTGGCGCTGTTCGCGCTGCGTGGCCAGATCAGCGACCTGCTGTCCATCGTGCTCGCCAATGCCGCGCTTTGCTGGGCACTGGCGATGTTCTATGCGGGCTGCGTGCGCTTTACCGGCGGCCAGCCGCGTTGGGGCCGGCTGGCCGCGGGCACGCTGGCCACCATGGCCGTGGTGGTGGCCTGGCGCTATGTCTTCGACGTATTCACCACGCGCGTGGTCGCGGTCTCGGCCTTTCATGCGGCGCTGTGCGCGCTGACCGGCATCACGCTGATCCGCAGGCGGCCGCGCGGCGGTGCCGGCAACTATCACCTGACCACCGCCGCCTTCGCGCTCTTCTTCGCAACCGGACATGCGGCGCGCGGCCTGCTGTCGGCGTTTTCGCTGATGGGCGACCCGTACAGCCTGCAATCGCCGGGACTGAACACGCTGTTCCTGACGCTCGGCGCGCTGGTGATGCCGGCACTGACCATGGGCGCGGTGCTGATGATCCACGACACCATGGTGCGCAAGCTCGAAGCCATCGCCAACACCGACGGGCTCACCGGCGTCATGTCGCGCAAGGCCTGGGAGGAAATGGCCGGCCGCGCGATCGCCAAAGCCGGCCACGGCAACGCCACGCTTGCCCTCGTCATTGTCGACATCGACCGCTTCAAGACCGTCAACGATACCTACGGCCATGCCGCCGGCGATGCCGTGCTGCGCGGATTCGCCGGGCTGGCCGCGGCACAGGTGCGCGCCGCCGACCGCGTGGGCCGGCTGGGCGGCGAGGAGTTCGCCGTGCTGCTGGCCGCCACGCGCCTCGCCGATGCACTGCCCATTGCGGAGCGCATCCGCACTGGCGCGGAACAGCATGCTGTACAGATCGGGGATCACGGCGCCATGGTGCGCTACACGATCAGCGGCGGTGTCGCCGCCCTGCGCCCTGGCGAGTCGCTGGCGCAGCTGTGCGCGCGCGCGGATGCGGCGCTGTATCGGGCCAAGCTGGAAGGCCGCAACCGCATCGTGGCGCATGACGATCGGCAGACAGGCTCAGGGATGGCTACCCCGGTGCGCGAAGCACTGCCAGCCTGAGCGGGATAGCAACGGACGGGACTCAGCCCTCGCCTGCCGTGCCGCGATACGCACCGGGCCGCGAGCCGGTCCAGCGCCGGAACGCGCGATGAAAGGCGCCGGGCTCGGCAAAACCCAGTTCCGCGGCAATATCGGCCACAGGCTTGCTGGTACGGCTGAGCGCGTCGATCGCCAGGTCGCGCCGGAGCTGGTCCTTGAGTTCCTGGTAGCTCGCGCCTTCGTCCATCAGGCGCCGGCGCAGCGATGACGCCGAGAGATTCAGGCTCAGTGCCAGCGCCTCGAAGGTCGGCCACTGCTCCGGGCGCTGGTTGCGCAACTGGCGCCGCACGCGCGCGGCCACGCTGCTGCGGTCCGAATATTTCACGACCACGTTATGCGGCGCGTCGCGCAGGAATGACTTCAGGCTGCGCTCGTCCTGACGCACAGGCTGGTCGAGCAGTCCTGCGTCGAATACCAATGCCGTCGCGGGCTGGTCGAATGCCGTCTGGCGCGAGTACATGACCCGGTATTCCGCGCCATACGGCGGCTCCGGATAGGAAAAGGACGCCAGCAGGATCGGCACGCGACGGTGCAGCAGCCAGCTCATCAGGCCCTGCAGCATGATCAGCATGGTTTCCTGCGCGAACACGCCGGGCAGCCGGCCCTGCGCCGCCGACGGCGCGGTGAGTACCAGCGCCGCGCGGTCTTCGTGCCGGTCCAGCCGCACGCCCAGGTCATCGAGCAGCAGGCCAAAATAGCGCGCCACGCGCTCCAGGGCCTGGGCAAAGGTGCGGCTGCCCGCCACCGCGTGGCACAGCATGGCAAAGCTGCCGCACTTCATGCTGCGCGAATCCTGGCCGAAGAATTCATCGTCGAGCGCGGCGGCCACGGCCATCCACAGGTCGCTGTAGCTCGCCGTGGAGACCCGCGCCTGCGGCACCGCCAGCAGCGCAGGGGCGATGCCGGCGCTGCGCAGCACCGGCTCGGGATCCAGCCCGCGGGCCTGCAGCCCCGAGATGGCGTGGTGGACAAAGCAAATCGCGACGCTGCCTTTTTCCATGGTGCGGCCACGCTCCGGATAGCCGCTGGGCACCGGGCGGATGGCTTTCGAGTTCACAAAGAATGGCGGATTTTGGCATAGGAGCGCCGGCTTGCGGTTTCTACACTGCGCCTGTTCGATACGAAGACCGCCAAAGACCCCTCAATCGCGCCAGCCGCGCCCCAGCCATGCACAGCGACTACACCGAAGAGCAAACCATGATCCGCGACAGCGCGCGCACCTTTGCCAGCGAGCGGCTCGCCGCGGGCGCCGCCGAGTGGGACCGCGCAGGAAAGCTGCCCGCAGACGTGGTCGCCGACATGGGCGCGCTCGGCCTGCTCGGCATGATCGTGCCGGAGGAATGGGGCGGCACCTATACCGACTACGTGGCCTATGCGCTGGCCATCGAGGAAATCGCCGCCGGCTGCGCCGCGTGCGCCACGCTGATGAGCGTGCACAACTCGGTCGGCTGCGGTCCGGTGCTGCACTACGGCACTGACGCGCAGAAACAGCGCTACCTGCCGCGCCTGGCCAGCGGCGAAATCATCGGCGCCTTCTGCCTGACCGAGCCGCAGGCGGGCTCCGAGGCCCACAACCTGCGCACGCGCGCCCAACCCACGGAGCGCGGCTGGGTGCTGAACGGCAGCAAGCAGTTCGTCACCAACGGCCAGCGCGCCGGCGTGGCGGTGGTGTTCGCCTCCACCGAGCCGGAACGCGGCAAGAAGGGCATCTCGGCCTTCCTGGTGCCGACGGACACGCCAGGCTTTATCGTCCACGCACCCGAGAAGAAGCTGGGCATCCGAGCCTCGGATACCTGCGCCATCACGCTGGAAGATTGCGAAGTGCCGCACGACGCGCTGCTCGGCGAGCCCGGCGAGGGCTTGCGCATCGCCCTGTCCAACCTCGAAGGCGGCCGCATCGGCATTGCCGCGCAGGCCATCGGCATCGCCCGTTCGGCGTTCGAGGCCGCGTGCCGCTATGCGTCGGAGCGCGTGCAGTTCGGACGGCCGCTGCGCGAACACCCGCCCATCGCCAACATGCTGGCCGACATGGCCACCGAACTCAACGCCGCGCGCCTGCTCGTGCATCGCGCCGCGCGCATGCGCACGCAAGGGCTGCCGTGCCTGTCGGAAGCGTCGCAGGCCAAGCTCTATGCCTCCGAACTGGCCGAACGCGTGTGCTCCAAGGCGCTGCAGATCCACGGCGGCTACGGCTACCTGGAGGACTACCCCGTCGAGCGCCACTACCGCGACGCGCGCATCACGCAGATCTACGAAGGCACCAGCGAGATCCAGCGCATGCTGATCGCGCGCAGCCTGTAGCACCGGCTTGACCTATCAAATCCGCCTGACTTGCATCCCCATCCAGAACCGACCGGAGACATCATGAGTGCACTGCCCCAGACCGCCAACGCCGTTCCGACCGTCCCGCTGCTGATCAACGGCGAGTGGGTGGAGTCATCCGCCACGGATTTCCGCAATGTGGTCAACCCCGCCACGCAGGAGGTCCTGGCCCGCGTGCCGCTGGCCACGGCCAGCGAAGTCGCCGCGGCGGTGGATTCGGCCCACCGCGCGTTTGCCACCTGGCGCCATACGCCGATCGGCGCGCGGCTGCGCATCATGCTGCGCTACCAGGCACTCATCCGCGAACACAGCAAGCGCATCGCCGCCATCCTCACGGCCGAACAGGGCAAGACACTGGCCGATGCGGAAGGCGACATCTTCCGCGGCCTGGAAGTGGTGGAGCACGCGTGTTCGATCGGCACGCTGCAGCAAGGCGGCTTTGCCGAGAACGTGGCGGCCACGGTCGATACCTATACGTTGCAGCAGCCAATCGGCGTGTGCGCCGGCATCACGCCGTTCAACTTCCCGGCCATGATCCCGCTGTGGATGTTCCCGATGGCCATCGTCTGCGGCAATACCTTCGTGCTCAAGCCGTCGGAGCAGGACCCGCTGTCGACCATGGAACTGGTCAAGCTGGCCGTGGAAGCCGGCGTACCGCCGGGTGTGCTGAACGTGGTGCAAGGTGCCAAGGAGGTCGTCGACGCGCTGTGCACGCACCCCGATATCAAGGCCGTTTCGTTCGTCGGCTCGACCGCGGTCGGCACCCATGTCTACAACCTGGCTGGTGCGCATGGCAAGCGCGTGCAATCGATGATGGGCGCCAAGAACCATGCCGTGGTGCTGCCTGACGCGCACAAGGAGCAAACCTTGAACGCCCTGGCGGGCGCGGGCTTTGGCGCTGCCGGCCAGCGCTGCATGGCGACCTCGGTCATCGTGCTGGTGGGCGCCGCGCGCGAATGGGTGCCCGAACTCGTGGCCAAGGCAAAGACGCTCAAGGTCGGCGCTGGCGCGGAAGCGGGTACCGATGTCGGTCCGGTGGTTTCGGTCGCGGCCAAGGAGCGCATCCTCGGCCTGATCGCCTCCGGCGAGAAGGAAGGCGCCACGCTGGCGCTGGACGGCCGCAACGTCGACGTGCCGGGCTACCCGCAAGGCAATTTCATCGGCCCGACGATCTTCACGGATGTCACGACCGACATGTCGGTCTACACCAATGAGATCTTCGGCCCGGTGCTGGTGGTCATTGGCGTGGAGACGCTGGACGAGGCCATTGCACTGGTCAACCGCAACCCGTTTGGCAATGGCACCGGCGTGTTCACGCAGAGCGGCGCGGCGGCGCGCAAGTTCCAGAGCGAGATCGATGTCGGCCAGGTTGGCATCAACATTCCCATTCCGGTGCCTGTCCCCTACTTCAGTTTCACCGGCTCGCGCGGCTCCAAGCTCGGCGATCTGGGCCCGTATGGCAAGCAGGTGGTGCAGTTCTACACCCAGACCAAGACCGTGACGGCGCGCTGGTTCGACGATGCCACGGTCAATGACGGCGTGAACACGACCATCAGCCTGAAATAAGCGCGCTACGCACCGACCCGCCCGACACTATCCAGGAGACCCGACATGCATATCGCCTTCATCGGCCTCGGCAACATGGGCGCCCCCATGGCGCGCAACCTGCTCAAGGCCGGCCACGCGCTGACCGTGTTCGACCTGAACGCAGCTACCGTGGCATCGCTGCGCGCCGATGGCGCGGCAGCGGCCGACTCCGCCCGCAAGGCGGTGGCGGAGGCCGACTTCGTCATCACCATGCTGCCCGCGGCCGCACATGTCCGCACGGCCTATCTTGGTGAGGAAGGCGTGCTGGCGGGCGTGCGCCGCGGCGTGCCGCTGGTCGATTCCAGCACCATCGACCCGGCCACTGTGCGCGAACTGGCCGCTGCAGCCGCCGCGCATGGCAATGCGCTGGCCGATGCGCCGGTGTCTGGCGGCACCGGTGGCGCGCAGGCCGGCACGCTGACCTTCATGGTCGGCGCGACGCCGGCGCTGTTCGAGCAGGTCAAGCCTGTGCTCGCCAATATGGGCCGCAACCTGGTTCATTGCGGCGACACCGGCACAGGACAGGTCGCGAAGATCTGCAACAACCTGATCCTCGGGATCTCGATGATCGGCGTGTCGGAGGCCATGGCGCTCGGCGTGCGGCTGGGCATCGACGCCAACGTGCTGGCGGGTATCGTCAATACCTCGACGGGCCGTTGCTGGTCGTCGGACACCTATAACCCGTATCCCGGCGTGATCGAGACCGCCCCGTCGTCGCGCGGCTACACGGGCGGCTTTGGCGCGGAGTTGATGCTCAAGGACCTGGGCCTGGCGGCCGATGCAGCGCGCAGCGTCAAGCAGCCACTGTTCCTCGGCACACTCGCGCAGCAGCTCTATCAGGCCATGAGCCAGGCCGGCGACGGCCAGCTCGATTTCTCCGGGGTGATCCGGCAATACCAGCCCAAAACCGGGACCTGACCGAGACAACTCATGATCGAATTCTCCCTGGACGGGCACATCGCCCGACTCACGCTCAGCCGCCCACCGGCCAATGCCTTCACTGCCGAGGGACTACTGCAGCTGCAGGATGTTGTCGCGAAGATTGACGCCGATCCGGAGGTCCGCGCCGTCGTCATCACCGGCAGCGGCGACCGCTTCTTCAGTGCCGGTGCGGACCTCAATGGCTTCGCCGAAGGCGACCGCGCTCATGCACGCGTGATGGCGCAGCGCTTCGGCGCGGCGTTCGAAGCACTGCAGAATGCGCGGCCGCTCGTGATCGGCGCGATCAATGGCTACGCCATGGGCGGCGGGCTCGAATGCGCGCTCGCCTGCGATGTGCGCATTGCCGAAGAGCAGGCGCAGATGGCCTTGCCCGAGGCAGCCGTGGGCCTGTTGCCCTGCGGCTGCGGCACGCAAACCCTGACCTGGCTGGTCGGCGAAGGCTGGGCCAAGCG
The DNA here is from genome assembly GCF_057798975.1 of Cupriavidus sp. 21MJTG02-4. Taxonomy (NCBI): domain Bacteria; kingdom Pseudomonadati; phylum Pseudomonadota; class Betaproteobacteria; order Burkholderiales; family Burkholderiaceae; genus Cupriavidus; species Cupriavidus sp. 21MJTG02-4. The sequence goes on along the minus strand of NZ_JBYOJP010000004.1, from coordinate 213,312 downwards.
CATGATCCTCACCAATGAGCGCGTGGATGCTCCAACGGCGCTGCGCATCGGGCTGGTGGAAGAAGTGGTGCCACGCGGCAAGTCGCTGGACGCCGCGCTGGCCATGGCCGAACGCGCATGCGCCGTGAGCCCGCGCGCGGCGGCCTACAGCAAGCAGCTCGTACATCTCGCGCGCCAGGGCGTGCCGCGCCAGGCCGCACTCGCGCTGGAACGCGAGCGCTTTGTCGACCTGTTCGACGGCGAAGACCAGCGTGAAGGCGTCAATGCCTTCCTGCAGAAACGCACGCCGCAATGGCGCAATGGCTAGGAGGCGATCATGCGATTGACACCAGAAAGCACCGCTGCCAACTCCGCCATCGACGCTGAGCCCGAAGTCCTGTTCGAGCTCATCAACCGCGTCGGCCTGGTCACGCTGAACCGGCCACGCCAGCTCAATGCGCTGTCCTATCCGATGGTCACGATGCTGGCCGCGCAGCTCGATGCGTGGGCCGCACAAGACGAGATCGAAGCCGTGGTACTGCGCGGCGCCGGGCCCAAGGCGTTTTGCGCGGGCGGCGATATCCGCGCGCTGTATGACAGCCATCGCGACGGCACGCCGCTGCAGCGCCAGTTCTTCATCGACGAGTACCAGCTCGACTACCGCCTGCACCGCTATCCCAAGCCGGTGGTGGCGCTGATGGATGGCATCGTCATGGGCGGCGGCATGGGCCTGTCGCAGGCGGCGCACCTGCGCATCGTCACCGAACGCTCGCGCGTGGCCATGCCGGAAACTGGCATCGGGCTCGTGCCGGATGTCGGCGCAAGCCATTTCCTGTCGAAGATGCCGGTCCAGCTGGCGCTCTATCTCGGGCTGACGGGTGTAACCATAGGCGCCGAAGATGCCTTGCTGTGCGGGCTCGCGGACGCCGCTATCAATAGCGTGACGCTGGCCGGCCTCGAAGAAACGCTGCGAACTGTTCGCTGGAGTGGCCAGCCACTGGACGACCTGCGCCGCACGCTGGTACGCGAGCCGATCTGCAGCGCGGCGGACGCGCCGCTGCTTGACGTGCTGCCGGCCCTGATGCGGCATTTCCCGGCTGATGCAGCGCTCCCCGAGATCATCGCCGGCCTGGCCTGCCAGGAAGATCCACGCTACGCCGAGTGGGCCGCGCGCACGGCGGACATCTTGCGCAAGCGCTCCCCCCTAGCCGCGTGCGCCACGCGAGAACTACTGCTGCGCGGCCGCCGGCTCGACCTGGCCGACTGCTTCCGCATGGAACTGGCGGTGGTGGTGCAGTCGTTCACCCGTGGAGATTTCATCGAGGGCGTGCGAGCGCTGATCGTAGACAAGGACAACGCGCCCAACTGGCGTGTGAGCAGCTACGACGCCGTCGACCGGAGTGCGGTGGAGGTGCTGTTCGCGCGCTGGTGGCAACCGGGTGATGATCCGCTGCACAAGCTGCGCTGAGGCCCGTGCCCGATCCGGAAGGCCTGCGCCGTTACCACGCAGGCCAGCTTCCTGCCCTCAGGCCTTGTGCTTGCCGTGCCCGTCCGCGGGCTCGGCGACTGGCACCTTGATCAGCCCATCCGCACGGAACATCGCCTTGATGCCGCGCACGGCCTGCCGGATGCGGGCTTCGTTCTCGATCAGCGCGAAGCGCACGTATTCATCGCCATAGTCGCCGAAGCCAATGCCCGGCGAGACCGAGACTTTCGCCTTGGCCAGCAGCTGCTTGGCGAACTCCAGCGAACCCAGCGAACGGTATGGCTCCGGGATGCGCGCCCAGATATACATCGACGCCTTCGGGATATCCACCGGCCAGCCCGATTCGATCAGCCCTTTCGCCAGCACGTCGCGACGCGACTGGTAGTGCGCGGCAATTTCCTTCACGCATTCCTGGTCGCCCTCCAGCGCGGCAATCGCCGCCACCTGCACCGGCGTGAAGGTGCCGTAGTCGTGATAACTCTTGATGCGCGTGAGCGCGGCCACCAGGTCAGGGTTGCCGACCATGAAGCCAATGCGCCAGCCCGCCATGTTGTAGCTCTTGGACAGCGTGAAGAACTCCACGGCAATATCCTTCGCGCCCGGCACCTGCATGATCGACGGCGCCTTCCAGCCGTCGAAGACAATGTCGGCATAGGCCAGGTCGTGGACAACGAAGATATCGTGCTTGCGCGCGAGTGCGATCACGCGCTCGAAGAAATCCAGCTCCACGCACTGCGCGGTCGGGTTCGAAGGGAAGCCAAGCACGATCATCTTCGGCTTCGGATAGCTGCCGCGGATGGTGCGCTCCAGCTCCGCGAAGAAATCGACGCCCGGCACCAGCGGCACGGAACGGATATCGGCGCCGGCAATCACCGCGCCATAGATATGGATCGGGTAGCTCGGGTCGGGCACCAGCACGGAGTCGCCGCGATCGAGGGTGGCCAGCATCAGGTGCGCCAGGCCTTCCTTGGAGCCGATGGTGACGATGGCTTCGGTATCCGGATCGATCTCCACGTCATAGCGTTCGCGGTACCAGTGCGAAATCGCGCGGCGCAGGCGCGGAATGCCCTTCGACGTGGAATAGCCATGCGTGTCCGGCCGTTGCGCGGCCTCTACCAGCTTGGCGACGATATGCGGCGGCGTGGCCCCGTCCGGGTTGCCCATGCTCATGTCGATGATGTCCTCGCCACGGCGGCGGGCGGCCATCTTCAACTCGGCGGTGATATTGAAAACGTACGGGGGAAGGCGATCGATGCGCGCAAAGCGGCGCTTGCCAGAGCTGGCAGTCATGAAGGTGTCCTTTACGTAAGCGCCCGGAACCGTCCGAGCGACGTCGGCAACCGCTGTCTCGGCTGCCGGGGGACCATGTTAGCGGGGATGCGGGGATTGCACAACGGGGGAACGGCGCCGATGCACGTCCGCTAGCACTTCGCGTTTAGACCATTGAGGAAATCGCTGGCCACCCGTACGCATTCATCAAAACTCCGGCTGAAGCCGGTCCTCTGGATGCTGGCGAACTGCTCTCTCATGATCGGCACACCCGCCGAGACTTGCGCGAGGAATGCCTCTGCATGGCGCAGCAGATACGGCGCGGCATGTGAAAGCGCCTGCAGATCACGCTCAACCACAACGGCCAGATCGAAGAGATCGCGCGCGGTGGCCCGGTCACCGCGATGGTAGAGCTTCTTGGCAACGATTTCCGCGGCGGTCTCCACCCTCACGGGCTGTCCCATGATTTCCCAGACTTCGAAAGGACTCGCGGTCAGATTCGGCGATGCCACGATATCAATCTCGCCGGCATCGAGCACGAGTTTGACGAAGTTGCCTTGCTCGACATAGTCCGCCGTGATCGTCTCCGCAGCCTCGCTCAAACGAGGGGTGACATAGCCCAAGTACTGCGGGTCAGGAACAAAGAGATCGATATCGCGCGAAAAGCGGTGGCCGTACCGAAGCATCAGCACGGTGCCGCCGCCAAACGTCCAGAACGGCTCGATGCCGCCATGCCGGCGCACTTCGTCCATCAAGGTGAACGCGTGCGGAAACAGCGTTTCCCAGACGTCGCCACGCAAGGCAACCTTTACGCCCACAAGCCACCCCGCGTTGCCGTCAGGCCTTGTGCCAGCGTCCGAAGATTCTTCCAGATCTCCGCCGGTTTGCGATGCTGCCGGGCAGCCACTTCCGCTACCACTTTGGTGACCAGCTGCAGCGGCGCTTCATCGAGTACCTGCGCAAGCTGGGGCCGATGCTCGGCTGGAATCTCGCCCGTTGCCAAGGCGCGCTCCAGTTCATCGGGGGTGAGTTCGCCCGCGTAACTGACATTGGCGCTCTTCGCCGCCATCCAGAGTGCGCGCGTCGGCGCGCCCCTGGCTTTGCGGAGTTGCTCGGGATCCGAAATGTCCAGCGACAGGCCCAGCACATCCAGAAGCCGACCTAGCGTGTCCAGCGTCGCATTGACCGTGCCGTGCTCGATGCCATTGAGCGACTGGCGCGACAGCTGCGCCATGTCGGCCAGCTGCTGCTGGGTCAAGCCGAGTTCCGAGCGCTTGCGCTGGATGGTGGTTCCAAATGTTGCAGGATTCATGGTTCGGGTCCGACAGTCTTGCCTGTCAAGTATAGACGACAAAAAGACCCATAACTCTCTCAAGCCGTCCCCGCAAGGCCGAATGATGCAGTTTTGCGCCGCTACCAAATAGTCCTGACATGTTTGTAGGCGCGGATCTTCTCATCTCGAGTGACAAGAGGGGCCGCCAACTTGCGCGCTGTAGCGACGATCATGCGGTCCGCCGGATCCTTGTGGAACGCTCCCGGCAACTGGACCGACTTGATCGAGATATCGACGTCCACCGGAAAGAAGCAGACCGCGTCAATATCCGCCACCGTGTCCAGCCAGATCTCCACGTCCATGGACAGCACGAGCTTCTCGCGTTCCACCAGCATCGCGATCTCCCATGCCGAAATCGCCGAAACGACGATTTGCCCTTCCCGACATTCGCGGTCGATCGCCGCCTTCGCCTTGGCACTCAGCTCTGCGCTTCCACTCGCCCACCAGACCAGGGCATGCGTGTCCAGCACGATCACTGGCCCGCCTCCCATTCCACGTCGATCGGGTCCGTCGGGTTGTCATAGCGGACGACCGTGCCGGACAGGATTTCCAGTGGGTCCCGGTCAAGGCCGCGAAAGGGACTTATTACCAGCGCAGGCTTGCCGTGGTCCGTCACGACCACGTGCTCACCAGACTGCTCGATTTGCCGAAAGTATTCCAGCGCCTTGGCCTTGAACTCCGTTTTGGAAACCTGGATGCCTTGCATGGTAAGCCCTCGAGTCTTCTTCGAACGCATCATCGCACCCTAAATGACTATATTGAATAGTCATTTTACGACATGAGGCTGAGATCAGTCTTGCAATCGGAAAGACCCCTGCAAATCGGCCCGTGTGTGAGATGCCGGGCGGCTTACCGCCTTGTTACAGCAACTTGCCACCCGGCGGACTGCTCGGCCGATCCGCCGGCAAGTGCTGGATGATGCAGTCCAGCGCCCGCGTGTCCGCCTTGCCAGCACCCAGCGTCCCGCCGACCGAAGTGCGGTACTGCGCCGGACTGATCCGCCTGTAGTACAGGCGCGAGGTCTGGTCCAGCCAGTAGACGTAGTCGTCGTCCCCTGTGCTGCCGCTGTTGCGCAGCCACTCGCTGATGTTGTTGGTGCCGATGACCATATTGGGACAGGCCGTCTTCAGCGAATCCAGGTAGGCATTGAAACCCTTGGCCTCGATGTTGCGGACAGAGTCCGGTGCGCAGGCGGCCAGCGTCAGGGCGACGCCTGCCGCCGCGGCAGCTTGAATCCTTTTCCAGCCCGAGGGGATGTTCGGCACAGCAGCCTCCTTGCAAGTTGCGTTGCCGTCATCTTAGGCCATCCGGGCGCAGGTCAGTCTTCGAGGGTCTCATGCACGGCCGCCGCGCCGCGCTTCCAGTAGCTCGAAGCGCGGATGCGCGTTTTCGCGATGCCACGCTCGGCCACAAGATGCTGGCGAACTGCCTTGATTGCGGCAGACTCCCCGGCCGCCCAGACATAACCTTCGCCATGCGGCAGCCCGATCTTGCGCAGCGCCGGTTCCAGCAAGCTGCCCTCGGGCCCGTTGCCCCGGTGCAGCCAGTGGACCTCCACCTTGGCGGCGCTCGGAAGGGGAATTTCGGCCGCTGCGTCGGGCACTTCCACGACCACCAGCGCGCGGGTATTCGCTCCCAGTTCCTCCAGCCGGCGCCCGATGGCTGGCAAAGCGGTTTCATCGCCAACCAGCAGGTGCCAGTCGAACTCCGTGGGGACCACGAAGGAGCCGCGCGGACCGCCTACGCCAAGGTACTGTCCCGGCTGCGCCTCGGCGGCCCAAGTCGAGGCGGGCCCATCGCCATGCAAAACGAATTCGATATCCAGTTCCTGCGCAGCCGGATCGTAGCGGCGCGGCGTGTAGTCGCGCGCGGGCGGCCGTGGCTTGCCTTCGGCAAAAACCGGACCATTGGGCCCGACCTCCGGCATTGCCGGCTTGTCGGCGCCGCCTTGGGGGAAGAAGACCTTCACATGATCGTCAAACGAGGCCGAGACAAAGTCGGCAAGATCGGGGCCGTGCAGGGTCACGCGCAGCAATTGCGGGGAAACAAGTCGCGTACGCACGACCTGGAGCATCCGCATCTTCAGCGGATGGCGCACCCGCTGCACGGTGAGGTCGCGGGTGGAATGAGTGGCTTCTGTCGGTGTCGTCATGGAATTCCTCGGGTGACGGGCGCTCGCAGCGCCCACGGCGGACGCGAAGGTCAACGCCACGGTTCAGCGCTTGGGGCCAGCTTCGATGTCCGCCGTGGCCTGCGCGAGGATGGCCGCGATGCGCCGTTGCTCGTCGGGCGAGGCATCGCTGCGCAGCGCCAGCGCGCGCTTGAGCGCTACACGAGCCTGGACAAACTCGGGAGCCCAGCCGCCCTGCTCCGGCTCCACTTGCGGCTCGCCGGCCATGGCGCGACGAATCCAGTCCATTTTGCGCGCGGCATGGCGCAGGCGGCCCAGCATCAGGTCGAGCCGGACCTTGTTGGCGGCAAGGTAAGTCCGGCCGGCATCGGAAAGGTGGTAGCGCTTCTTGTTGCCCTCGGTGTCCACCGTGGCGTAGCTGACTTCTTCCAGATAGGTCAGCGCCGGATAAACCATGCCGGGGCTTGGCTTGTAGAAGCCGCTGGTGCGCGTTTCCAGCGCCTTGATCAGCTCATAGCCGTGGCTGGGCTTTTCCTCCAGCAAGGAGAGCAGCAGCAACTGCAGGTCTTCGGCGCTGAATTTGCGGCCACGCCGCCAGCCCTCGCCGTCAAAGTCACCGGGACCTTCAAACCCGTCGCCGTTACCTTGCCCGCCCCAAGATCCGCCGCCATGTGAATGCCGGCCGATCGCATGGCGCAGGAAATGATGAGAAAGACGCATGCCGAGGCGATGACCCAAGCCGGGATGGTCGAATGAAGCAAATGAATGTCGCACGAACGCCTCCGATATATCTTAAAACATATCTTAAGATATATAGCGGAGACGACGAAGTCAACTTCCGCAGCCCGCCGGATGCGGCGGAGACTTGCGGTACAGCTACTTCATCCGGTACCAGTGGAACCCGTCTTGCCCGGTCTCCCGGATCGCCTCGCCCCGGTGCATCAGATAGTTCAGGTGCGCGATGCTCTCGCCCGTCGCCATGCTGAGCAGGCCCGGGCTGTCGATGGGGCGGGAGAACAGCTGACCGAATACGTCGATGGCACGCCGCGGCGTCGACAGTGCATCACGCAGACGGTCCAGCGCCTGATGCTGGCTGCGCGACAGGTAGTCCAGGCGGGCGTGCAGGCCACGGAACGGCTCGTTGTGCGCGGGCAGGACCAGCACGTCGTCCGGCACCTCGCGCCGGACCTTGTCGAGCGAGTCCAGCCAGTCACCCATCGGGTCGGCTTCGGGTTCGGTCGGAAACACCGAGACATTGGACGAAATGCGCGGCAGAACCTGGTCGCCGGAGATCAGCAACTTCAGCACCGGGCAGTACAGGCAGGCATGTTCGGGGGAATGCCCCTTGCCGACGACCACGCGCCATTCGTGCTCGCCGATGCGCAGCACGTCGCCATCCGTCAGGCGCTGGAAGCTCTCGGGCAGCGCGTGCACATACTTGCCGAAGCCGCCAAACCGGGCCCGGTAGACTTCGATGTCGTCCTCGGTCCACCCGGCCTGCCGGTAGAATTCGACGCCCTCCTGCGGCGCGGCGCGGCCGGTATCCGCGGCCAGTACGCGGCACATCAGGTATTCCATCGACGTCATCCAGAGCCGGCAGCCAAACTTGCGCGTGAGCCAGCCGGCCATGCCAATGTGGTCCGGATGCATGTGTGTGACGAACAGTCGCGACAGGCCGCCGCCGGCCAGCGCGCCGCCATCGGCGAACAGCGTCCGCCACGCTGCCGCGGTCTCGGGCGTCTGCAGGCCGGAATCCACGGCCGCCCAGCCCGCGCCGTCGCGGATGGCCCAGAGGTTGATGTGGTTCAGGCCCAGCGGCATCGGCATGCGCAGCCAGCGTACGCCGGGCGCGACTTCATGCGCGTGGCCCGGCGCGGGCGCGTCGCCGCAGGGATAGTCGAGGGTGGGTTTTTCGAGAGGAGACTGCGTGGTAGGGGCGTGCTGGCTCATGCTTTCTCGGCCTTGTCAGTGTCGGGCTGTGCGCCCGGGTGACAGCCGCTGCGGCCAGCCCCCGGGTCTCTTGTCCAGCAGACACCTTAGCCGAGTTGGACCATTCGTGTCACGCCCCGATTCAGGGGGTTACTGACGTTGCGCCGGCAGTACCTTGCCCGGATTGAGCAGGTTGCGCGGGTCCAGTGCCTGCTTCACCTGCCACATCAGTTCGATCTCCACGGTGGACTTGAACTGCGTGAGGTCATCGCGCTTGACCACGCCGATGCCGTGCTCGGCCGAGATCGAGCCGTTCTCGGCATGCGCCATGGCGTCGACCAGGCCGGAGATGCGCGCATACCACTGGGCCAGAAATTCCTTCGCCGGCTGATCCTTCGGACGCAGCGGATTGAAGTGGACGTTGCCGTCGCCCATATGCCCGTAGATCACCATGCGGGCCGACGGCTCCAGCGCCAGCACCTGCGCGGACGCCTCTTCGACAAAGGCCGCGATACGCGACAGCGGCACCGAGACATCGCACTTGATACTGCCGCCCGTACGGGTCTGCGCGTCCGAAATCTCTTCGCGGATGCGCCAGAAGTTCTGCGCATCGGACAGGCTGGCCGCGACGGCGGCGTCCAGCACCAGCCCTTGCTCGAAGCCCGACTCCAGGACCTCCATCAACGTAGCACTCAGGCTTTCCGCATCGGTGCCTGACGTCAGTTCGATCAGCACCATCCAGTCGTGCATCGCGGGCAGCGGCGAGGGGACGTTGCCCAGGTACTCGAGCACCAGTTCCAGCGCCGGGCGCGAGATCAGCTCGAACGCGGTCACGGCTTGCCCGGACAAGCGCTTGGCCTCGCCAAGCAATTGCACGGCCGCCGCTGGGCTCTGTACCGCAACAAATGCCACCGCCGCACTGCGCGGCTGCGGCATCAGCTTGAGCACCGCGCCGGTGATGATGCCGAGCGTACCTTCCGCACCGATGAACAGGTGCTTGAGGTCATAGCCGGTGTTGTCCTTGCGCAAGCCGCGCAGCTGCGAGTAGATGCGTCCGTCCGGCAGCACGGCCTCGATGCCGAGCACCAGGTCGCGCATGTTGCCGTAGCGCAGCACCGCGGTGCCGCCGGCATTGGTGGACAGGTTGCCGCCGATCTGGCACGAGCCTTCCGAACCGATTCGCAGCGGGAACAGGCGTTGCTCCGCTTGCGCCGCGCTGCGCGCCCCGCTCAACGTGACACCAGCCTGCACGGTCATTGTGTCGTTGATCGTGTCGATCGCCAGCACGCGGTTCATGCGCCGCAGGTTGATGACCACGGCCGCGCCCGTGCCGTCTGGGACCGCGCCGCCCATCAGCGACGTATTGCCGCCTTGCGGCACAACCGGCACGTGGTTGGCATAGCACCACTGCATGACCTGGCTGACTTCTTCCGTCGACGCAGGCAGCACCACCACCTGCGCCTTGCCATGGTAGATACCGCGGTAGTCGGTGACGAAGGGCTGCATGTCGGCGTCGCCGCTCAGGCAGGCGCTCTCGCCGACTATGGCCTGCATTGCGCGCAGGGTGGTTTCCGGATTCGCGGCTTGGGCTTGGGCTTCGACTGGCATGTTGCGATGGGAATTCGAGGGTCGTTTTTCAATACGCGGCGGAAGGTGCGGCAACCGTGCTGCCGGCCTGCTGCGGCTTGAATTCTGCCGCCAGGCGCCGCGCCGCGTTGGCGTACATGGTCACGTCGACGCCGGTTGCCACGAAGGTGCAGCCGAGCTCCAGGTAGCGGCGCGCCAGCGCCGGGTCGGAAGTCAGCGTGCCGGCGGCCTTGCCGCTGGCAATGATGGTCCGCATCGCGCCTTCGATCGCGGCCTGCACTTCGGGATGTCCCGGCTTGCCACGATAGCCCATCGACGCCGCCAGATCCGCCGGGCCGATGAACACACCGTCCACGCCGTCCACGGTGCAGATTTCCTCAAGGTTCTTCAGCGCCGTCACGGTTTCCGCCTGCACTAGCAGGCAGACCTCGTCATCGGCCACGTCCAGGTAGTCAGTGCGGCTGCTCCACCGCGATGCGCGCCCCACCGCACTGCCCACGCCGCGGATGCCTTGTGGCGGGTAGCGCGTTGCACTGACCATCATGCGCGCCTGCTCGGCCGTATCGACCATCGGCACCAGCAGGGTCTTCGCGCCGATATCGAGCAGCTGCTTGATCAGCGCGACCTCGCCCGCCACCGCGCGTACCACCGGCTGCGACGCATACGGTGCAACGACCTGGAGCGCCTGCAGGGTCGAGCGCAGGTCGTTCGGCGCGTGTTCGCCATCGATCAGCAGCCAGTCGAAACCGGCGGTGGCCGACACCTCGGCCAGGTAGGGCGTAGCCATCGAAAGCCAGAGGCCGATCTGCGCCTGGCGGGCCGCCAGCGCGGCCTTGAACGGGTTGTGTGCGGGCATGGTTGTTCTGTATCCGGGGTACTTGGGGGTTGCCGCTCAGCCGAGTTGGCCCTGGCAAAGGTACTTGGTATGCAGGTAGTCGTCCAGCCCGTGGCGGGAGCCTTCGCGCCCGTAGCCGGACTCTTTGACACCGCCAAACGGCGCGGCCTCTGCGGCGATTGCGCCTTCGTTGATGCCGACCATGCCGGTCTCCAGCGCCTGTGCAACGCGCCAGATGCGGCGCACATCGTTCGAGTAGAAGTACGCGGCCAGCCCGAACGGCGTGTCGTTCGCGTCACGGATCACCTCGGCTTCGTCGTGGAACCGGAAGACCGGCGCCACCGGGCCGAAGGTTTCTTCGCGGGACAGCTCCATCTCGGGCGTGGCGTCGACCAGCACGGTCGGCGCATAGTAGTGCGGGCCGTCAGCCGTGCGCACACGGCGTCCGCCCGTCACCACGCGCGCCCCCTTGGCCACCGCGTCTTCAACGTGCCGCGCGATCTTGTCGACCGCGCGCGCATTGATCATCGGCCCGATCTGCGCGTTCTCATCCGTGGCCGGCCCGACGTGCAACGCGCCCACGCGGCGTGCGAGCCGTTCGACAAAGTCGTCATGCACCGTGTCGTGCACGTAGACACGGTTCGGGCATACGCAGGTCTGCCCGCCATTGCGGAACTTGGAGGCCATCAGGCCATCGACCGCGGCGTCGAGGTCGGCATCCTCGAACACAATGAACGGCGCATTGCCGCCGAGTTCCAGCGACAGCTTCTTGAGGGTGCCGGCCGATTCGCGGGCGAGATGCTTGCCCACCGGCGTGGAGCCCGTGAACGTGATCTTGCGCACGCGGCTGTCGGCCAGCCACGCATCGACCACGGCCGGCGTGCTGTCGCGCGACGCCGTGACGATATTGAGCACGCCCGCCGGCAGGCCGGCCTGTTCCGCCAGCCAGACCAGCGCGAGCGCGGTCAGCGGCGTGTCCTCGGCGGGCTTGGCCACCACCGTGCAGCCGGCGGCCAGCGCCGGCGCGATCTTGCGGGCGATCATCGCCAGCGGGAAATTCCACGGCGTGATGGCCGCCACTACGCCCACCGGTTCCTTGAGCACCAGCAGCTTGCGGCCCGGCACGGCCTCCGCGACGATATCGCCGCAGATGCGCGTGGCCTCTTCGGCAAACCACTCGACGTAGGACGCGCCGTACAGCACCTCGCCAAGCGCTTCCTTCAACGGCTTGCCCTGCTCGGTCGAGATGATGCGCGCGAGGTCTTCCTGGTTCGCCAGGATCAGCGCGTGCCAGCGCTTGATCAGTTGCGCGCGCTCGCGCGCCGGGCGGCCGCTCCAGGCGGGGAACGCTTCGGCGGCAGCAGCCGCTGCACGGCCCGCGTCGTCATCGTCGCTGTCAGGCACATGGGCAAACACCTCGCCCGTGGCCGGATTGGTGACTGCAAAGCGGGCGCCCTGCCCGGCATCGCGCCATTGCTGGTTGATGAAGTTCTGGCTGCGCAGCAGCGCGGTATTGGCAAGCGTCAGGGACATGGAAGATGCGTAAAAGGTGCAAAACAACGGCGGATACAGCGGTCAGCTGACGATGCCCATGTGCCAGGGCACGAACTCGTTGTCGCCCAGCCCAAGCAGCTCGCTTTTGGTCGGCTGCCCGGACGCGGCCTGCAGGATATGTTCGAAAATGCGCTGCCCCATTTGCTCGATCGTCAGCACGCCGTCGACCACAAGCCCGCAGTTGATATCCATGTCCTCCTGCAGGCGGGTGTACATGGGCGAGTTCGACGCGAGCTTAATGGTTGGCGCCGGCTTGGAGCCGAACATCGAGCCTCGGCCCGTTGTGAAGCAGATCAGGTTGGCACCGCTCGCAATCTGGCCTGTCACGGCCACCGGATCGTAGCCGGGCGAGTCCATGAAAACGAAGCCAGCCTGGTCGATCGGCTCGGCATATTCATACACCGCCTGCAAAGGCGTGGTGCCGCCCTTCATGGCCGACCCGAGCGACTTCTCGAAGATGTTCGCCAGGCCGCCCTGCTGGTTGCCGTGGCCGACCACGCCGTTGAACTGCGCGTTGTGCCCGGCGGTGTAGCGCTCCCACCATGCAAGGCGGTCGAGCAGCTTCTGGCCGACTTCCGGCGTCACCGCGCGGCGCGTCAGCATGAATTCGACACCGTGGATCTCCGGCGTCTCCGACAGGATCGCGGTGCCGCCGTGGCGCACCAGGATATCCATGGCCGCGCCCAGCGCGGGATTCGCGCTGATGCCGGAAAAACCATCCGAGCCGCCGCATTCCAGCCCGATCTTCAGGTGGCTGGCAGGCACGCGCTGGCGCACCGCCTGGTTCGCGGCCGGCAGCATCGATTCCACGGCGCGGATGCCGGCCTGGATGGTCTCGCGCGTGCCGCCGGTGTCCTGCATGACCAGCGTCTGCATTGCGGCGCCCGGTTCCAGCCCTTGCGATTCCACCAGCCCGGCCACCTGGTTGCGCTCGCAGCCCAGCCCCACGATCAGCACGCCAGCCAGGTTCGGATGCCGCGCATAGCCGGCCAGCGTCCGGCGCAGCACGTCGAAATGCTCGCTTGGCGACGACATGCCGCAGCCGCTGGTCTGCGCAAAGGCCACCACACCATCGACGTTTGGATAGGCCGCCAGCCGCTCCGGCGTGAAATGCGCGGCGATCTGCCGGATCACCGTCGACGAGCAGTTCACCGACGACAGGATGCCGATGAAGTTGCGCGTGCCGACACGGCCATCCCGGCGCACGAAGCCCATGAACGTGGCCCGCTCCGCTTCGGGCACGTAGTCGATTGCACGGACGTCCTGGCAAAAGCCAGGATCGCGGTAGAAGTCCACCAGCTTCAGGTTGTGCGAATGCACGTGGTCGCCGGCCGCAATGTCGCGCGCCGCAACGCCGATCACGGTGTCGTACTTGCGCACCGGCGTGCCGGCGGCAATGGCGCGCGCAGCGATCTTGTGGCCAGCCGGGACTTGCGCGCGCACGCGCAGTGCCGGGTCGGACAACTGCTGCCCCAGCGCCAGTTCGCCTCGGGCAATCAGGACGTTGTCGTTCGCGTGCAGCCGGATGACGGGATTCGTTTTCACTTGGCAATCAACCTTGCTGCAGCAGTTCCTTGAGCCTCAGCTTCTGGATGAGCTGGGTTTCCTGGGCGTAGACGGTTGCCACGTACTTCTTGTAGTCGGGGCCATCGAGATACATCACGGGCGCGTCCAGGCGCGCCGCCACGTTGTGGAACTCGGTGCTCGCCACCGCGGCACGGAAGGCGTCGCGCAGCTTCTTCTCTACGGCAGGCGGCAGCCCCTTCGGTGCGCCGATACCGTTTGGTGCCTCCACCACCACGTCGTAGCCCAGCTCCTTCAGCGTCGGCGTGTCCTTGAAGCGCGTGGCGCGCTGTTCGCCCCAGGTGGACAGCAGGCGCAGCTTGCCGGCCTCGACATGCGGGGCCCACGAACTGGAATCGGCCAGCAGGTCGACCTGTCCGGCCAGCACATCCTGCAACGCTGCGGCACCGCCCTTGTAGGCAATGGCGTTGAACTTCACGCCCGCCGCCAGCGCGAACTGCTCCATGCCCACATGCGTGGCGCCGCCGATGCCTGCATGGGCATAGGTGATCCGGCCCGGATTGGCCTTGGCCGCCGCCACCACGTCCTGCATGGTCTTGAAGCGCGAGTTGACCGGCACGGCAACGCCGAAGGTCTGCCCGGAAGTCCGCGCCAGGTAGGTCAGCTCGGTGCGCGGATCGAGCTGCAGCATGCCGAGCTGCGAGAAGCGCGTGACCGAGATCGGGATCTGGCCGATGGTGTAGCCGTCAGGATTGGCCCGCGCCAGCGCCTTGGTGCCAATCATGCCGGACGCGCCCGCGCGGTTCTCGACCACGATCGACTGTTTCATGATGCCGGATGCCACCTGGCACAGGGCACGCATCGACTGGTCCGCGGTCCCGCCAACGGGCCACGGGCAGATGAACGTGATCGGACGCTCGGGATACTCCGCCGCGGCAGCCTGCGCTGCGCCGGGCAGCAGCATGCCGGCCGTACCCGCGGCAGCGGCCGCCGCACCGCCGATGAGCAGTTGACGACGCTTCGGATTGAGGAGTCCTGGGGTCATGTGGGGTGTCTCGGTTGTTATGCGGCGGAGGGTCCGACCGCGCTATGCCGTGCATTGTGTTCCCGCCCAACATAACAATCCAATCAAAAACTGGCATTGCTTCATAACATCATCGTTATGTAGACTCGGGCATGGCCAACATCGATCGCGCGCTGCGCTCCAACATCAAGTTACGCCACCTGCAACTGCTGGTGGCGCTCGACGAATTCCGGCACCTGGGCCGCACGGCGGAATTCCTGTCCGTCAGCCAGCCGGCCGTTTCGCGGGTGCTGACCGAGGTCGAGAAGATGCTAGGCATGGCACTGTTCACGCGCTCCACGCGGGGTACCGAACCAACCGCGGCCGGCGAATCGCTGGTGCGGTTTGCGCGCTCGGTGCTGGCGCAATACGAGCAGACGCGCGACGAAATCGCGGCCGTGGAAAGCGGTGCGTCGGGGCGCATCCGCATCGGCTCGATGGGGGCGGCGCTGCCGGCCTTGCTGGCGCGCGCGGTCAGCATGCTCAAGGAGCGCTCGCCGCGCGCCACCGTGCTGATCGAGGAAGGCGACCTGCCCCACCTGCTGCCCAAACTGCGCCTGAGCGAACTGGACCTGATCGTGGGCCGGCTGGAACCTGGCTACGCCGCCCCCGACCTGCTGGCCGAAGCCTTGTATGCCGATCCCATGGTGGCCGTGGTCAGGCGCGGGCACCGGCTCACCCGCAAGGCCAACCCGGGCTGGCGCGACCTGGCGGAGGTGCCATGCGTGCTGCCGCCGCCGTGGGCCTCGCTGCGGGTCAAGATCGAGCAGGCTTTCCACCAGCACGGTCTGCATCCGCCGCAGGACGTGATCGAATCGTCGTCCTACCTCGCGCTGGCCACCTTTGCCGTCGAACGCGATGCCGCGGGCTTCATGGCGCGTTCCGCCGCGCTGGCGATGGAGGCCGAGGGCCGCGTGCGGATCCTCGCCATGGAGGTGCCGGTCGAACTGCCGCCGGTTGGCGTCATGACCTTGCGCGAACGCCCGCTGACCAGCAGCGCGGTGCAGATGATCGACTACCTGCGGCGCGCAGCGGCGGCATTGAAGCCATCCGGCGGCGTGTCGTGAATCGTTGCGCTAGGTCAAATGCAGCTGGCAGCGCCCCGGTAAGCTGCTACGCCTTAGCCAATCAGCGAGGAATGACCATGAGCACGGCCCACACGCCCTTCCTGTTCGACGCCAGGGGCATTTCGAAGCGCTTCCGCCATGCCGCCATCTTCGGCGCGCTGGAATCCCTGGGCGACGGGGAAACGATGCGCTTCGTCAACGACCACGACCCGCAGCCACTGCTGGAACAACTGCGCCAGCGCTACCGCAACCAGATTCAGATCGAGTACGTCCAGCGCGACCAGGAGGCTGTGGTGATCGATTTTGTCGTCCACCCCTTCAAGGCCGAACAGGCAGCCGGCGGCTCCTGTGGCGGTGGCGGGGGCGGCTGTGGCTGCAGCGGCGGCTGACACCAGCCGATTGACGCTTGCATGGCCCATACCTTCCGGCAGACCGGCCACTAGGGCTACCATACCGCTTTGCCCCGATCATCGAGCACACGCCATGCAAGATCCGCAGACCTCTAATCACAGCACGGCCGAGGGCTGGCCAAGGCCCTCGGACCGCACCAGCGTATCGGACGACGCCCGCGTCGACGATATCATCCCGTTGCCGCCGCCTGAACACCTGATCCGGTTCTTTCCCATCAACGGTACGCCGGTTGAATCGCTGGTCACGACCACGCGGCAACGCATTTCCCGCATCCTGCACGGCGAAGATGACCGCCTGCTCGTCATCATGGGGCCTTGCTCCATCCACGACCCGCACGCCGCGCTCGACTACGCGCAGCGGTTGATGGCGCAGCGCGTTCGCCACGCCGCGACGCTGGAAATCGTCATGCGGGTGTACTTTGAAAAGCCCCGTACCACGGTCGGCTGGAAAGGCCTGATCAACGACCCGTATCTTGACGAAAGCTATCGCATCGACGAGGGACTCCGCATGGCACGCCATCTCCTGGTCGACATCAATCGACTCGGCCTGCCGGCTGCGGGTGAGTTCCTGGACGTGATCTCGCCTCAATACATCGGTGACCTGATCAGCTGGGGCGCCATCGGCGCGCGCACCACGGAAAGCCAGATCCACCGTGAACTGGCATCGGGCACCTCGGCGCCGATCGGCTTCAAGAATGGTACCGACGGCAATATCAAGATCGCGATCGACGCAATCCAGGCCGGCTCGCGTCCGCACCATTTCCTTGGGGTGCACAAGAACGGGCAGGTCGCGACGGTACACACGCGCGGCAATCCGGACTGCCACGTCATTCTGCGCGGCGGGAAAACCCCGAACTATGACGCCGACTCGGTGGAAGCGGCCTGCAGGGAACTCGAAGCGGCCGGCCTTGACCGGCGCCTGATGGTCGATTGCAGCCACGCCAACAGCAGCAAGCAGCACCAGCGCCAGGTCGACGTCGCGCGCGACGTGGCGCAACAGGTCAGCGGCGGCAGCCGCTCGGTCTTTGGCGTGATGGTCGAGAGCCACCTGGTCCCTGGGGCGCAAAAGTTCACGCCGGGTCAGCACAACCCGAGCGAACTGACCTACGGCCAGAGCATTACCGACGCCTGCATCGGATGGGAAGACTCCGTCGCAGTCCTCGACATGCTGGCCGATGCAGTCACGGCGCGGCAACAGAGGACAAAGTCCTGATCCTTGCCGCTCCGATGCGCGCAAGACCACGCGCATCAGGCCCAATCGACTCGATGCTGCACCGCAACATCGAGTTACACTTCTTCCTGTTCCCGGACGAGAGGTCGGTTATGCGTCGTTATCGCCGCTTTTTGGCCTGAACCCGGGACTCTATCTTGCACGCATTGCATCGGAAATCCGGATTCCCCTCCGAAGACGAAGAGACACAGAAACATGAGCGCTGACAACCAATTGCAGTTCACCGTGGAACGTCACCCCAATCCCACGCCGGCCGACAAGATCGCGGCCGCGCTGGTCGACCCCGCCTTCGGACGCGTATTCACCGACCACATGGTCACGATCCGCTGGACCGAAGGCCGTGGCTGGCATGACGCCAAGGTGGAAGCTCGCCGCCCGTTCCAGATCGACCCGGCCTGCGCCGTCCTGCACTACGCGCAGGAAATCTTCGAAGGCATGAAGGCTTACCGCGGCGCGGACGGCAAGATCTCGCTGTTCCGCCCGCAGGAAAACGCCAAGCGCTTTCGCGCCTCGGCCGCCCGCATGTCGATGGCCGACTTGCCGGAAGCTGATTTCCTGCGCGCCGTGGAGGCGCTCGTGGACATCGACCGCGACTGGATTCCCGGCGGCGACGGCAGCCTGTACCTGCGTCCGTTCATGTTCGCCAACGAGACCTTCCTGGGCGTGCGTGCCGCGGCCGAGTATGTGTTCTGCGTGATCGCGTGCCCGGTCGGCCCGTACTTCAAGGGCGGCAAGTCGGCCGTCACGGTGTGGGTATCGGACCAGTACACGCGTGCGGCGCCCGGCGGCACCGGCGCGGCGAAGTGCGGCGGCAACTATGCCGCCAGCCTGATCGCGCAGACCGAAGCCTCGCAGAAGGGCTGCGACCAGGTGGTCTTCCTAGACGCCGCGGAACACCGCTGGATCGAGGAACTCGGCGGCATGAACGTGTTCTTCGTCATGGACGACGGCTCGCTGCAGACCCCGCCGCTGTCCGGCACGATCCTGCCCGGCATCACGCGGGCGTCGATCATCGAACTGGCTCGCCGCGAAGGCCTCAAGGTTTCCGAAACCCCGTACGCGTTCGAAGCATGGCAGGCTGATGCCAAGAGCGGCCGCGTCAAGGAGACCTTCGCATGCGGCACCGCGGCCGTGGTCACCGCCATCGGCACCGTGCGCCATGCCGGTGGCGAATTTCCGATCGGCGACGGCGGCGAAGGCGAAGTTACGCGCCGCATCCGTTCGCTGCTGACCGGCATCCAGCGTGGCAAGGAAGCCGACACCTTCGGGTGGGTCCACCACATCGCCTGACCCCCTTGCTCTGCCCCGCGCCTTGACCCAGGCTGACTGGGTCACGGGCAGCGGGGACGCCAGCCGGAACATCGGCAGCATGTCGCGCGTGACAGCCCCTGCCGACATAGGTAGTACACCACAGCGCGGGAATGACGACGGAAAATCGGCTGATCCCGCCGCCCACCACACCGCCGGCAGCCCCGGCCACGCCATCCGCCCCCTCCCGCCATGTGCCATGGCACACAGCCGCTGCGTCCTGATATCACGGCCGTCGGGTGGGTGGCACTCGCCCCTCGTCCCGACTCCGACTATCACTGAAGCAATGCCGCAGATATAGGGCTTTACGTATTTGCGCGTAGACGTTGACGCAAGTCGAAAAGGCACACCGTCCCGTGCTGCAGTGCTCCCCGGCGTTACGGAAAGCGGCTAATTTGCAGCACATCAAACCATGGGTCCGACGATGCGTGGTGCCTGCAAGAAGTTCGACAACGTTGACGACGGAGCGCAAGCCATGGCGGACCAGGTTGAACGACTGAAGACGTATGGAGATGCCCAGCGCAAGGGACTGACTGGGCGGCAGACTTACTTTCTGGAAGTACCCGGCGCGGCAAGCGCTGCCGCGCTGTCAGTGGTGTCATTCAAAGCCGTGGAACGGCTGGGTGAGCCCTATACCGTCACCATCCGGCTGACGCATCCGCTGGCGCTGGAACGGGCGCACTATCTTGGCAAGGAAGCCGCCTTCCTGATCGAGCCCGCGGACGGCAGCGAGCCTCGCAAGTTTGCAGGCTGCATTACACACTTCAGCCAGACCAGCCAGACCCGGGACTTCTGTGGCTACGAGATCGTGGTGGAGCCGCTGCTCGCGCGACTGAGGCTCACGCGCGCCAGCCGCATTTACCAGCAGCAAACTGCCCCGCAGATCATCGAGGCGATCCTGCGTCGCCACGGCCTCCAGGGCCATCAGTTCGATTTCAAACTGCGCCGCAAGTATTTGCAGCACGCGTTCCGGATGCAGTACGAGTTGTCGGACCTGGCATACATCCGACTGCTATGCGAACAGGAGGGAATCTATTTCTATTTCACCCCCGGCAAATTCGGCGAGATGGCGGTCTTCGGCGACGACATCGACCACTACATCTACCAGCCGGAACTGCGGGTGCCCTATCGCGAGACGGCCGGACTGGAATCCGGCCTGGAAGCGGTGTTCTCGATCAAGACCCACGCGAAGACCATACCGGAATCGTTCCGGGTCGCGGACTACAATCCGGACAAGGCCTGGGAGCGACCCACCGGCGAGGCCAACGTCGCGCCCAAGGAAAAAACGACCTACGGCCAGTCTTACGTTTTCGGCACGCATCACCTGGACTTCGAAGACGCCAGGTGGCAAGCGCAATTGCGCCATGAGGCGGCGTTTTCCTGGCAGTTGCGCTATGCAGGCGAAAGCAATGTGCTGGCGCTGTGCCCGGCACGCATCCTGCGCATGGACCTGGCGCTGCCCGATGCGCCCAACGGCCAGGTCATCACGGAGGTCGTCCACAGCGGCGGGCGCGAGGCGGCCTACCGCAATACCTTCCAGGCTATCCCCTCGGACCGGCGCTTCCGCCTGCCGATGGACGAGGCGAACTGGCCGCGCATCGCCGGAACCCTGAGCGCGCGGGTCACGTCGCCCGACCGGTACAAGTACGCCTACCTTACGCAGGACGGCCGTTACATCGTCCGCTTCGATTTTGACTTCGAGACCTGGCCCAACGGCGGCGAGAGCGTGCCGCTAGCGCTCGCCAAGCCGTTCGCGGGGGCGTTGCAGACGGGATTCCACTTCCCGCTGACCGACGGCACGTACGTGGACGTGGCCTTCCGCGATGGCAACCCCAACAAGCCGTATATCGCGCATGTGCAGCACAACAGCCAGCACACGGACTTGATCACCAATCGGGACCGATGGCTCTCGCGCAACGTCATCCGAACACAGGGCGACACCAAGTTCGAGATTGAGGACTGGGAGGGCGAGGAACACGCCAAGCTGTCGACCGAGCATTCCGGTAAAAGCCAGCTCACCCTCGGCCATATCGTTGATGGCAAACACAAAAAGCGCGGCGAGGGATTCGAGTTGCGCACCGACAGGCAAGGCGCGGTACGCGCAGGGGGCGGGCTGCTGCTGTCAGCGGATATCCAGCAGCGGGCGAACGGCAATCAAAACGACACCAGCGCGGCTCTAAAGCAGTTGGAGATGGTGCAAGCGCAGGCCCAGGTGTTGGAGCGACGCAGCCAAGTCCGCCAAGGCCGAGATCGCTGACCTGAAGGCCGAGAATGCGTGGCTCAAGGCAAGCGTAAGCGAGTTGAAGGACGCCGTCCTGCTGCTGTCGGCCCCCAAGGGTGTTGCGGTCTCGACGCCGGATCGCGTCTGCATTGGCGCGGACAAGGACGTGAATGTGGCAACGGGCGCAGGCTTTGCTGTCAGCGCGCTGAAGAACATCGTGATGGCCGCAGGCGATGCGCTCTCCCTGTTCGCCCATGGCTTGGGCATCAAGCTGTTTGCTGCACGCGGCAAGGTCCAGATTCAGGCGCAAAGCGATGCGCTTTCCATGACTGCCTTGAAGGACCTCGCTATTTCCAGCACCGACGGCAAGCTGATCCTGACGGCGGACAAGGAAGTCTGGATCGGCGCGGGTGGCTCCTATATCCGTATTGACGCCTGCTGCATCGAACAGGTGACACCGGGCGACATGAAGGAGAAGGCATTGTCCTGGCTGCGGCAGGAACCAGGCTCGGCAGTACGGAAAGCCTCCTTGCCAACCAGCACGGACCTGCCCGATACGGGGGCACACGGTTCCCGCCACTCCGGCTCATGGCGGCAACCACGCCGCGCCGCTCCCCAAATCTCCCCTCTCGACACACCGCAAGACATGCCCGCTCGACCGCTTCCCGCATCCACGCCGTCACCGGCGCCCGCCTCTACGCCCACTGCGCCTGCAACGCCGACGTGGACGTACCCGTTTGCCGATGCAAAAAAGAAGGAAGTCACCGATCCACAAAGGTTCTATGACGCCTTGTCGTCGATGGACGATGTCTTCTTTCCGCTTGGCGTGAATGGCTTCCCGCATGGCGGAGCGCATTTCGGTGGCGGCACCGCGCCCAATATGGACCAGGCCGGCGGCGTGCGCTGCATCGCGGACGGCGAGATCATCGCGTACCGGATCAATGATCGCTACCCGCACCTGCAATTCGCCGATGGCAAATGGGCGGCGTACTCGACGGGTTTTGTACTGGTGCGCCACCGCATGACCATGCCGCCGGCGCCCAACAGCACCGGCGCACGGCCAGTTGACGAAACGCATGGCCTCTACAGCCTGTACCTGCATATGGCTGACTGGTCTACTTACTTGGCTGACGAAAAGCTACGCCGCCCTTTCTGGTGGGATGTCGACGCCTTCCGGATTCTCGGCAAGGACCACCAGCATCCCTCGCCCGGCGGCGATGCGCCTGCCGCGGCCGGCGCCTTCATCTGGACCGAGCCGAGGGCCGGCAGGAGGCGAGGCCAGTTCACAGCGGGCGAGCAAGTTGGCTTCCTGCCCGAAGGCAGCGAGGTCATCGTCCGTGAAAGGCGCGGTGAGTGGGGACATCTCCAGTCAATCACCAAGGGCGCGATGATCAGCCCGACTGCCGGCAGCACCTTTGGCTCGGAAGACCTGAATGTGCCGTGGGAAATGCCCGGCGGTGCGGAGGAGGCTCCCGTCACGCCCAAGGGCGACTGGGGCTGGGTCAACCTGCGCGGCCACCAGCCCACCAAGGAGCCCAGGCAACTGGATCAGGTCGTCATTCCAGGCAAGCCAATACCGGTGAAGGCGGGCACACCGCTGGGACAGCTTGGCGAATACCACGACTACGAGCGTGCGACACCCCTGCCGCCCATCGCCCGGCGTCAGATACTGCATCTGGAAGTCTTTACCGACGATGGCTTCAGTGCGTTCCTTGCCAAGAGCCGCGCAAGGGCTGCGCAATTGCCAGCGGACCAGCGCAGCCTGCTGGTTCTCAATAGCGGTGCAAAGCTGGTAGGGGCCATTCCAACGGCGGACCGCAAGCTGAGGCTTTACCATGCGGTGCAGAAGGTGGAGCCGACTGCGGACAGCCCGACCGGCGGCCCGTGGATCAAGGTTCAGCCCATGTATCTGGGAATAATGGGGATCGCCTACGAGTTCGACGGTCCGCCGGTCTGGATCGAGCGGACGAACCTGGCGAACGCCAGGACGACACGCCGGCCTGGAGCCGGTTCCCGCTGAGCCTGCAAGGCAGTGCAGACCCCGCCAATGGCTTTCTTCTCGTCTTCCCGCGCCGACAACTGGAAGCCTTGGAGACCCGGGACAAGGCCGCTGACGACCAGAAGGTCAAATGGTGGCAAGTGCGGTTCACCACCGCCGATGGCAAGAATGCCAGGGGGTGGTTATGCGAGAAGAACCATCCTGGCACGAAATGGGAAAGCCCGTGGGCGTGGCCCGGCTTCGAAACCGTAGATGCCACCGGCATCCAGATCGCCGATGCCTTCCGGCGCAATCTGGTCATCACCGGCGCCGCCAGTTGGAAAGAACAGAAGGAGTTCGAGCCGTCGCTGGCGGCGGTGAACAACAGCCCGTTGTTGCTCAAGCTGGAGCAGACGCTCGCGAAACTGGGCGCTGGCGACGGCAAGAACAAGGGCGGCCGAGTGACGGCCCGGGCCATCCAGTCGGCCATGCGCGTGCCGGCGTTCGCCCAGGCACTGTCTCGGGTAATCCTTCGCTATGAAAGCGAATGGGGCGGGGATATGAGCCGGTGGAATGCCATTACGCCCCTGATGCGCAATGCCAAGGCCAACTGGCTGTGCGAACTGGAGCGGATCAAGAAGCTGCAATGGTGGGATGAAGTAAAGGGCAAGGTGGCCGGATTTCCGGTCAGCGCGACCGTGCTGCATATTCACCCGGTTGCGCTGGTTGCGAATTTCTGCGCAAGACGCCCCTTAGTCACTTTGGCGATGCTACGAGTGATATGGCCATCGACATCCGTGCCCGATGCCAGATTGGCAGGAATTGCCGCGGAGATAAGCGCGAATATCGAGCAATATCATTTGGATTCCGAAATTCGCTTGAGCCATTTTTTCGCGCAGGTTCGGCAAGAAGCAGGCCCAAACTGCATCCTTGACGAGGATCTCAGATACTACACGCCTAGTCGTCTCGCAATTTTCAGTTATTTCAAGCGACACCCCGCTGAGGCGGAGCTGTATGGATACAAGCCACCTACACCAGGCAATGCCGAGGCGATCGCCAATAGGGCATATGAACATAAGAATGGAAATGGTGCAATTTCAAGTGGAGACGGATGGAAATACCGAGGGAGAGGTCTGAAGCAGACCACGGGAAGGGCAAATTATAGCGATTTTACGCGCGGATATTCACGATATTGGACATCAGACGCTCAAGACTTCGAAACCAATCCAGATTTGCTATCCACAACACAGTATGGAACGCGCTCCGGTGTATATTATTGGCTTGCACATCAGCTTTACAATATTGCGGACAAAACCAACAGCGACAATGCTAACGCAAAGGTGGACTCAATAACCGCATTGATCAACAAGAACACTGACAGCTACGGCGAGCGCAGGAATCATTTTCACAAGATTTTCGAGGCAGGAATATTCAAAGGCATTGGAAAATGATAACCATATCTCCATTCATACGAATAATCACCTTGCTTGTGCTGTTCCTGTCGCCTGCTCTCGCGCAGGAGGGATCGTCACCTTTTTCGACTCCGCAGACTGAACGGTACCGCATCAATCTCATCTCAAGCAGAGATTGGATCGAAGTAAACCAAGTTCACAACGAACTTGAGAGTTTATCGATAAGTTTCATTAACGAACGAGAAAATCATTTCCACATCGCGACATTTACCCAAAATGGGCCATCCCCACCAGAACTGATGAGCATCTTCAAAGTCAGGATGAATTCTCGCCAGCCAATAATCGCAATAGTCAAATGGCACTACTACCTGCCTGGTACCAACACAGAAGGGGATTACTACGAAGTACACGCGTATGACTTCAAGAAATTCGGCGATGCCCTCTTATTCTCAGAAAATAAGGATATTTCTGATTTATTCGGATCTGGATTCGACGGGAAGAAAGAGGGGAAAATTTCTCACTTTCTCTTCAAAAATGCAACTACCGTCCGACGGGCCATATCCAAACTTTCTCACCCATAGTCGGGGCCATCTATCGCTATATGTTACGACATGATTCCAAGGAATGGATCATGAACCAACGTCACGACATTCTCGACGGCGACACCACTACGACCAGCGGCAAAGTCATTGCGACTTCCCGGACCGAAATGCTGAACGGTCGCGCGTTGGCGTATGAAGGCGACCCCGTCTGGTGCCCAAAATGCAAGACAACGGGCAAGATAGCGTGCGTAGGCGAACGGCTGCCCAATCGGGGGCCGGATGGCCGTGAGCAGGCGTTGAGCTATGACTGGTGCCTGTGCAAGTGTGATCCGAAGCCGCGCCTGATTGCGTCGCAGAGCGACTCCGTCAGCATTGCATAGCCCTTCCCAGCCGTTCAACGGGGGCCCGCGTCCCGCCCCCGGACTGACCGGGTCACGGCCGTCCCAGCAGGCCGGGCAGCGAGGACACCAGCAGAACCACGCCTGACGCCGTCAATAGTGTCAGCACAATCTTGCGGAATGCGGCCTCGCTGATGCCCAGGTACACCCGGGCGCCGAGCAGCGACGGAATCAGCATCGCGGGCGCCACCACCAGGAACATCGGCAGCATGTCGCGCGTGACAATGCCCTTGCCGACGTAGGTGGCCATGGTCACCGCCAGCGTGGCCAGGTTGAAGTTCTGGATCACCGCGCGCTGCTCGTCCTTGTCGAACCCCCGCAGCGTGCACCACAGCGTGGGAATCACGCCGGTAAATCCGCCGATCCCGCCCATCACACCGCCGGCAGCCCCGGCCACGCTATCTGCCAGACGCCCGCCATGCGTAACCGCAGGCAAGCGCGGCGCCATCAGCATCACCGGACACCACAGCGTCAGGAAGGCACCGAACACTGCCTTGAACAGCTGGGCATTCAATGCCGGCAAGATCGCCACGCCGATAGGAATGCCGACCAGCCCACCCGCCACGAACGGCCACAAGCGGCGCAGCGACAGGCCGCGCCGTACCGAAAACGCTGACAGAAGCTGCCCGGTCAGCGCGCCGAATACCGTCATGGCCGACGCCATGTGTGGCTCGATGGTCCAGGCCCAGAAGGACATGGCGACCATGCCGAAGGCGAACCCTGAGAGGCCCTGCACGAAGCCGGCAACGGCTGCGCCGAGGATGACAATGATCAGGGTGAAGTCCATGCGGGGAGCAATCGGCCGAAAGCGAAAAGTTGACGAATATGCCCTTTTTGTCGCGCGTTGTCACGGCCTGCATCTGATACGGTCTTTTTCGCATCCATTGCTTCTGTTTTCCAGGCGCGCGAACGCTTAGCATCGAACCGTGCGACAAAGGCCCGAGCCGTCATGCGACGATATGTCGCCCGGCGTCCGGCGCCCTTGCCGGCACATGGCGGCGCATGCGGCGTACACTACGCTCACCGCACGCGCCAACGGCCCGCGCCCCTGGCGCGCTGTCGGCCAACCTCCACGCCTTACGGGCATGACGGTGTAGCCGACGACGTGCAAAGGGCCAGCGCCACGGAGAACAAGACATGTTTGGCTTCACCGCGCTCGAACTCGCCCGTATCCAGTTCGGCTTCACCATTTCCTTCCACATCATCTTTCCGGCCATCACCATCGGCCTGGCCGCGTATCTCGCGGTGCTCGAGGGCTGCTGGCTGCGCACGCAGCGACCGGTCTACCGCGACCTGTACCACTTCTGGTCGAAGATCTTTGCAGTCAATTTCGGCATGGGCGTGGTGTCGGGACTCGTCATGGCGTACCAGTTCGGCACCAACTGGAGCTTTTTCTCCGAGTTCGCGGGCAGCATCACCGGCCCGTTGCTGACCTATGAAGTGCTGACCGCGTTCTTCCTCGAGGCAGGCTTCCTTGGCGTCATGCTTTTCGGCTGGAACCGCGTCGGACCCGGGCTGCATTTCTTCGCGACCGTCATGGTCGCGCTGGGCACGCTGATCTCGGCGACCTGGATCCTGGCCTCCAACAGCTGGATGCAAACCCCGCAGGGCTACGAAATCATCAATGGCCGTGTCGTGCCGACCGACTGGTTCCAGGTCATCTTCAACCCGTCGTTCCCCTACCGCCTGGTGCATATGAGCGTGGCAGCCTTCCTCGCCACGGCACTGTTCGTCGGCGCATCAGGGGCGTGGCATCTGCTGCGTGGCCGCGACAACCCGGCCATCCGCAAGATGCTGTCGATGGCGATGTGGATGCTGCTGATCGTTGCGCCGATCCAGGCCGTGATCGGCGACATGCATGGCATCAACACGCTCAAGCACCAGCCGGCCAAGATTGCCGCGATGGAAGGCCATTGGGAAAGCCACGGCGAGCAAGGCGTCCCGCTGCTGCTGTTCGGCTGGCCCGACATGGAGCGTGAAGAAACCCGCTTTGCCGTGGGCATTCCGCGCCTGGGCAGCCTGATCCTCACGCACAGTCTCGACGGACAGATCAAGGGCCTGAAGGAATTCGCGCCGCAGGACCGGCCAAACTCCACCATCCTGTTCTGGTCATTCCGCGTGATGGTCGGGCTGGGCGTGCTGATGATCCTGCTGGGCCTGTGGAGCCTGTGGCTGAGACGCGGCAAGCGGCTGTTCCAGTCAAGGCCGTTCCTGCACGTGGCGCTGTGGATGGGGCCGGCGGGACTGGTCGCGATCCTGGCGGGCTGGTTCACCACCGAGATCGGGCGCCAGCCGTGGGTCGTCTACGGACTGCAGCGCACCGCCGATGCCGTCACGCCGCACAACGTGCCCGAACTCGCGCTGACGCTCGGCCTGTTCGTGGTGTCCTACTTCTTCGTGTTCGGCGTAGGCATTGCCTACATGCTGCGACTGGTGCGCAAGGGCCCGGTGATCGACGAGGGCTCGCAGGAACGCCACGGCGGCCCGGGCCGCGAACATACCCCCGCACGCCCGCTTTCGGCCATCGAGGACGACGATGTGATGGCGCCCAACCAACCCGCTCGCAGCAGGAGCTGACACCATGGGCATCGACCTTTCCCTTCTCTGGATCCTCATCATCTTCTTCGGCGTGATGATGTATGTCGTCATGGATGGCTTCGACCTGGGCATCGGCATGCTGTTTCCGTTCATGCCGGATCGCCATGACCGCGATGTCATGATGAACACCGTCGCCCCGGTCTGGGACGGCAACGAGACCTGGCTGGTCCTCGGTGGCGCGGGCCTGCTGGCGGCGTTCCCGCTGGCCTATGCCGTGGTGCTGAGCGCGCTCTACCTGCCGCTCATGCTGATGCTGCTGGGCCTGATCTTCCGCGGCGTGGCGTTCGAGTTCCGCTTCAAGGCCAATGACCGCGAGCGGCCGGTGTGGGACGCGGCCTTCATCGGCGGCTCGCTCACGGCATCGTTCTTCCAGGGCGTGGCGCTGGGCGCGTATATCGACGGCATCCGCATGGAAGGCCACCGCTTTGCCGGCGGGCCGCTGGACTGGCTCGCGCCCTTCCCGCTGTTCTGTGGCGTGGGCGTGGTCGTGGCCTACACGGTGCTGGGCAGCACCTGGCTGATCATGAAGACCGAAGGCGGCCTGCAGCAGCGCATGGTGCGGCTGGCCGGCACGCTGGGCTGGGTGCTGCTCGCCGTCATCGCGATCATCAGCGTGTGGACCCCGATTACGCACCCTAGCATTGCCGAGCGCTGGTTCCGCCTGCCGAACCTGGTATGGTTCTCGCCAGTGCCGCTGCTGGTGGTGCTGTGCGTGCTCGGGCTGATGCGTTCGCTGCGCCAGTCGCACCATATCGCACCGTTCCTGTACGCGCTGGGCCTGGTGTTCCTGGGCTATACGGGCCTTGCGATCAGTGTCTGGCCGAACATCATCCCGCCCGGCATCTCGATCTGGGACGCCGCCGGGCCGCCGCAAAGCCAGGGCTTTGCGCTGGTGGGCGCGCTGTTCATCATCCCGTTCATCCTGATGTACACGGTGTGGGCCTACTACGTGTTCCGCGGCAAGGTCCGCCACGGCGAGGGGTACCACTGATGGCCCCCCAATCCGTCCGGATGCCGCTCTGGCTCAGGCGCGTCGGCTGGCTGGTGCTGATCTGGGTCGCCAGCGTGGCCGCGCTCGGCGCCGCGGCCTGGCTGCTGCGGCTGCTTATGGCCGGGGCCGGGTTCCACCGCTGACCTTCGGCGCCAGTGCGGCCGGCGCCTTTGCGCCGGCCTTGTCTGCAATGCCTGCAAGAATCCGAATGCCGCCATCAGGATTCTTTGCCTGCCTGTCACTACGGTGACAACCCCAGCTTTTACTCTGCCTGCATCCCGCGGGGCATGCCCTGCGCACAACAAGCAATCAGACAGGGGAGTAGAGCATGGCATGGATTCTTGCTCGGCCGGGGCGTCGCAGGCACGCCCTCAGCCTGGCCATGGCAGGCGTGGCGGCCGCCACGCTGGCCGCATGCGGAGGAGATGGTGCGCAGGCGCCGGCCGGCGAACCCGCCGATTCGGGCAGCACGCCCAAGCCGGTGGCCCCGGCAGCCAGCAAGGTGCTGCTGATTGGCGTTGACGGCGCCACGTATGAACAGGTGCAAGGCGCTATCCTGCGCCGCGAGCTGCCCAATCTTGCGCAGCTGAATCTGGTGCCAGCCGCCACCGGCGGCATGCCGGGCACCATCACCGCACAGCCGACGCTGGATGCGCCCAGCTGGGCCACTGTACTCACCGGCGCCTGGGCCAACCGTCACGGCGTGACGGACGACACCGGCACGGTTGCTCCCCAGGCGCCGAGCGTTTTTCGCTACTTCCGCACCGGCGCCAAGGCCGGCACGCAGCTTGGCGGCGCGATCAGCTCGGCCGTGGTGTCGCCCTTGCTGACTGGCGAACGCGATGCCGGCGCCGTCGATACGCTGGTTGACTGCGCCGGCGCCGACAGCTGCGTGACGCAGAACAGCGTGAAGCTGGTGCAGTCCGGCTACGGGCTGGTGTTCGCACAGTACAGCGCACCGGCACTCGCGGCCGAGTCCGACGGCTTCGGCGCCGGCAGCTATACCACGGCGCTGGCCGGCTTCGACCAGGCACTGGGTGAGTTGCTCGCAGCCGTGGCAGATCGCCGCAAGACGCAGCCGAACGAGGACTGGCTCGTGATGGTCACCACCAGCCACGGGCTCGACGCCAACGGCGCCACCACGTCGGTTCCGACCGTCGAGAACCGCACCGCCTTCATCGCCATGAACAAGCCGC
Source organism: Cupriavidus sp. 21MJTG02-4 (assembly GCF_057798975.1). NCBI lineage: Bacteria > Pseudomonadati > Pseudomonadota > Betaproteobacteria > Burkholderiales > Burkholderiaceae > Cupriavidus > Cupriavidus sp. 21MJTG02-4. The sequence goes on along the minus strand of NZ_JBYOJP010000004.1, from coordinate 183,270 downwards.
TGAACCCGGCCCTGGCCAGTTCCGGAAGCGCGGCACCCGTCACGCCCGCCGACCTGTCGGCACTGCCGACCGAGGCCGACATTGCCCCGACGTTGCTTGGGCACGCCGGCATTGCGATCGATGCCAGCGCCAACCGCTTCGACGGCATGCCGCTGAACGGCACCGGCGCAGGCGTACGCGGTATCCGCATGGCGGTGGGCCGCTACAACGATTCGATCGAGCTGACCTGGCAGAACGCCCCGGCCTCCGCCGGTGAAACGCTCGTGCTGCGCGACGGCGTGCAGGTCGCCCGCCTGCCGGCCGGCGCCACGCAGTACGTCGACAACGCCTTCGACCTGCCCACCGGCCTGTACCGCTTCAACTACACACTGGTGCGCAACGGCGTGCCGGTGTCCTACCTGGCCCAGATCAATTACGTGAAGCCGGTACCGCTGGCCACCACGCTGCGCAACAACCTGGCCACCTACTTCAGCCTGGACAGCAAGCCTGCCGTCGACGCCAAGGCCAGCGCCACGCTCGGTCCGTGGGTACCAGGCACGGACGGCGGCTCGCTTGTCGACGACAACTTCGGCGCCAAGGGATTGCGTGTCGATTCCAACGTCGATGCCTACCAGTTCGTGCAGAACGGTGCAGACATCGCGCTCAGCCCGCAGTTCACCATCGGCTTCTGGTTCCGCACCGATTGCACGCAGGGCAACGGCACCGGCGAGCCCATCCTCTCCAACAAGAACTACACCTCGGGCGCGAATGCCGGCATCGCCTTCGGCCTGTTCGGCAGTTGCGAGGTCCGCTTCAACATCGGCAGCGGCGGCAAGCGCGACGACATCAACGGCATGAAGGTGTCCGCCAACCAGTGGGCGTACCTCGCCCTGTCCGTCGATACAGTGGCCAAGACGTTCAGCGGCTACATCATCGACCCCGTGCTGGGCCTGCAGAAGGTCGAGAACAAGGCCATCGCGTCGACCGACGTGACCAAGCTCAACGGCCTGGCCACCAAGGCCTGGGGGCTCAATGACGATGCCACCCATAACTATGTGGCAAACAACGCCGGATCGCTCAAGGGCGTGATGGCCTTCAACGACCTCGCCATGTGGACGCGGGTGCTGACGCTGGACGAACTGAAGTCCATCACTGCATCGCGCCAGCCGCTGTCCAGCCTCAACCCATGACCCGCTCCATCCACGGCCCAAGCATTCAGGAGAACCTCACCATGAACCGAATCCTGCGCGCAGCCACGCGTCCGCACTGGATGGCCACCCTGCTGATGTGCGCGGCGCTGTCCGCCTGCGGCGGCAGCGATGACAACGCCGCAAACGGCACGCAAACACCGACCGGTGGCTCGCAGACTCCGAGCGGCGGCGACAACGCCGTCAACCAGCCGCCTGCCGTCAAGCCTGCCATCCGCTGCGCGCCTTGAGCGAACGCAAGCCCGCCGACCATCCTGAACCTATCCGGCTACAGAACGACATGACCGCCAACAGCAGAAGCAGAAGCAGACGCAGTTTCCTCAAGCTTGCCGGCACCAGCGCCGCGGCCACCGCCGCACTGGCTGCCTTCCCGCCGGCCATCCGCCGTGCGCTCGCCATCCCGGCCAACAATGCCACGGGCACCATCCGCGACGTCGAGCACGTCGTGATCCTGATGCAGGAAAACCGCTCGTTCGACAACTACTTCGGCACGCTGCGCGGCGTGCGCGGCTTCGGTGACCGCTTCCCGATCCCGCTCGCGGGCGGGCTCAATGTCTGGCAGCAGACCTATGTCGGCAGCACCACGCGCACGGTCCTGCCTTATCACCTGGACAGCACGGCCGGCAACGCCCAGCGCGTCAGCGGCACCCCGCATACCTACCCCGATGCGCAGAACGCGTGGGACCTGGGCCGCATGAACAAGTGGCCGACCTACAAGAACACGCAGTCAATGGGCTATTACACCGAAGCCGAACTGGACTTCCAGTTCGCGCTGGCCAATGCCTTCACTATCTGCGACGCCTACCACTGCGGCTTCCATGGCGGCACCAACCCCAACCGCCTGTTCCACTGGACCGGCACCAACGACCCGAGCGCCACGCACGGCGGGCCGGTCATCGACAACAGCGGCGACTCGTTCACAGGCTCCAATACACCCTACACCTGGACAACCTATCCGGAACGGCTGGAAGCTGCCGGCGTGAGCTGGAAGGTCTACCAGAACATGCCGGACAACTTCACCGACAACCCGCTGGCAGGCTTCAAGCAGTATCGCGATGCCAACCTCGCGCGCGGCAATGCGGCCAACGGCAGCCCCTACCCCGCCTACGCCAGCAGTGACGACGCCATCAACCCGCTGATCAAGGGCATCTCCAACACGATGCCCGACGGCGGCTTCCTGCAGGCCCTGCGCGACGATGTCGCGGCCGGCAAGCTGCCGCAGGTGACGTGGATCGTCGCGCCCGCCAACTACTCCGAACATCCGGGGCCTTCCAGCCCGGTGCAAGGGGCCTGGTACACGCAGGAAGTCCTGAACGCGCTGACGGCAAACCCCGAGATCTGGAGCAAGACGGTCCTGCTGATCAACTTCGACGAGAACGACGGCTTCTTCGACCATGTGCCGCCGCCATGCGCGCCGGCCTATGAGAACGGCGTGCTTGCCGGTGCCTCGACGGTTGCCACGGATGGCGAGTACCACGTCGACAAGAAGCCCTACGGCCCCGGGCCGCGCGTGCCGATGTACGTGGTCTCGCCGTGGAGCCGCGGCGGCTGGGTCAACTCGCAGGTGTTCGACCATACGTCGGTGCTGCACTTCCTGGAAGCCCGCTTTGGCGTCAGGGAGGCCAACGTCACAGCCTACCGGCGTGCCGTGGTCGGCGACCTGACCTCCGCGTTCAACTTCGTCAGCCCCAACTCTGCCGCACTGCCGTCCTTGCCGAGCCGCGACAAGGCCGGCGCCGACGCCATCCGCAACGCGCAGGGCGCCCTGGCGCAGGTGCCGCTGCCCTCGGCGGCAGCGCAGCAGATGGCCGCGCAGGCCAAAGGCACGCGCCCCTCGCGCGCCTTGCCGTACGAACTGCACGTCAGCGCCCGTGAGGATGCCGCCGGTCGGCTGGTGTGGCTGCTGTTCAGCAACACCGGCAAGCAGGCCGCGGTCTTTCATGTGTATGACCGCCTGCACCTGGACCGCGTGCCGCGCCGCTACCTGGTCGAGCCCGGCAAGGAGCTGGACGGCAGCTGGGATGCCTTTGCCACCGACAGCGGCAAGTACGACCTGTGGGTGCTCGGGCCTAACGGCTTCCATCGCGCCTTCAGCGGCGACGTGAGCACCGTCACGGCTCCGTATGCCAGCGCGCCCGAGATCCGCGTCTGCTACGACATCGCCAACGCGGCGGTCTACCTGACGCTGATCAACACCGGCAGCGGCCCCTGCACCTTCACCGTCCAGCCCAACGCCTACCGCATGGACGGCCCGTGGACTTACGAGATCCCGGCAGGCAAGCAGCTTGAGCAGCACTGGCCCGTGGGATTGCAGGGTAACTGGTACGACTTCACCGTGAGCACGGCCCAGGGCGGGTTCACGCGGCGCTTCGCCGGACGCCTGGAAACCGGTGCCGACAGCGTGTCCGACCCGGCCATGGGGACCTGAACCCAGCCCGTCACCAGGGAAAGCGTAGCGGTACTGTCACATTGCACCGCTAGACTGCGCGGTCGACTGGTGCCTGCGCGCCCGCTACCTTTCCCTGCCCCCTTATCCCATGCTCGGCGACCTTCTCACGACCTTCTTCGAAGTGGCACGCCAGGGCAGCATTACCACGGCTGCCAGGCAACTTGGCGTGAGCCAGCCCACGGTCACGGCGCGCATCCGCCAGCTGGAGGATGCCTATGGCGTGGAGCTGTTCTATCGCCGTGCGAGCCGGATCGACCTGAGCGACGTCGGTGTCGCGCTGATGCCGGTGGTGGAGCAGTTGATGCAACAGGAAAGCAATGCCGACTATCTGCTGCGCAACGCCGGGAACCTGCGTTTCGGCAACCTGCGCATCGGCGCGACCGGCCCCTACTACATCCTGCGCAGCGTGGCCGCGTTCCGGCAACGCTTCCCGGCGGTCGAGGTCAGCATCGAGATCGGCAATTCGCAGCAGATGATCGAGGCGCTGCTGGAGTACCGCATCGATGCCGCGGTCTCCTCGCACGCCGTGGAAGATGGCAGGCTGGCCCGTACCCGCCTGGCTTCCGATCCGATGGTGCTCGTGGTCCATGCGGACCACCCGTTCGCGCGGCTGCCGCATGTCGATATCGCCCGGCTCGCCGAATGCCACCTGCTCGTGCGCGAGCATGGTTCGATGACCCGCCAGGCCACCGAGGCGGCGCTGTCCGCCTGCGGCCAGGAGCTGCCGCGCCATATGGTCATCGGCAGCCGGGAGGCCATCTACGAGGCCATCCGGCAGAATCTCGGGGCGAGCGTCGTGCCCGCCGGCGAGGTGCCGCGCGACCCGACGCTGCGCATCGTGACGTTTGCGCAACGCCCGCCCGTCCTGCACGAATACCTGTACTGCCTGGAAAGCCGGCGCCATACGCGCCTGGTGGGCGCCTTCCTGGAATGCGTGAAAGCCCTGGCGCCTGACCCGCAGGCACAGGCCGCCTGAGCGATGCGGGGCGCGCCCTGCCCGGCGGCCACGTGGCCGCCATGCCGCCCAGCGCCTATATTGGTGCCATGAGCGAGCACGCCGCTTTTGCCGAATACGAACAGTTGCTGGGCCTGCTGGATGCGGGCAGCCGCGTGCTGGACGCGCGCGCGGTTTGCGAAACCTCGGTGCGCGGCCATCGTTTCTCGGTCTACGCGGCCACCGTCGGCGCCACGGCGCCCGATGCGCCGGCAATCGGCATCTTCGGCGGCATTCACGGGCTGGAGCGCATCGGCACGCAACTCGTGCTGGACTACCTGCGCTCGCTGCTCTGGCGCCTGGAGTGGGATGAACTGCTGCACGAGGAGCTGCAGTCGGTGCGGCTGGTCTTCATGCCCATCGTCAACCCGGGCGGCATGTGGGCCGCCACCCGCGCCAACCCCAACGGCGTCGACCTGATGCGCAATGCACCGCAGGATGCCGACGCGCGCGTGCCATTCCTGGCCGGCGGCCAGCGCATCGGCGCCTGGCTGCCATGGTTTCGCGGCCGCGCGGGTCGCCCGATGGAAATCGAAAGCCAGGCCTTGCTGAGGGTGGTGCAAAGCGAGCTGCTGTCGCGGCCGCTCAGCTTCGCGGTGGATTGCCACTCGGGCTACGGCTGGCGCGACAGCATCTGGTTCCCGTATGCGCGCACGCACCGCCCCATGCCGCATCTGCCGGAGATGTACCTGCTCAAGACCATGTTCGAGCAGGCCCATCCGCACCATGGCTATGCATTCGAGCCACAGAGCCACCAGTACCTGCTGCACGGCGACCTGTGGGACTACGCGTATGACCTGGCGCCGCCGGAGAACCTGTTCCTGCCGATGACGCTGGAGTTGGGCTCGTGGCTGTGGATCAAGAAGAATCCGCGGCAACTGTTCTCGCGCGATGGCATGTTCAACCCGATCAAGGCACACCGCACCGCGCGGGTACTGCGCCGCCATGTGAGCCTGTTCGATTTCCTTGGCCGCATCGCCTTTGCGCCACAGCGCTGGCTGCCGACCGGCGAGCGCCGCGCGCAGTTGCAGGAGCAGGCGCGTGCGCACTGGAACCAGCGCTCCGGGACATGACGGACTGGGTATTCCTACGCGGCCTTACGCGCGAAAGCCGGCACTGGGGCACGCTGCCCCAGCGATGGCAGGCTGTCGGACTGGGCACGCCGCTGGCGCTGGACCTGCCCGGCAATGGCACGCTCTGCCACGAAGTATCACCAGCAAGCGTGCCGGGACTCGTCGCGTCGGTCCGGGACAGCTTGAGACAGGCAGGACAGCTGCGACACTGCCGGGTGCTGGCGATGTCGCTGGGTGCGATGGTGGCGGCGGAATGGGCGCGCCGGTTTCCCGACGAGGTGGCCGCGCTGGTCCTGATCAACACCAGCATGCGGCCCTTCAGCACCATGGCGCAGCGGCTGCGTCCGGCCAACTGGCCTGACCTGCTGCGCATCGCTGCCGCCTGGGAGAACCGGGACTATTGCGAGCCCACCATCCACCGGCTGACCTGCGCACGCAGCGATGCAAAACAGGCCGACATCGAGGCGTGGAGGCAAATCGCGACCAGCGCGCCAGTCAGCCGGAGTTCGGCGCTACGGCAACTGCTGGCGGCTGCGCGTTACCGTGCGGATCGCCAGCCGCCCTGCCCGTCCACCCTGCTGATCGCTTCGGATGCCGATCGTCTGGTCGACCCGGTCTGCTCCGACCATCTGGCGCGCATGTGGAAGGTGCCGCTGCTACGCCACCCATGGGCAGGCCATGACCTGCCGCATGATGATCCCGACTGGCTGTGCGACACGGTAGCGCGCCAGCTCGCGCTTACGGCATGACCCCGGCCAGCACGGCCGCGGCAGCCTCGAGACGCTCATGCGTGCCGAACAGCCGTGCGGCCATGAGCCCGTTCTGCAGCGAGCCGTAGACCACTTGCGCCAACTGCGCGGGCGGCACCGGATACGGCTTGTCGCGCAGTGGCTGGGCGCGTTCGAACAAGCCGGTCAGCCACGTCTCATGCATGTGAACGTACTCGCGCATCGTCGCGCGCACCGGCTCGGAGAGCGACAGCACATCGGCCGACAGCATGCCCACCAGGCAGGCCTGATCGGTGCCGAAGGCCGTGCGGACCGGCTCCAGGTATTGCCGCGCCTGTTCCGCCGGAGGCAGCCTGGTGTCGATCGCGCGGATGCGCTCCTGGACGCGGGCGCTGTATTCACGCACCGCCTCGAGCACGAGATCGTCCTTGGATGGGAAATAGTAGTGGATGCTCGAGGTCTTGACGCCCACCAGTTCGGCGAGGTCGCGATAGCTGAAGCCGTTGAAACCCTTGCGACGGATCAGCACCAGCGTGTGCTCGATCAGTTGTTCGCGAACGGATAGTGTTTTCATGGCTTCAGACCCCTTGCAATGGACTGCCGGTCAGGCCGGCAGCGTTTGCGCGAGCAGCGTGATGAGTGAACCGCTGAAGAGGCAGAGCCCCACCCATCCAACCAGTATCAGCGCGCTGTCACGCAAATTCATGATGTTCCCCTTTGGGAGCGGGCGACGTACCGCCCGCTGTGAATGTCAGTTGGCCGGCCACAGGCCGGCCGCTCTGGTCAGGCGAGTGCGCCGTCGGTGTACGGGTCGGTCTTGCCAACCTTGGCGCCGTCCAGGTACGGATCAACGCTGCGTGCCGGCGTAGCCGAGACACTACGCGTATCCAGGCCGGCTACCGTACGGGCACCGTCCGTGTACGGGTCGGTCTTGCCAACCTTGGCACCGTCCAGGTACGGATCAACGCTGCGTGCCGGCGTAGCCGAGACACCACGCGTATCCAGGCCGGCTACCGTACGGGCGCCGTCCGTGTACGGGTCGGTCTTGCCAACCTTGGCACCGTCCAGGTACGGATCAACGCTGCGTGCCGGCGTAGCCGAGACACCACGCGTATCCAGGCCGGCTACCGTACGGGCGCCGTCCGTGTACGGATCAGGCTTGCCGACGCGTGCGCCATCGGTGTAGGGATCAGCCTTCCCAACGCGCGCGCCATCGGTGTACGGGTCGAACTTGCCAACCTTGGCGCCGTCGGTGAAGGCATCGACCTTGCCGACGCGGTAGTTGTAGCCATAGGTGTCCCCGGCTGAACCGCTGCCGCTCGGGGCAGCGGCCTGCGCGAGGCCAGTGGCGAGTGCGGCGGCAAGGGTGGCGGCGGTGATAACGGTCTTGGCGAACTTGGCATTCATGATGGGCTCCTGGGCTGGCGACCTCCCGGTAGGCGTCGCCTGGGTTCGGTTCAATCTTCGGGTCTCTTTTTGATCCCGCATCTACTAGTAGATAGATAACCGGATTCAAAAAAAGACCGTCTTCACGGTATTGCGATGGTCCCGTTGCAGAACCGGTTTCTTTTTCCTTGCCGGTGCAGCAGCGCTTCCATGAGTCAAATACTATCTACTACTAGGTAGATAGTCAAGGAAAAAGATTTCTATCGCACCGATAGACATCCCGCGATGGCTTTAACCCCTTGATAAATAACGATATGCACGCCCCAAAGCGCAGCTGGGCGGCCTTGCATCGAGCCCATTCCCGCAAACAAAAAAGCTGCCGTGCAGCATTCGCCACATGGCAGCTTTGCGCCGGGCTATCTGACGTAGGCGTTAGCCGGCTACGGCAGCCAGCAGGGTATCCGCGGCAGATTCCACCCGGTCAGACGTACCGAACAGGCGCGCCGAAATCAATCCGCTTTGCAGCGAGCCGAACACGACCTGTGCCAGGCGCGCGGGCGGCACCGGGAACGGCGTCGTCCGTTGCGGCTGGGCACGTTCCAGCAAGCCAGTCAGCCAGCGCTCGTTCATCAGGAAAAAGCTCTGCAGCAACTCGTGAACCGATTCGGGCAAGCACAAGGTCTCGGCCGACAGCATGCCGCACAGGCAGATCTGATCCGAACCGCAGCTGGCGCGGAACGGGGCCAGGTAGATGGCGGCCTGCTCGGTCACGGGCAGCGCGGTATCGATCGACCGCAGGCGTTCGGACATGGCCGCGCTATATGTCTTGACGGCCTCCAGGACGAGATCGTCCTTGGTCGGAAAGTAATAGTGGATGCTCGACGTCTTGACGCCGACCAGTTCGGCTAGGTCCCGGTAGCTGAAGCCATTGAAGCCCCGGCGCCGGATCAGGACGAGCGTGTGCTCGAGCAGTTGCTCTCGTACGGATTGCGTTTTCATGAGGCCAGTTTATCTACATGAAGATAGACGCTCAAGGAGAACGCCTGAAGGCACGGGTAATCCCTTAGGACTGATGCCGGACAGAGACCCGCGCACCTGAATTTGCCGGTGCCCCGACGGACACAGCCCCGGCTTAACCGGGGCGTGCCATGGTGAATCGGTTCAATCAGGCGGTTTAACCTGGCAGGACCTGCGCGGCGAAGGTGATCATCGAGCCACTCGTCACGCAGACCAGCAACCATCCGCCGAGCAGAAGGAAACTGTCACGCAAATTCATGATGGACTCCATTGCGGCCAGCCAGGCCCTGCATGGACCTGGCTGCCGTGGCGAAAGAAAACCGCCGGCCTGCCAGGCCGGCAGACGGTCAGGCGAGCGCGCCGTCGGTGTACGGGTCGAACTTGCCGACCTTGGCACCGTCCAGGTACGGGTCAGCGCTGCGTGCCGGCGTGGCCGAGACACCGCGCGTATCCAGGCCGGCGACCGTACGGGCACCATCGGTGTACGGGTCGAACTTGCCAACCTTGGCGCCGTCCAGGTACGGATCAACGCTGCGTGCCGGCGTGGCGGACACACCACGCGTATCCAGACCCGCTACAGTGCGGGCACCGTCCGTGTACGGGTCGGTCTTGCCGACCTTGGCACCATCGGTGTACGGGTCGAACTTGCCAACCTTGGCGCCGTCGGTGAACGGATCGGTCTTGCCGACGCGGAAGCTGTACCCGTACTTGTCCCCGGCAAAGTTGCTGTCGCGCGGGCCCGAAGCCTGGGCGACGCCGCTGGCGAGCGCGGCGGCAAGGGTTGCGGCAGTGATGACGGTCTTGGCGAACTTGGCATTCATGATGGGCTCCTTGGCTGGCGACCTTCCCTGGGGCGTCGCGGAATCGGTTCTCTGCTGGGGTCTCTCTTCGATCTCGCATCTACTAGTAGATAGATGACCTGACCTAAAAAAAGACCGCTTTCACGGTATTGCGATGGTCCCGTTGCAGAACCGGCCCTTCTTTTCTTTGCCGGTGGAGCAGCGCTTCCATGACCCAAATACTATCTACTACTAGGTAGATAGTCAAGGAAAAACTTTTCTATCGGCCTGATAGCTGATGTTCGGATGATGGACAGGGCTGGGCGGCGTCGCTCGCCTCACTCTTCTGGCTGTGCCAATTGCACGACACCTGTTAGCCTTGACGGGCGTCTCCGCACACTGGCAACCATGCAGCCACCTCGCGACTCTCCGCTTCCCCGCTGGCTGGCCAGTACGGCCGGCATTGCCGTCGTGGCCGGCCTTGCACGCCACCTGTTGTTCCGTGCGGTCGAACGCGAGGCTTTCGTCACGCCGACCAGTGCGCCCCCGGGGCCCGATCAGCCTGAAGCCTCGCTGCAGCACAGCACGTTCCACAGCGGCACTCGCCTGCTCCATGCTGCTTACGCGCCTGCGGGAAACGGGCAGGCACCGGCGCTGATGGTGTGCCACGGCGACGACGAATGCCTGTCCGACTGGGCGCCCGTGCAAGCCATGCTGTCGCGTTCCGGCATCGGCAGCTTCGTATTCGATTACAGCGGCTACGGCGCGAGCAGCGGACGCCCCAGCGTCAGGCACTTGCGTGAAGACGCACGCGCGGCCTATCGGATGTTCCGGGCGGCAACGCCCGACGCAACGCGGCACTACGTCCTCGGACACTCGCTAGGGTCGGGAGTGTTGCTGGATGTCGCGCGCGGGTTCACGCCAGCCCCTGACGGGATGATCATCGCCTCGGGTTTCAGTTCCGCGCGTGCCGCCGCCGTCCAGACCGGCCGCGTCCCCGCGCGGCTGGCGTGGCTGCTGCCGGATCCATGGAACAACGCGGCGCGCCTGCGCCGGATCGGATTGCCGCTGATGCTCGTGCACAGCCGCGCCGACCAGGTCCTTCCACTGGCCCATGCCGAACGTCTTGCGCAGGCGGCTGCGAATCTTCAGGAACTGGTCTTGTTTGATGGCATGCCGCATGACGCGGCCATCCTGGCCGACCACATGGATGCGTTCTGGGCGCCCGTGATCGCGTTCATGCTTGGCCGCGGGCACGGCCTCGATCGGGGCCCGACAATCTAACCGAGTCTGCGCGCCGCGACAATCATCCTTGTGGGCGAGGCGCGACGAATGGGCAGGCTGAGATTCTTTTCCCGATTTCTTGTCTATATTTGTTCTCATGGCAAAAGCATCGGTTAATCGCTGTTGAACAGCATTGGAGGGAATGCCATGCGCCGGCTTGCAAACTTGTTCAGTCCGCCGACCCCGGAAAAGATTGCCGAAAGGGAACTGCAAGACATGAGGCTGACGTTGTTCCAGGCCGAACGGCGCCTGCTCGAGGCGCAAATGCAAGTTGCCTACTATCGCGACATGGTCGCGTTCCTGGAAGACGTGGCGACCAAGGGCGTCGAGGACGTGGTGGACAAGCGCCGCGCCGCCGCGCCGGCTGCCATCGAGACCTTCTCGGCACCGCGTGTCGCGCCGGGACTGACCACCGTCCCGATCGTGCCCTCGGCCGCCTAGCGCGGCAGTATGCGGCGGCAAATTGCCTGACCCACGGCGGAGTCCCTCGTACTCCGCCGGTCATTGATAGCGCCGCACGGCTCGCGGGAACGCGTGCCGACCTGTGCGATACTCGCGCTGCCCGCCGCGCAAGCCGGCTGGCGGACCGTCACACAGGAGCCCCCCCATGAACGAACTGCTGCCCGCGATCGAGATCGAGACCGCGCCCAATCCCGCTTTCACCGTGATCTGGATGCACGGCCTGGGCGCGGATGGCAATGACTTCGTGCCGGTGGTTCCCGAGCTTGGCCTGGGAGACACGCCGGGCGTGCGCTTTATCTTTCCTCATGCACCGGCCATTCCCGTCACCTGCAACGGCGGTTATGTCATGCCGGCCTGGTATGACATCTACTCGTTCGACGAAGCCGGACGGCGTGCCGATGAAATGGGCATCCGGGTGTCGTGCGAGCGCATCCGGGCGCTGATCGCGCGCGAGAATGCCCGCGGTATCGCGACGGACCACATCGTGCTGGCCGGCTTTTCGCAGGGCGGCGCAATCGCCTATACCACTGCCATCACCCATCCGGACGCGCTCGCAGGCATCGTCGCCCTGTCCACGTATATCCCCGCTCCGGACACGCTGGCAGCGCAGGCGACTGCCGCCAACGCCGCCATCCCCGTCTTCGCCGCCCACGGCACGCAGGATGATGTCGTGCCGCTGCAGCTTGGCGAACAGGCCCGCGACTTCCTGCAGGCACGCCGGATTCCGGTGGCATGGCACACCTATGCCATGCCGCACTCCGTCTGCATGGAAGAAATCGCCGCCATCGGCGCGTGGCTCCAGGCCACGTTCGCCCGCATCACGCAGCAATCGGCGCAACGCTGAGCCGCGCCACCGTCATCCCCATGAACATGAAAGCAGCACCGCTTCTGAAGATCGATTTCAACACGCGCAAGGCACTCGTGTTTGCGTTGACGGCCGAGCGGCTGTCCGCCTACTACGAACACGGCAAGTGGCTCACCGATGCGCAGGGCGCCACGCTGGCGGGAGAATGGCTGTCACGCTCGAAGCTGCAACTCGCCCTGTCGGAGCGCCGCCTGCTCTCGGAACTGAGCGACCAGTTCGCGCGCCAGCTGGCGCAGACGCTGTCGCGCGAAGCGGGGCTCTATGCCTCGCACGAAATGATGGAAGCGCTCGACCCGAACTACCAGTCCGCGTTCGCGCACGACATGCTCGACGAATGCGAGCGCCTGTTGCGCGAGAACGGCGTCAACGCGTAGCAACGAACCATCGCCTCAAACCAGCGGAAAGGCCTTCACCACATGACGCAGCAAGCGGTCCGCCACCGGTGACAGCGGCCGGCCGGTCCGGGTGATCACATGGATGCGGCTGTTGTTCAGGATAGGGTTGGCAAGCGGACGCGACACCAGGTCCTCGAACTGCGCGCCCTTCAACGGCACCGAGCGCGGCGTCATGATGTAGCCCAGTCCCAGCGCGGCGAATTCCCACAGCACCTTGAACGAGTTGGTGGTGAGCATATGGTTCAGCGTGATGTGCTCTTCGACCTCGGCTGCCTGGATATGCTTGCGCACGCCGAACGATTCCGTCAGCGACGCGCCCTGGTGCGGCGCCAGGTCGGCCAGCGTCAGCGCGCCCCGCTTGCGTGCCAGCGGATGGTCCTTGCGCACATGCACGCGGATCGGCGCCAGCCGTGAATAGTGCGAGCGCAGCCGCACGTCGTCCGGCGGCTGGAACACCAGGCCGATATGCGCCAGGTCTTCCAGGATGCAACGCACGGTTTCTTCCGTCCCCGCCACGCGGATGTTGTACGTGACATCCGGGTACTTGTGCTGGAACCCCCGCAGCACCGGCTCCAGCACCAGATCGATAAAGCCCTCGCCAAAAACGACTTCCACATGGCCGCGCTGGGCGTTCTTGAGGTGATTGACCTCCGCCAGGAACGTGTCGCTCAGATCCTGCTGACGCCTGGCGAACAGCGCCAGCAGCCGCCCCGCATCCGTCGCCACCACGCCCCGGCCACGCCGTTCCAGCAGCGCCAGGCCGGTGTCCTGCTCCAGCTTCGCCACGGCGCGGCTTACCACCGACGGGTCCAGTTCCAGCACATCGGCCGCGCCGCGCACCGAGCCGGTTTCGATGATCTGCAGCAGGCACAGGGCCCGCTTGCGGTCCAGGACATCGTCCATCCTTCTCCCCTCCTCGTCTCGCAATCGTTGCAATATACACAACGTTTTACCGTAATCGTTGTCATGGATGCCGCGGGCCGGCGCAGCGAGAATACGAACACGATCCCATTCGCCGAACCCATGAACGCATCCAGCCTTGCAGACCTGCGGCAGTCCATCCAGACCCTTTCGCCGGAATTTGTCGATATCCGCCGCAAGATCCACGCACATCCCGAACTGGCCTTCGAGGAGCGCCGGACCAGCGACCTCGTCGCCGAATGCCTCACGGCATGGGGCTACGAGGTTCATCGCGGCCTGGGCACCACCGGCCTTGTCGGCAAGCTGAAGAAGGGATCCGGGACGAAGGCGCTCGGCATCCGCGCCGACATGGACGCGCTGCCGATCCAGGAGAAGACCGGCCTGGACTATGCGAGCACCCTCCCCGGCAAGATGCATGCATGCGGGCACGATGGCCATACGGCCATCCTGCTCTGCGCGGCCCGCTACCTGGCGGAGTCCGTCGATTTCAATGGCACGCTGAACCTGATCTTCCAGCCCGCGGAAGAAAACGAAGGCGGTGCGCTGCGCATGCTGGAGGACGGCCTGTTCGAGCGCTTTCCCTGCGACGAGATCTACGCGCTGCACAACGCCCCGGGATTGCCTGTGGGACAGATCGGCATCAGCACCGGGCCCGCCATGGCCTCGTTCGACCGCGCCACGGTGACGCTGCGCGGTCGTGGCGCGCATGGCGCCATGCCACATCACGGTATCGACCCCATGCAGTGCGCCGCCAGCATCGTGCTGGGGCTGCAATCCATCGTCAGCCGCGAAATCGATGCGCTCAAGTCCGCCGTGATCACAGTCGGCTCGATCCAGGCCGGCGCCACTTACAACGTCGTGCCGGAAAGCGCGCTGATCAAGATCGGCGTGCGCACGCTCGATCCGCGGGTACGCACGCTCGTCGAAACGCGTATCCAGCAATTCGTGAGCGCGCAGGCCGAGAGCTTCGGCCTGCAGTCGGAGGTCGTCTACGAACGCAAGTATCCGGTGCTGGTTAACCATGCCGCACAGACCGATCGCGCGCGCGAGGCCGCCATCCGGCTGGTTGGCGAAGCCAACGTCGTGGCGCGGCAGCCGGTCATGGGCAGCGAGGACTTCGCCTACATGCTCGAACACCGTCCCGGCGCTTACGTCCGGCTCGGCAACGGCCTGGGCGAGGATGGGGGCTGCATGGTCCACAACCCGCTCTATGACTTCAACGACAAGGCCTTGCCCATGGGCGCCGCATTCTGGGCGCACCTGGCGCAGAGCTACCTGGCCTGAACCAACCACCAGCCTGAAAACAAACCAAGAACGGGGACAACCATGCATTCACTCAACCGCCGCCGCTTTCTCCAATACGCAGGATTCGCCGCGGGCAGCACCGCGCTCGGCAGCCTGCCTGCGTTCGCGGCCGACGCTTTTCCGACCAAGCCGCTCTCGCTCGTGGTGCCCTACCCGGCCGGTGGCGCCAGCGACACGTCCGCACGCATCTTCGGGGAATCGATCAGCAAGAGCGTCAAGCAGCAGGTGCTGGTCGAGAACTACGGCGGCGGCACCGGACTGATCGGCGCCAACAAGGTACTGGCCGCGCCGGCCGATGGCTACACCTTCTTCCATGGCTCGATCAACGAGGTCTTCCTGGCGCCGCTGCTCAACCCGGCCGCACGCTACAAGCCGCAGGACTTCATGCTGGCCGCGCCGATCAGCGACGCCAACATCGTGCTGATGGTCCGCAACGGCATTCCCGCGGATACGCTCGACAAGTTCATCGACTACGCCAAGCAGAACAAGGGCAAGCCGCTGACCTACGCGACTGTCGGCATCGACTCCATCTATCACCTGATGGGCGACGCGCTGGGCGCACGCCTCGGCCTGAACTTCCTGCACGTGCCGTACAAGGGTGCCGCGCCGGCACTGCAAGGACTGGCAGGCGGCGAAGTGGACTTTGCGATCCTGCCTTACCAGTCGAGCTTCGACGCCATGCAGCAGCAAGGCCGGTTGAAGGTGCTGACCAGCTTCTCCAAGACGCTCCCCGCATCGCTGAAGCACATTGCGCTGATTTCCCAAAGCCGGACGGTGCCTGACTTCGAATACATGATCAGCGGCGGCTACTTCGTCAAGCAAGGCACGCCCGCGGATCGCGTGACGGTACTGCGCAAGGCCATCGACGAAGCCCTGCGCAAGCCCGAACTACGCGCCAAGCTGGAAGCGGAGGGACGCACCGTGGTCCAGCCCGTCGACAGCCAGCAGCAGGCGAACCAGTTCTTCGACCAGTACCAGGCGCGTGTCACGCAGCTGATCCGCAGCGTGGGACGCAAGACCAACGCTGCCTGATTGCGGCGCGTTCAGGGCGTGCGCGCCGCAGCGCGTGCTGCACGCCTTCCCTTGCCGCGTTCCGCGACATCCAGCCGCCGGAACACCAGCGCCGAGAGAAGCGTGATCGTTCCTACCACGGCAAAGGCCAACCGGAAGGCCGGACCGGCCTCACCGAACTGCGCGCTGAACAGCGTCACCAGTCCGCCGCCCACGGTCACGCCCAGGCCGATGGCCAGCATCTGCACCATCGAAAACAGGCTGTTGCCGCTCCCTGCATCCTCTACGCTCAGGCCCTTGAGCGTGACACTGTTCATCGCCGCGAACTGCATCGAGTTGGTCGCGCCGAACAGCGCGAGCTGCGCGATGGACAGCGCCAGCGGCCAGCCCGGCGACATCGCCCCGAACGATGCGATCGACGCCCCCACCAGCGCCGTGTTCACCAGCAAGAACTTCTCATAGCCGAAGCGCGTCACCAGCGGCACGATCCAGCGCTTGGACAGCGTCCCCGCCAGCGCGGCCGGCAGCAGCATCAGGCCAGCGTGGAACGGCGAGTAGCCAAGCTGCATTTGCATCAGCAGCGGCAGCAGGAACGGCACCGCGCCGGAACCGATGCGGCAGACGAGATTGCCAGCAAGTCCCACGCTGAAATTCGGCTCCCGGAACAGCGCCAGCCGGAACAGTGGCGCGCGGCTGCGCCGCGCATGGGGGATATACAGCAGCGCGGCGGCCACGCTGAGCGCGGCAAGCCCCGCGTTCCAGCCGGCGTGACTCGCCTGCGCATCCAGTGCGAGCGAGAACGCCACCATGCACAGGGACAGCAGTCCGCAGCCAATCCAGTCGAACCGCGGCGCGCCGGCCGTGTCGCCCGCGGGCAGGTAGCGGCGCACGGCCAGCAGGCCGGCCACGCCGACCGGCACATTGATCAGGAAGATCCAGTGCCAGGAGACGTGCTGTACCAGCCAGCCGCCCAGCACGGGCCCGAAGATCGGGCCCACCTGTCCGGCGATCGAGACGAAGGCCAGCGCGGCGATGTACTGCTCGCCCGATACATTGCGCAGCACGGCGAGCCGGCCGATCGGCAGCAGCATGGAGCCGCCAATGCCCTGCACCACGCGCGCGATCACCAGTTGCGGCAATGTCTGCGCGCCGGCGCAGAACAACGACCCCAGCACGAAGATCAGGATGGCGCTGAAGTAGACCCGTCGCGTGCCGAAGCGGTCCGCCAGCCAGCCGGACGCCGGCGTGAGCATGGCCATGGTAAGCGTGTAGGCCACCACCACCGGTTGCAGGTCCAGCGGCTTGCGTCCGAGGCTGTACGCCATCGACGGCAATGCGGTATTGACGATGGTGGTATCGAGCGTCTGCATGAAGAAACCCGCAGCGACGATCCACAACATGGCCTTGAGAGAGGGAGTGGAAGCTTGGCTCATGGGGGGCGAGGCATGTGCTTGGCACGGCGTGCAGGCTGGAGACAATCCGCAAAGCCTTGGCAGCCGTGTCATGGAATCGATCATAGCTGCCGTGAGCCAATCGGGAACCCTGCCGGATATACTGACTGCCATCGGATTTGCCGATGACAAGATTCCCCATGCTCAACCCTGTCTGGATCCAAACCTTCGCCACGGTGGCGGCCGCACGCAGTTTCTCCGAGGCCGGCCGGCAGCTGGACCTGTCGCAGTCGAGCGTCAGCGACCATATCCGGCGGCTGGAGCAAAGCGTCGGGCGTCGCCTGTTTATCCGCGATACGCACTCGCTGTCGATGACGCCCGACGGCGAAGCGCTGCTCGTGCATGCGCGGCTGATCCTGGAGGCGATTGCCCGCGCGGAGTCGCAGTTCACCGCACCCCGGTTGCGTGGCCGTGTCAGGCTCGGGACTTCGGAGGACCTGGCGCAGGGGCCGCTGTCGGGCGTGCTGTCGGCATTCCGCAATACGCATCCCGACGTGGAGATGGAAATCACCATCGCCATGACCAGCAAGCTGTACGAGCTGATGGATGCCGGCGCGCTCGACCTGATGCTCGGCAAGCGCCGCCAGGGCGACCGCCGCGGCGTACCGCTGTTTCGCGGCTCGCTGGAGTGGCTCGCGCGCCCCGGGACCCTGGTGGACCTGTCCCAGCCGTTGCCGCTGATCCTGGTGCACGAACCGAGCGTGACGCGCTCGGTCGTGCTCGATACCCTGGCCAAGGCGGGCTGCCAGTGGCAGGTGGTCTGCAGTAGCAGCAGCCATTCCGGTTGCCTTGCCGCTGCCCGCGGCGGCCTTGGGCTGACGGTACGCTCGCGCTATCTCTACGGCGAAGGCGTGGCGCCGCCGCTCAACTGGGAACGCCTGCCGACGCTGCCAGAGGTGGAGTTCATTTCGTTGTCGGCACGCCGGCTGAGCCAGCCGGCCGAGACCTTGCTGCGGCTGCTGCAGAAGAGCGATTTGCGCGCCGCAAGCAACCGCATCGCTGGCTAGCGCTGCGCCAGTTCGTCCAGCGCCTCGTATGCGGTAGCTAGGTGGTACGGCGACGTGGACGGCATTTCGGCCCGCACCACTTCGCCGGACGGGGCCAGGCATTCGTGCCAGCCGCCCGCGTGCAGGAAACGGCTACGGTATTGGCGCAACTGGGCCTCCAGCGTCGCCAGGGACTCTGGTGTCCCATCCACGGCCAGTGCGCGAGCGAACTCCGTCTGCGCCCAGATGCGTTCGGTGCCATCGAGCAGGCTGCCATCGGCATTCAGCGCGGCGCTGACGCCCAGTGTGCCGGGGACTACGCCATGCGCCTGCGCGAAAACAAAGGCGCGCTGCAGCGAAGCGCCAAGCGGCGCGCCCTCGAACAGCGCAGGGTTGCCCGCGACTAGTGAAAACCACTCGAACTGATGGCCGGGCTCGATGCGATTGCCCGCCGTCTCCTGCGGCAGCTCGGCGATGCAACCGCTGGCCGGATCGACGAACCGGCCCTGCACGGCTGCGGCGATCTCGCGCAGACGCACGGCATACCACTCGTCGCCGGTCGCCTCCAGCGCGGCGAGGTAGGCCTCGGTCAAATGCATGATGGGGTTCTGCTGCACGCCCGCGCCCTTGTCCTTGAAAAACTCCGATAGCGCCGCGTGGTACAGCCCGAAACCGTCGGCAAAGCGTTGTTCGACCAGCTCGCGCGTTTCCTGCAGGATGGTCAACGCGTCCTCGTTGCCGCCGCAGGCGTAGTAGTGCGCGCACGCGAAGATCACGAAGGCATGCGTATAAAGGTCGCGTGTCGAGTCCAGCGGCATGCCTGCCGCATCGACGCTGTAGATCCAGCTGCCGTCGCCGGTGCTGAAGTAGGCCTGCAGCGAGCCGAACAGCGTATCGGCGTGGTCGAGCTGGCCCGCGACCGAAAACACATAGATCTGGCGCGCGCAGGCCATGGCCCGGTAACGAACCGGCGGCAGGGCATCGCCGCTGGCGCCATCCAGCGCTTCATAGGGCAGCAGCAGGTCGGCGTTCCAGCCTTTGCCGGTCCAGTGCGGCAGGATGGCGGTGTCATAGTGTGCGCGCAGCGACGCAACCAGTTCGGCAAGTTGAGGCGAGATGGGCATGCGAATCCGGAGAAGCGGGCGCCACCCGGCGCCCCGGAGCAGACGATACTGGAAACCGCGCGGCGGCGGAAGATGCACGGCGCTGCACGGCGCCGCCAGCGACGGGGCTGCTGCGCTGGAATTGGGTGCGCGCAATTGCTAGCATCTAGGGGTCGCCGTCATCGGAGACCGTCATGTCGACCCAGCCTCTCACCCTCGCCGACAGCCACCGCACCCTCGTGCTTCATGTCCTCGAAGATCCGCCTGGCCTTTACACCTGGCGCATCGTGATGGAAGAGCACTGCGGCGCGGCTGATGCCGACTGCACCATCGAAGCCACTTCGGCTTACCGCTCCGAAGCCGAAGCGGAAGCCGCCTGCTGGGCAGCAGGCAATTACATGCTCGACGGGCCACGCGCCGCCGGAGAAGTGCGGCCATCGTGACCTGTGGCGTCCGGCAACTTTGCTCCGCCGGGCGCATCGCCTAATCTGAAATCGTTGGCAGTGGCAACGTGGAGGCATTTTTTCTCCACGTTCCTCCGGCCACCCCGATCCTACGGGGCTCATGCCATTGCCCGAAATATTCCTGGCCTTTACTACCGCGTATGCCGGCCCCGCGCACCTACGAAGCGCCCGACGGCAGCGCCGCAGGAGTCCGCTATGGAAAAGCCGGTCGTCAGTCCGCAGCGCTTTGTCGAGTTGATGAACGAGCGCCTGTCCAGGCACCCTCTGTTCCAGGAGGGCATGCACGTGTACGCCATCCCGCAGCACACCGACCATCCGCGCAGCCTGGTCTGCGTGGGGCCGCGCGGCACCGCGGGAGTATGCGCCACGATCGAAAATATCGTGCGCGGCGAATGCGAAGTGTTTCCCGATATCTCGCAGGAGTGGCACAGGCCTGGCGCCGTGCCGCAGCAGGCAGCGAGCTTGCGCTGAATTCCAGCAGCCATGCCGAGCGGATCACACGAGCATAGCGACAGCTATCGTGGCTACCGCATCCATATCGTAGCGTTGCGCTACGGCGGCCAGCACGACGGCTGGTGGACGCTGCGCGCGCGCATCTGGCAGCACGGCAACGCCCTGCCCTTCGTGGACCCGGACGCTGGCGTGCGCTTTGCCTGCGCCGCCGACGCCAGCCGCGCGGGGCTGGCGTGGGGCCGCGAGGTCGTCGACCGGCTGATTGCCGGCCGGCAGGCCGCTGAAGAGGCCGCCTTCTCCTGACCACCGCGTCAGACGTCGATCGCGGCATCCGACTTGACCTTGCGGCGCAATTCGAACTTCTGGATCTTGCCCGTCGAGGTCTTGGGCAGCGGACCGAAGTACACCGCCTTGGGCACCTTGAAGCCCGCCAGCAGCGTGCGGCAGTGCGCCATCAGTTCCTCGGCGGTCGCGCTGGCGCCCTCTTTCAGTTCCACGAACGCGCAAGGCGTCTCGCCCCACTTCGCATCGGGCTGCGCGACCACGGCGGCGGCCAGCACGGCCGGATGACGATAGAGCGCGTCCTCCACCTCGACGCTGGAAATGTTTTCTCCGCCCGAGATGATGATGTCCTTGCTGCGATCCTTGATCTTGATGTAGCCGTCCGGCATGCACACGCCAAGATCGCCGGTGTGGAACCAGCCGCCCGAGAAGGCCTCGCGCGTGCCCTTCTCGTTCTTGAGGTAGCCCTTCATGCAGATGTTGCCGCGGAACATGATCTCGCCGATGGTCTCGCCATCGGCCGGCACCGGCTGCATCGAATCCGGATCGAGCACCGTCACGCCCGACTGCAGGTGGTAGCGCACGCCCTGCCGGGCCTTCTTCACGGCACGCTCTTCCTGCGACAGGCTGCTCCAGTCGTCCTGCTCCGCGCATACCGCGGCCGGGCCGTACACCTCGGTCAGGCCATACACATGGGTCAGCGCGAAGCCCATCGCTTCCATCTGCGCCAGCACCGCGGCAGGCGGCGGTGCGCCGGCCACCATGCCGCGCACGGGACCGCGCAGGCCTTCGCGCCACGACGGCGGCGCATTGACCAGTGCGGTGTGCACGATCGGCGCCGCGCAGTAGTGCGTCACGCCTTCGTCGCGCATCAGGTCGAATACCAGGCGCGGCTCGAACTTGCGCAGGCAGACGTTGACGCCCGCGCGCGCGGCCACGGTCCACGGGAAGCACCAGCCGTTGCAGTGGAACATCGGCAGCGTCCACAGGTAGACCGGATGCTTGGGCAGGTCCCACTCGAGGATGTTCGAGATCGCGTTCATGGCCGCGCCGCGGTGGTGGTACACCACGCCCTTGGGGTCGCCGGTCGTGCCCGAGGTGTAGTTCAGCGCAATGGCGTCCCACTCGTCGGCAGGCATCTTCCACGCGTAGTCCGGATCGCCAGAGGCGAGGAAGGACTCGTAATCGGTATCGTCAAAGCGCTCGGCCCGTGGCCCCAGCGCGTCTTCCACGGCGATGACCTTCAAACCCGGGATTTCCAGCGACACCTGCCGGGCCAGGTCGGCGAACTCCGTATCGGCCAGCAGGACGCGCGCCTCGCCATGGCGCAGCATGAACACCAGGTTGGCGGCGTCGAGGCGGATATTCAGGGCGTTCAGCACGGCACCCGCCATCGGTACGCCAAAGTGCGCTTCGACCATGGCCGGCGTATTGGGCAGCAGCGCCGCAACGGTATCGCCCTTGCCGATACCGGCGCGCGCCAGCGCACTCGCCAGGCGCCGCGCGCGTGCATAGGTGTCGCGCCAGTTCTGGCGTACCGGGCCGTGCACGATGGCCAGCCTGTCGCCATACACCTCGGCCGCACGGACCAGGAAATCGATCGGGGTAATCGGCACGAAATTGGCCGCGTTGCGGCCCAGGCCGCTGTCGAAATCTGTGGGCATTGCTTGTGTCTCCGCTGAACTCTTCTGTACCGGGGCGCTGTTACTTTTTCGTGCACAAGGCTATCATCGCACACGCCCGGGCTCTGTCATCCGGATGACAAATCGCCCGGAAACCCGCGCCAGGCAAGGCTTACAGGATTCTTACACGGCCCGGGCCATGGTCACGCAAGGCCGCCTTTGCTGACCGCCCAACCCGCCTTCGATGACCGCGTCCGACTGTTCCCCGCCCACCTCGCCACTGGCAGGCCATGCCTGGTTCCATGCCCTTGCACCGGAGCATCAGGCGCTGGCCACGCGCACCACGATATTGCAGGAGTTCGCCGCCGGCGCCCTGATCGCCCGGCGCGGGGAACCGTCGCGCGACTGGATCGGCGTCGACAGCGGGTTGATCAAGCTCGCCGTCTACACCCCGGACGGCCGAGGCTGCACGTTTTCGGGCGTGCCGGCAGGGGGCTGGTGCGGCGAAGGCAGTGTGATCAAGCGCGAGCTGCGCCGCTATGACGTGATCGCCATCCGCGATTCGCGCGTGCTGCTGGTACCGGAGCCGGTGTTCAACACCTTGCTTGCCCAGAGCCTGCCATTCTCGAGTTTCGTGGTCACGCAGCTCAACGAGCGCATGGGGCAGTTCATTGCCACCGTGCAGAACGACCGCCTGCTCAGCGCCGATGCGCGCGTGGCCCAGGCCATCGCGCAGCTTTTCCATCCGTCGCTGTATCCGCGCACCAGTCCCGTGCTGGAACTGTCGCAGGAGGAAATCGGGCTGCTGACCGGGCTGTCGCGCCAGCGGGTCAACCAGGCGTTGCGGCGGCTGTCCAACGAGGGTCTCGTGCACCTGGCGTACCAGACCATTCGCGTGACCGACCTGCCACGGCTGCGTCACTTCGGGCTGTCCGAACTGTAAGCGGGCGATCCCGCGGCATGCGCCGACAGTTGCGCGGCCCGTCGAATGCTGCGACAGTAACCGGCTGCGCTCCAGCCACCGCCCGCATGCCCATTGTCAGCCGCAACCCCGTCCGCATCAGCCGCCTGCGCTTTCCGTTCGCCGTGCGCGTGGAAACCCAGCAGGGCGCGGCGCGGCTGCGCGACGCCAATGCACGGCGCGACGTGCGGCCCGGCGATCCCTTCGTGGTACCGGCGTTCGCATACTTCGACTGCGAGATGCAGTCCGCCCCGGGCCAGACGTGCGCCATGACGTTCGAGGCCGTGCCCGATGCGGTCTGCCCGCGCATGAATGCGATCCATCATGACAAGCACTGGTCCCGCGCGCTTGCGCGGCTGGTGTTCGAACAGCCGGCCGTCAACTGGAATGCCGCGCGGCTCGGCGAAGACTGGCAGGTCGCCCAGCGGCTGGTCCGTGCGCGCCTGTTCGCCGAAGGGGAAGCGCTGCATCCGCTGGTGCGCGAGCAACGCGCGGCGCGGGCACTCTACCTGCTGGCGCTGCCCGAGGCGGGTACTGACCCGACGCCCGCCCGGCTGGATTTGCTTGCCACCCAGTCGGGCCTGCGCTCCGCCGCGGCATTCGCGAGCGCGTGCGCCAATCTGTTTGGCGTGGAGCTTGCGCAATTACTGCCCGGCAAGTCCGACCACCGCCGTCCCGACGCCTCAGCCTGGCCCGGCTGGCCGGTTCCCGCTGTGGCCTGGCTTCGCACAAACGGTTGAAGGGCCTTCGCCGTTTCTCAGGCGCGGTTATCGCCGCAGGCTGAGCACGATCACGCCGGCGGCGACCAGGCCGATGCCCAGCCATTCACGCGGGGCAGGCCGTTCGCCCAGGAACAGCACCGCGAACAGTGCCACCAGCACCAGGCTGAACTTGTCGACGGGGGCCACCTTGGAGGCATCGCCAATCTTCAGCGCACGGAAGTAGCAGACCCAGGAGGCGCCGGTCGCCAGGCCCGACAGCGTGAGGAAGATCCAGTTCCGGGCCGAGAACGTCGACGGGTCCATCCACTTGCCGGTGGCCACCACGAACGCGGCCAGTACCCCGAAGATGATGACCACGCGCACCAGCGTGGCCATGTCGGAATCGATGCCGGACAAGCCGACCTTGGCAAAGATCGCGGTCAGGGCCGCGAACACCGCGGACAGCGCGGCCCAGGCGAACCAGCTCGATGCGGCAGGCATCATCGTGAATGCTCCGGAGATTGGCGGGCGCCACGGCCCGGCGGAGCCTGAAGTATATCGGCGCGGCGTCGGCGCCCGCGAGCCCTGGCATAGGGGCCGCCGTCCGCGCGGCGCCTCTTCCAACACTATGCGTGCGCCGGATGCGCGGCCGGTGCCGCGGTCGCATGCTGCTGCAAGCCGGCCATCCGCAGCTTCGAGCGCTCGGGGTTGATCATGGCCGCACCGGCAAAGCCGCCCACGATCATCAGTACGCCGCACACCGCGAAGCCCGTCTCGTAGCCATGCGCGCCGGTGGCGTTCTGCACCAGGTAGCCCGTCACCAGCGGCGCCAGGATGCCGGCAATCGATGAGATCGAAGCGTCGATCGACAGCAGCGCGCCGCGCTGTGCCGGCGGGCAGACCTCGGCCAGCATCGCCGGACCCAGCGAATAGATCGACGGCGCCAGCGCGCAGCTTGCCGCCAGCAGCGCCACGCGCTGCCAGGTGAGCAGGCCGGGCGACAACAGCGCGGCCAGGCAGAGCCCCGCGCCCACGAGCATCAGCGCGGCCAGGCGGCCTCGGGCGATGCGCGATGGTATGCCTCGGCGCAGCATGCGCTGCGACCACCATGCCACGCCGAGCGTCACCGGCATGTTCGCCGCGATGATCACCGCGAACAACCGGCCCGAGGTGGCATGATCGAAGCCAAGTCCGCGCTGCAGGTAAGCGGCGAACCACGTCAGCGACAGCGCCAGGCTCCAGTACGCGACAAAGCGCAGCAGGAAGCAACCCAGCACCGTGGCGTCGCCGAGCAAGGCGCGGTAAGGCACGCGCGGCTGGCCCGCGGTGTCGGCCGAAGGCTGGTCGACCTTGCCCTCGCCGCCGAACAACAGCCACAGCACGGTCCAGGCGGCGCCCAGCGCGGCCAGCACGTAGAAGTTGGCGCGCCAGCCCCAATGCGCCGTGATGTAGGGAATGGTGATGCCGGCCAGGATCAGGCCGGTGGCGCCGCCTTGCGTAAAGAAGGCGACGGGCAGCGTGCGGCGATCATCGGGAAACCACTTGTAGGCCGCGTGAATGGCAATGGCCGTGGACGGTCCCTCGGCAATGCCCAGCAGCACGCGCGCGGCGATCAGCACCGCCAGGCTCGACGACCACGCCAGCGGCAGCTGGAACACCGACCAGGCGATGGCCATCAGCAACAGCAGCAGCGTGCACGACACGCGGTTGGCCACAAAGCCGCCCGCCACGCCGGCCACGGCGAACAGCCAGAAGAAGCTGCTGCCGACCAGCCCGAACTGGGCCGGCGTCAGGCCCAGTTCGTCCATCATCGGGCCGGCAAGCAGGCCGACGCTGATCTTGTCCAGGAAATTGACCACGACGAACAGGAACAGCAGCACGGTAACCACCCATGCCCGGCCCCGTTGATAGGTTGCACTCATTCGCTCTTGTCTCCGATTTCTTGTCCATGGACCCGGCCAAAGCGCGGGTGTCGGAAAAATTCTGGACAGGGTCCGGTGAGGGTTACTCGTCGTATCCGACGATTTGCCGGGCGGATCGGGGAATGCCTGAGGGCGCGGAGAGCGAATTTGCTAGCGGGGGCGCGGTGGTTTTGGGTGAGGCAAGTGAATTGTTGCGAAGCGTGCATGGGCGCGGGATTACGCGCTAATGGCGATTGTTCTGTGGGGTTCCAGGGAAGCAGGCGATGAGACTGGCAGCGCCGCAGCTTATGAAGTCAGCAGACGGGCACGTCGCATGGCAGATGGCCATCGACGAGGCGCTTCCTGGTTCTGGCGGCTTTGGTTTCGCGAGGCCGGACTATGGCTCAGGCCTGCTCGCGTGCGGTGAGCCCGTGATCGTGCCTGACGCAGCGATTCATGCCGCGAGCCCACTGCGCGAACTTATCCCGCGGCGTGCATCGGCGATATGGAATATGCGAATACGAGCACAGCAACAATAGCCGGAGACCCCAGCCTTATCGCATTGCTTCGCGTGAGTACGCCAAGATAGACGTACAAGCACACCAGCACCATCGCAGTCAGGTACAAGAGGCCGTCATAGACTTGCATGGATGTCTCCCGTGGGGTCTTGCCCCGGATGTTTTTATTGGTCTACATCGTGCTGCCGCCGGGCTGCTTCTTTGGGGGGGACGCCCTGGCGCAATGCCTTTGCTGTCTGTTGCGATCCATGATTGCCACTTCAAAGCCGAGTGGCAATCATGGAAATCCCTGCGAAATAAGGTAAATCGTTGGTGCGATGCGCAAAATCACAGGAACGACTTGCCCTGCGAAAGTATCTTCTCGCATACCTGTTCGGTGGCCTTCGCCTTCAGGCCGCTGCCGCTGATGTCCAGTGTCTTGCCGTGGCCGTCCTGGAGAATGCCTCTCGTGCCGTTGCCATAGCCGCTATCGGTCGAGGCCTTGGACGGTCCGCCAAGCTTGTCCATCAGCTTGTCCTTGACCGAATCCGCCCCGCCCGCGCCCAGGTAGTTGTTCTTGATGCAGAAGTCGAGCAGCCCAGCCACATTGCCCAGGCTGCCCGAGGAAAGCGACTGCAGCGAAAGACCGCTACCCAGTCCGCCCAGCGCACTGCCCGCGCTTTCCGCCCCGCCACCACCCATGGGGTTCTTGAGCACGTCACCCAACTGCGCGTGCGAAGCCGGGGCCAGACCGGTCAACAGCGCCGCCGCCAGTGCCATCGCGGCAGTGCGCCGCGCCCGCCCGAGCGTTGTCTTGCCTGCCTTCATGGTGCCTTCCCTCCGTCTATAACGCCGCGTAGGATCCGCTACCACTATAGTGCGCGCACCAGCCTTGCGGCCTGCGCCGCACATTCGCCTGCGGTCAGTCGACTGGCAGCATCTGCGGGTTCCACGCGACTTCCCAGAGATGGCCGTCCGGGTCCGCGAAATAGCCGGCGTAGCCGCCCCAGAAGGTCGTCTGCGCGGGCTTGACGATGGTGGCGCCGGCAGCGGCCGCCTGTTGCATCACCGCGTCCGCCTCGCCCTGGCTGCCAACGTTGTGCGCCAGGGAAGCGCCCGCCGCCGCTCGGACGGACAGCGGCAGGCCGGTGTCGTGGGCGAGGCTCGCGCGTGGCCAGACGGCCAGCTTGAGGCCGGGCTGCAGGTCGAAGAAGGCCACCGCACCATGCTCGAACTGCGTGCCGATAATGCCCTGGGTCGGCAGGCCCAGCCCGTCGCGGTAGAAGCGCAGCGAGCGCTCCAGGTCATCGACGCCGAGCGTAATCAGAGTGACACGGGGTTTCATGCGGCCTCCTCTTCGTCTTTCGGCTTCGGCTGAAGATGGCTCAGCGCTGGCCGAAGCTAGCGTCCGAAAACAGGTCTTTCAGTTCGTGTGGCTGCGAGCGCCAGTATTGCTTCGGCGCTACCACGCTCGCGCCCAGCCTGGCGGCGGCATGCCACGGCCAGCGGGGGTCGTACAGCATCGCGCGGGCCAGCGACACCGCATCGGCCTCGTTGCCGGTGATGATCGCCTCGGCTTGCTCGGGTTCCGTGATCAGGCCCACGGCGATGGTGGGCAGGCCCACCTCGGCCTTCACGCGTTGGGCGTAAGGTACCTGGTAACCCGGCCCCAGCTTGATGGCCTGCGCTGGCGAAACGCCGCCGGTGGTGACATGGATGGCCGCACAGCCGCGCGCCTTGAGCGCCTTCGACAGCGCCACCGTGCCGTCGATATCCCAGCCGCCCGGCACCCAGTCCGTCGCGGAAATGCGCATCCACACCGGAACGTCCGCGGGCACGGCCGCACGCACGGCGTCAAAGACCTCGATCGGAAAACGCATGCGGTTTTCCAGGCTGCCGCCGTACGCGTCATCGCGATGATTGGCCAGCGGCGACAGGAACTGGTGCAGGAGATAGCCGTGCGCCCCGTGGATCTCGATGCCCTGGATGCCCAGCCGCACCGCGCGCACCGCCGCCGCGACGAAATCATCGCGCACCTTGTCCATGCCCGCGCGGTCCAGCGCGGTCGGCGGCACTTCGTCCTGCGCATGCGGCACGGACGACGGCGCCACGGTTTGCCACCCCTCGGGCGCGTCGGGCCGGACCTGCTTGCCGCCCTCCCACGGCCGCTGGCTCGACGCCTTGCGCCCGGCGTGCGCGAGCTGGATCGCCACGGCAATGGGCGAGTGCGCGCGCATGGCTCCCAGTACGCGGCCCAGTGCAGCCTCGTTGTCATCATCGTAGAGGCCCAGGTCCCCCGCGGTGATACGGCCTTCCGGCGATACCGCCGTGGCCTCGAGGATCAGCATCCCCGCGCCGGAAAGCGCCAGCGAGCCGAGGTGGATCATGTGCCAGTCGCCGGCATTGCCGTCCTGCGCCGAGTACTGGCACATCGGCGCAATGATGATGCGGTTGGACAGGCTCAGCTTGCCGATATCGAGAGGATCGAACAGATGGCTCATGGGGATACCTTGTCTTGCGGATCTGCGCACGACGCGCGGTCGCGCCGCGTGAAGAGGATGCCTGCAGTGGAATGGGTGATTCTAGGCCGACGGCGACTTTGCCGCTTGCCGCCGCCGTACAGGGCTTGCAGCTCAGCCAGTCAATGCTTGACCGCGGGCATCGCCAGCCGCAGGCCGCTGGCAATGGCCGCGACGCCTGCAAACCCGGCGCCCAGCGTTAGCGCCAGGCCCGGCCCATGGTCGCCCGCAAGGCCGAAGCTGAGCGCCACAAGCGCAGCGCCCGTGGACTGGCCCAGCAGCCGTGCGGTCGCGATCACGCCGCTGGCGCCGCCGCTGCGCTCACGCGGGGCGCTGGCCATCAGTGCCTTGAGGTTCGGCGACTGGAAGAAGCCGAAGCCCGCGCCGCAGATGCACATGCGGAGGCCGATCTCCAGCGAACTCGGGTTGGCCGGCATCAAGGCCAGCGACGCCATGCCCGCGCTCATCACGGCAAGCCCGACGGCGCCCAGCAGACCCGGCGGATAGCGATCGGAAAGCCGGCCGGCGATCGGAGCCATCAGCGCCACCACCACGGACCACGGCGTCAGCAAGAATCCGGTTTCCACCTGGCCGCGCCCGAGCACGTGCTGGAAATAGAACGGCAGCGAGACAAAGGCCAGCCCCTGCGCCGCAAACGAACAGATCGCGGTCAGCGTCGACAGCGCGAACATCGGCCTGCGGAACAGGTCGACCGGCAGCATCGGTGCGGGGTGGCCGCGCTCGCGCCACAGCAGCAGGCCGAACGCCACGACAAAGATCGCCGCCGCGGCCAGCGACTCCGCCAGCGGCGCGCGCTGGGCGCCCTCGCCCAGCGCGAAGATCAGCGCGGCGAATGCCACCACGTTCAGCAGCGCGGCCACGCGGTCGAACCCGTGCTGGCTGCGCGGCGTCTGCGGGAGCGCGCCACGCGCGATACCAAGCGCCAGCAGGCCGATCGGAAGGTTGACGGCAAACAGCCACGGCCACGTGCCGAAGGACAGGATCACCGAAGCCACGGTCGGCCCGAGCGCGAACGACACGCCCACCACGAGCGCATTCAGCCCAACCCCTCGGCCCAGCCGCTGGATCGGGAAGATCGCGCTGATCAGCGCGGTATTGACGCTCATGATCGCGCTGGCCCCGATGCCCTGCAGCACGCGCGCCGCCGCCAGCGATGGCAGCGACCACGCCAGTGCGCAGACCACGGAGGCCGCAATGAACAGCGTCACGCCGCCGATATAGACGCGCCGGTGCCCGAGAATGCCGCCCAGCGCCGCGAACGGCAGCAGCGTGGCCACCATCGCGAGCTGATAGGCGTTGATGACCCAGACCGACGCCGCGGGCGTCGCATTCAGGTCCGCGGCAATGGAAGGCAGCGCGGTATTGGCGATCGCCGTGTCCAGCGTGGCCAGCGCCACGGCAATCATGATGGCCGCCATGCCGCGGCGCTCGCGAGCAGTCATGGCAGGCGAGCCCATGGCGGCTGGCGCCGGGGTTGAGGCAGTTTGGAGCGGAGCGGGACTGGACACGGCGCGGGTCGGGTTGCGGCCGGAGTGCTGCCCGGCACGGATCAACCGAGACAATACGGGAAATCCCTTCACGGCGCTGAAGACGGCTTCATATGTATGCACATTTCAAGCCACTCTCATCGACTTAAATTACCACCAACATTTATTGAAAAAATTATGACCATCATCTAAACTGCGTCAAACATCCATTTTCGAGGGGCCTTCAGATGGCGCGCGCATCACGGGAACAGGTCGACAAGAATCGGGAAGCCATCGAACAGGCGTCGGCGCGGCTGTTCCGGGAACGTGGGCTCAATGGGGTCAGCGTGGCCGAACTGATGGCGGGCGCGGGCCTGACGCATGGTGGTTTCTATGGGCATTTCGCATCGAAAGACGCCCTCGCGGCGCAAGCCTGCAAACGTGCTTTCGAGGAATCGGCCGCGCGCTGGGAACGCCGGATCGAGCGTGCCGCCGGCGACCCGCAAGCCATCCTGGCCAGCCTGATCGAGCCATACCTGACGCAGGCCCATTGCGCCGATCCTGGCCACGGCTGCGCGGCCGTGGCACTCGCCAGCGACGTGGCAAGGGAGCCGGCGGACAAGCCGGTACGGCTGGCTTACCTGGAGGGGCTCCGGTCCCTGGTCAAGGACATGGAATCGACGGTGGCCAGCGACAACGCGGACTCGCGTCGGCAGGAAGCGCTGATCCGCATGGCCATGCTGGTCGGTGCGGTCACGCTGGCGCGCGCCGTGGAAGGCGACACCTTGTCGGACAACATCCTGGATGCCGTCCGTCAACGGCTGCTCGCCTCCAGCTAACCGCCAGCCCTTCCGGAACGACCCGAATCACCGTTCTCCGCGCCCCCGCCAGAACGCGGATGGCCGAGGCACCCCGGGGCGCCAGCAAGCGCCCCTGACAGAGAGAAACCCCATGTTCGCCCAGGCAATTTCCAGCCGGCTCGACCGGCGCGGCATCCACTATGCGTGGCTCATCGCCGCCGTCACCTTCCTTGTCATGCTCACCACATCGGCCGCGCTCGGCCTGCCCGGTGCCTTCCTCAAACCGCTGACGCGCGAAATGGGATGGAACACGGACCAGATTTCATCGATCCTGGCCTTCCGTTTCGCGCTGTTCGGATTGATGGCCCCGTTCTCGGCGATCCTGATGGAGCGCTTTGGCGTGCGTAACGTAGTCTGCGCAGCGCTGGCGCTGATTGCCGGCGGCATGGCGCTGGCCACCGTCGTCACGCAACTGTGGCAGTTGTTCCTGGCATGGGGCGTGATGCTCGGCATCGGCTCCGGCATGACCGCGCTGGTTCTGGCCGCCGTCGTGGCCAATCGCTGGTTCAGCGCGCGGCGCGGGCTGGTGATCGGCCTGCTCACGGCCAGCTCGGCAACCGGCCAGCTGGCGTTTCTGCCGGCCGCCGCCTGGCTGATCGAACACATGGGCTGGCGCGTGGCCGTGCTGCCGGTGCTGGTTGGCTGCGCCGTACTGGCCGTGCTGGTGTTCGCGCTCATGCGCAACCGCCCCGCCGACATCGGGCTGGCCGCATTCGGGGAGGTGCCCGCCGCGGCCGCCGTTGCCCCTGCCGCACCGCCCGCCCCGCTCACGCTGCGCGGCCCCTTCGTCGTGCTGCGCGATGCCATGCGCAACCAGACGTTCTGGGTGCTGGCCGGCACCTTCTTCATCTGCGGCCTGTCCACCAACGGGCTGATCCAGACCCACTTCATCGCGCTCTGCGGAGACTTCGGCATGGGCCCCGTGCCGGCCGCCTCGGCGCTGGCCATGATGGGCGCGTTCGACTTTGTCGGCACCATCCTGTCCGGCTGGCTGTCGGACCGCTATGACAGCCGCAAGCTGCTGTTCTGGTACTACGGGCTGCGCGGCCTGTCATTGCTGTGGCTGCCGCATTCGACCTTCACGCTGTACGGCCTGTCGATCTTCGCGATGTTCTACGGCCTGGACTGGATCGCCACCGTACCGCCCACGGTCAAGCTGGCCGCCACCGCTTTCGGCCGCGACCGTGCGCCGATGGTTTTCGGCTGGATCTTTGCCGCCCACCAGATCGGCGCGGCCACCGCAGCGTTCGGCGCGGGCCTGAGCCGTACCCTGCTGCTGACCTATACGCCGGCGCTGTATGCCGCGGGCGCGGCGTGCTTCGTCGCGGCGCTGCTGGCACTGTTCGCCAGGCGTGCCGCGACGTCAGGCAATGCGGCCGCGCCGCAAGCCGCTAACGGCTGAGCGCGGCGCGCCACAGCGTCAGAACTTGGGGATCCTCAGGGTCTTGCTGACCATCAGCGACCCCGACAGCGCGAACAGCAGCACCAGCGGGTGCAAGTCCGCCGGGCCGATGGTCCATGAACCGCCGGGCAGCGCCACGTCGAGGCGTTGCTGCGCGGCGCACCAGGCCAGCACGCCGGTCAGCAGCACACTGGTGGGAATCGGCGTGCCTTCGAAGTACTTCACCTTGTCGCTACCGGCCGACAGCGTTTCCGCTGTGACGTTGAAACGCGCGAGCCGGCTGACGCCGCAGCAGACGAAGAAGATCAGCACCGCCAGGTCCCAGCCGCCGCGCATGCCGGCGGCAAACGCCAGCGTGGCCGGGCCGACGCCGAAGGAGATGATGTCGGCCAGCGAATCCAGCTCGCGCCCGAGCGCCGAATGCTGGTGCCGCCAGCGCGCGATGCGCCCGTCCAGCACGTCGAAGATGAAGGCCAGCGGCGCCAGCGCGGCCGCCGTGAAGAAATGCGACGGCGTCGGCGTGGCCACGTAGAACATGGCGAAGAACACCGATGCCATCCCGCAGGCCGCATTGCCCAGCGTGAACACGTCCGCAAGCTGCAGCTCGCGCAGCATGGAGAAATGGCGGGGCCGCTCCTGAGGCGCGGGCATCGGGGGCCGGCTCAGAGAACCTTGGATACGTGGCCGACTTGCGGCGGCGCCGCGAAGCAGTCGCTGACGAGAGCGCGCCACTCCTGGAATTCAGGCGCTTCGCGGAAATGCACCATGTGGTTCTCGACCGTTTCCCATTCGACCACGAGCGTGTATTGCTGCGGCTGCTCGATCGAGCGGAACAACTGCACGCCATGGCAGCCGCGCGAACGCAGGAACAGCGGCTTGGCCTTGCCCACGCCTTCCTCGAACTGGCTTTCGCTGCCAGGCTTGACGGTGATTTGCGCGATTTCCTTGATCATGATGTCCCTGTGTGTGGTTGGGGGCTGCCGGCGCGTGCCGGCGGGATGACACTACCTTAGCACGATCAAGCGCGCGGGTCGTGGCCGCAATCCTTTCGTTACTCGCGCACCGTAGCATCGCGGCTTCCGTTGAATCCGTGAGGAACCGCCATGTCGATGAAACCGCTGAATGCCATGAAAGCCGGACTGTTTTTCGCCGGCCACGCCACCTTTGCCCTTGCTGCTGCCGCGCCATGCGGTGCGCCGTCCACCTTCATTGCCGACGTGCGGGCGGCATCGGCCACTTCCCCGCTGGCGGGCAATCTGGTGGAGATCGAGGCGGTGGTCACGGCCGACTACAGCGGTCCCGATGGGTTCATGGGCTTCTTTGTCCAGCAGGCCGACGCGCAGCGACAGCATCGGGCGGGCGTATCCGAAGGCCTGTTCGTCTACGCGCCGCGCTACGCCGCGCGCGCCGGCGACCTGTTGCGGCTGGCCGGCACCGTGGAGGAGCGCTACGGACAGACCCAGCTGGCCTTGTCGGGCATGCCATCGGTCTGCGCTTCCGGGCGCTCGGTCACGCCGGCCAGTCTCGCGCTGCCCTTCCCCAACGACATGTCACCGAGGGCACTCGAGGGGATGCTGGTCACCGTGCCGCAAACGCTGACCGTCAACGACACGCACGAACTCGGGCGCTACGGCAGCCTGCTGCTCGGACACGGGCGCCTGCACATTCCCACCGCAGTCGCCGCGCCGCGCGAAGGTGCCGCGCAGGCTGCGGCAGACAATGCCTTGAACCGGCTGGTGCTCGACGATGGGTCCAGCCAGCAGAACCCCGCGACCGTTCCGTACCCCGCGCCGGCACTGAGCGCCGCAAACCCGGTGCGTGCCGGCGACACCGTCACCGGCCTGCGCGGCGTGCTGGAAAAACGCTACGGCAACTGGCGCGTGCAGCCTGTGCCCGGTGCGGCGCCGATCCAGTTCACTCCCGCCAATCCACGCCAGCCCGCCCCCACACGCGCCGCCGGCACCGACGTGCGCGTGGCCGCCTTCAACGTGCTCAACTACTTCAACGGCAATGGCCAGGGCGGCGGCTTCGATGCGCCCGACAACCGTGGCGCACGCAACGCCGCCGACTTCGCGCGACAGGAAGCCAAGCTGCTTGCGGCACTGCGCGCGCTCGACGCAGACGTGATCGGCCTGATGGAGGTGGAGAACAACGGCTTTGGTCCGCGCAGCGCCGTGCAGCGCCTTGCGTCCCAACTAGGCCCGGACTGGCGCGCCGTCGAACCCGGCACGCCAAGGCTTGGCCTGGATGCCATCTCGGTCGCGCTGCTCTATGACCAGCGCACCGTGATGCCGCTTGGCACACCGGCGACCACAGTGCTGGAAGCACGCAGCCGGCAACCGCTCGCGCAGACATTCGCGCCAGTCGGCAATCGCTCGCAGTCGTTCACCGTCGCGGTCAACCACCTCAAGTCCAAGAGCTGCGCGGATGCCGAGGGACCCGAGCGCGACCAGGCCGACGGCCAGGGCTGCTGGAACGCGGCCCGCTCGCGTGCGGCCCGGACGCTGGCCGGCTGGCTCAAGACCGCGCCGACCGGCGTCGCTGCCGAGGGCACGCTGGTGATCGGCGACCTCAACAGCTATGCCCGGGAAGAGCCGATCCGACTGCTGGCAAAAGAGGGATACGAAGACATGGTGGCAAGCCTGGCCGGACGCGACGCCTACACCTATGTATTCGAGGGCCAGGCGGGCTACCTCGACTACGCGCTGGCCGACGCTGCCCTTGCCAGGCGCATCCGGAGCGTCAGCATCTGGCATGTCAATGCCGACGAACCCGCTGCCTTTGCCTATGCGCAGGCGTATCGCAGCGCTGCCCAGCAGCAGCGCTACTACGCGCCGGATGCCTGGCGCGCTTCGGATCACGACCCCGTGCTGGTAGACCTGTCCTGGCGCGAGTCCGCGCCCGACGCCGCACCCGCCCAGGGCGGAGGCGCCAATGCCGTGGCCGAACCCGAAGGCGGCGGCGGCAGCGTCGGCGCAGCCGCGCTGCTGGCCATCGTGCTCGCCGCCAGTACGGCGCTCGTCATACCGGCGCTGCGCCACCGGTCCATGCGAGAGCCGATCGCCTAAATACCAAGAGAAAACCCCAATACAACTTCACAAAAATATAATCCAATAATCAATCGAACCGCATCACAGTTTTTATATTTCCATCCGCGCAATACGTGTCGCCGATTCGTGGTGGAGTCGGACACGCGCCTCGGCCCGCACGCCCAGCCTGCGGGCTTTTTTTTCAGCGGTTCATTCCGAACACGCGTCAATCGCCCTTTCCACAACGTCTCAGCATAAATACATTCATATAAACACATGGATGTCTCTTTTCCCTTGACTTACATGATATATCACATACTGTGTATCCCAATGCCGGGCATCAGGCGCTCTGGCACAACGGAAACATGACAATTCTGTCATCTGGCGATAAGCACGCAATTTTTTGGAGGTACGACCAGACATTGATCCAGCCACTTGTCCGAAACCAGATCGGTCGATCTGAGAAATCCATTTTTATCCATTTTCGGCAGCCGGAACATATACCGGAGAGCCAGGGTATTTTCACGTCCTGAAAATGCAGAGATACCCGAACCAATAAGCCGATGGAACAGGAGACATGAAAATGACAGCGACCCACGCCAGACCCCGGAATTCTGCCTGCCAATGCAGCCCCGCGCCATTGAACCGTCTGAATCAACTTGAATCAACCGATGCAAGGAGCGCGCAATGAATAATCCCTCGGCAGCAGCCCTGCGCCCGCAGCAGGGTTCCGAACGCACGCGCTGGATGCAGCTGTTGGTCGGCGTCGTCTGCATGATCGCCACGGCGAACATCCAGTACGCATGGACGCTGTTTGTCCCGGAGATCCAGGAGACCTATGGCTGGTCCCGCGCCAGCATCCAGATCGCCTTTACGGTGTTCGTGCTGGTCCAGACCTGGCTCGCGCCGATCGAGGGCTACTTCATCGACAAGTTCGGCCCGCGCATGATGGTCGCGTTCGGCGCGATCTTCATCGGCACGGCGTGGGTCATCAATTCACAGGCCACCACGCTGATGGGGTTCTACGTCGGCGCGGCCGTCGGCGGCCTTGGCGTGGGTTCGATCTACGCGACCTGCATCAACAATGCGCTCAAGTGGTTCCCGGATCGTCGCGGCCTCGCCGTGGGCCTGACGGCAGGCGGCTATGGCGCGGGCTCCGCGGCCACGATTCTCCCGATCGCGGCGATGATCGAGTCGTCCGGCTTCCAGCCCACCTTCCTGTTCTTCGGCATCCTGCAAGGATCGCTCGCCTTTGTCGCGGCATGGTTCCTGCGCTCGCCCAAGGCCAATGAAGTCAGGGCGTCGCAGAAGCTGGTCCAGGCCACGCGCGACTACACGCTCAAGGAAGCCATGAGCACGAAGCTGTTCTGGCTGATGCTGGTGATGTTCGTGCTGGTTGTCACCGGCGGCATGATGGCCGTCGCGCAGCTCGGCGTCATCGCGAAGGACCTCGGCGTGAAGGAGTTCAAGGTCGACCTGCATTTCTTCGTGATGGCCGCACTGCCGCTCGCGCTGATGCTGGACCGCATCATGAACGGCATTTCGCGTCCGCTGTTCGGCTGGGTCTCCGACAATATCGGCCGCGAGAAGACCATGGTCATCGCGTTCACGCTGGAGGGCCTGGGCATCATCGCGCTCGGGTACTTCGGCAGCAATCCGTATGCGTTCCTGATCCTGTCCGGCGTGGTGTTCCTGGCCTGGGGCGAGGTGTATTCGCTGTTCTCGGCGCTGGCCGGCGATGCGTTCGGCACCAAGCACATCGGCAAGATCTACGGCGTGCTCTACACGGCCAAGGGCATCGGCGCGCTGTTCGTCCCGATCGGCAACCTGCTGATGGAGGCCACCGGCACGTGGTCAACCGTGCTTTACACGGTCGCCGCCATGGACCTCACCGCCGCGTTCCTAGCCATGATGGTCCTGCGCCCGGTACTGGCGGCGCACGTGGCCACCGCAAGGGGCCTCCATTCGAAGGAGACCGCCGCAACGGGTACGCAGGTTCCGGCCTGACACGCGCGGCATCTCGGCGTCGCAATGAAAGAGCGGGCTTCTTCGGAAGCCCGCTCTTTGGTCTGGACCGGCTTGTTCCCCGGCCTTCGGCTGTCAGGATCTGACTTCGTGGCGCGCCAGTCCCTTGACGAGGTACAGCACAACCAGCAGGTTCGCCACGGTCAGGCCTGCATGTATCCAGGTCGGATGCACGAGCGCTTCGTAGAGTTCCAGGGGCAGGTAGATGCCGCCGGAAAACACGCCCAGCCAGTTTCCCCAGGCCAGCCGGTGCCACAGTCCCCACGCTTCGGCAAAGCGCATCAGCGCGTACACCGCAGCCGAGCCGCCGATGGCCCACAGGCGCGCATCGCTCGGGTGCGACAGCAAGGCCAGGAAAATCGTCGGGTAGCGGCTGGCCGGGTTGACGTGCAGCCGCATGATGATCGATTCGGCCAGCGCCTGCGCATCACGGTGGAGAAACGCTACCAGCCCCAGGCCAGCCACGATCACCAGCGCGCCTTTGGCCGCTTCGAACAGCGCAATGGTCCTGAGGCCGAATATGTCCTGCTTCGCCATGACGTGGCTCCGGGGTGGGTTGTGATCCGAGGCCCATATTGTGCAATACGGGCCGCCCCGGACACCACCGCCGTGGCCATGCGCGCGCGTCAGCGTGCGTACTCGCGCTCCTGCATCGGGCCATCCGCTTCAATGCCGCCGTTCGCTTCCAGCGGGCCATCGACGGAGATGGGCCCGTCGACATTGAGGTCGCCCTTGATCACGAGGTTGCCATGCACGGTCAGCGGCCCGTTGAAGACCTTGAGATAGCCCGCCGCATAGGGCAGCCCCCGGGCCGTGGCGGGGCCGGAGAAAAAGGCGGCGGACAGCGGGCCGCGCGCATGCACCCGTCCCGCGACGATCAGCGTGCCGTGCACAGTCACCGGCCCGCGCACATGCGCCGATCCGCCCACGGTGATCGATCCGGTTTCCTGCGGCTGGGCCCGCAACGCCGTGGCTGCACACAAGGCCAGCGCCGCCGCAAGTGCCAGACTCACAGCGCGTACCTGTGCGGCATGCATCGGAAGATGGAGGGTTTTCATTTGGCCTTTTCGGGTCACCACGTCATCACGTCACGCCGCACCGCAGACCACCAGCCAGCCCCGCAACGGAGCCGGCAATGTGATCCCTGCGGACTGCGGCCAGCCGCGGCCGACAAGGAGGGTAATTTCAACTTAGTGCGGATCCTGGCGCGGCGCAAGGCGCGTGGCGCCCGGTCAACGCGAGGCTTCCAGCTTTGCCTTGAGCCGCCTCACGGCTTCCGCCGATTCCGCCTCGATGCGCGGGCGCAGCATCAGGCGGTTGAGCAGGACAAACAGCAAGGTGGGCGACTGGTAGCTGAATTCCCGCTCGAAGCGCGTGCTTTCCTCGCTCGGCGTGAGCGAAGGCGTCAGGGCCGGGGTCAGCGTATAGGCAACCGTGCCGGCCTTGCGTCCAGCGATCTCGCCTTCGATCCGCCAGACCCGGGGCGGATCGCTCTTCGTCACGGTCCACACCACCACGCCGCTGCGTCCCGCCACCACGAAGGTCTCGGTCACGCGCTCGCCGGGGCGCAGCGAGTGATCGGTGGCACCCGCCACGCCCAGCGAAGACGGGTGCCACGCCGGCCAGTTGCCGGGCGTGGACACGTAGTTGAACACCGCCGCAGGCGGCCGCGCAATCACGACCTCATTGCGAATGCGCGTGGTGTCGGCCCATGGCAGTGGCACGAACAATGCCGCAGCGCCCGTGGCGGCTGCAATCAGAATCCAGAACAGCGTCTTGTGTCGTCGCATGGAGGCGTGAGGCCCACGCACATTCGGTTGCGTGGCGCATTGCTTTCAGTGTAGTGAACCGATTGCATCGCGCCACCCCGCCGCCTCCGGGACGACCGCCGCTGTCAGCGCGCGGAAGCCACCGCTTCGGATGCCGGAACGGGCCCCCATCCTCCGCCAAGGCTGCGCACCAGCGCCACCGTGGCCGCGGCCCGCAATCCAGCCACGGCGTTGGCGTCGCGTTGCGATTGCAGCACCGTCCGGTCGGCGTCGATGACGGTCAGGTAGTCCACCGCACCCGCGTCATAACGGCTGCGCGAAATACGCTGGGCCCGCCTCGCGCCAGCCAGTGCGCCGTCGAGCGCGGTGGATTGCTGGCTGAGCCAGCGGACATCGGCCAGGCTGTCCTCGACTTCACGGAAGGCCACCAGCACGGTCTGCCGGTAGCGCGCGACGCTTTCCTCATGCCCGGCACGCGCGCCGGCCAGGTTCGCGCTGTTGCGGCCACCGTCAAACACCGTTTGCGCGATCGTCGAGCCCACGAGCGGTCCGAGTGCCCACGTGCGCGACGACCACTTGAACAGGTTCGACAGGTCCGCCGATTCGAAGCCGAACAGCGCCGTCAGCGAAATGCGCGGGAAGAACGCCGCCTTCGCGATGCCGATGCGGGCATTGGCCGCCGACATCTGCCGTTCCGCCGCCGCGATATCGGGACGGCGTTCGAGCAGTTCCGACGGCAGGCCCGCGGGCACCGCCACCGGTGCGGTGTCGAACGGCTTCGCGGCCAGGCCGAACTGCGACGGCGACACGCCGGTCAGCACGGCCAGCGCATGCTCCTGGTTGGCGCGGCGGCGCTCGATGCCGGCCAGATCGGCGCGCGCCGTGCCGAGTTCGGCTTCGGCGCGGGCCGGGTCCAGGTCCGTCGTCTCGCCCGCCTGGTAGCGTTTGCGCAGCAACGACAGCGCATCTTCACGCAACTGGATCGTAGCGTTGAGCAGTTCGCGTTCGCTGTCGAGCGTACGCAGCGCGAAATACGCCTGCGCCGTATCGGCCTGCAGCGCGAGCTGCACCGAGCGATACAGGTCCTCGGCGCCCTGCTCTTCGGCGCGCGCCGCGTTGACGCTGCTGGCCACGCGGCCAAACAGGTCCAGCTCGTAGCTGGCAAATGCACGGGCCTTGAGCACGGTCTGCGGTGCGACGCGGGTGCCGTCCGGCAGCCCCTGCGATGCCGCCGACGGCTGCGCGCGGGTCGGGTCCAGGCCGACGCTCAGTTGCGGATACAAGTCCGCTTCCGTGGCGCCGGTGAACGCGCGTGCCTGCTTGAGCCGCGCCGCCGCGGCGGCGAGATCCTGGTTATAGGTGTTGGCCGCTTCAATCAGCCGGTCCAGTTCGGCATCGCCGAAGATCTTCCACCAGTCGCCGCGATGCTGGCCTTCGGCCGGCGCCGCGGTCTTCCATTGCGCGCCTTCGGCGGCCGCGGCATCGGCCTCCTTGAAGGTCGCGGCGGTGGGCGTCTCCGGCACCTTGTAGGTCGGGGCCAGCGAGCAGCCCGCCAGCACCAGCGCTGCGGCCAGTGTTGCCAACCTTGGCAGGTATTGCGTCATCACGTTGTTCATATCGATCCCCATCACTCTGCGGACGGCACGGCGTGCGAGGCCGATCCATGGTTGGCCAGGGCTGCCTCGCGGCGCTGCTTGCGCGTCGCCAGCAGGCGCAGCGCCACATAGAACACCGGCGTCAGGAACAGACCGAAGAAGGTCACGCCGAGCATGCCGGCGAACACCGCCACGCCCATCGCATGGCGCATCTCCGCCCCGGCGCCGGTCGATACCACCAACGGCACCACACCCATGATGAACGCGAACGAGGTCATCAGGATCGGGCGCAGGCGCAGGCGGCTGGCTTCGATCGCGGCCTGCACCACGGTGCGGCCGTGGTGCTCCAGCTCGCGGGCGAACTCCACGATCAGGATCGCGTTTTTCGCCGACAACCCGACCAGCACGATGAAGCCGATCTGCGTGAAGATGTTGTTGTCCCCCCGCGTCAGCCACACGCCCGTCATGGCGGCCAGCAGGCTCATCGGCACAATCAGGATCACCGCCAGCGGCAGCGTCAGGCTTTCATACTGGGCGGCCAGCACCAGGAACACCAGCAGCACGCACAGCGGGAAGATCCACACGCCCGCGTTGCCGGCCAGGATGTCCTGGTAGGTCAGCTCGGTCCACTCGAAGCCGATGCCCTTCGGCAGCGTCTCGGCGGCAATCCGCTCCGCCGCGGCCTGCGCCTGGCCCGACGAGAAGCCCGGGGCCGGGCCACCGTTCATGTCGGCGGCGGTAAAGCCGTTGTAGCGGCTCACGCTGTCCGGGCCGAAGCCCTGCTTCACCTTGACCAGCGACGACAGCGGCACCATCTCGCCACTCGTGCTGCGCGCCTTGAGCTGCAGGATGTCCTCGGCATGCTGGCGGAACTGCGCGTCCGCCTGCACCTTGACCTGGTAGGTGCGGCCGAACTTGTTGAAGTCGTTCACGTAGGCCGAGCCGAGATAGGTCTGCAGCGTCTCGAACACGTCGGTGACCGGCACGCCAAGCTGCTTGGCCTTGGTGCGGTCGAGCTGGACGTCGAGCTGCGGCACATTGACCTGGTAGTTGCTGAAGATGCCGGCCAGCTCGGGCGTGGCGCGTGCCTTGCCCATGAAGGCATTGGTGGCCTCGAACAAGGCGTCATAGCCCAGTGCGGCACGGTCCTCGATCATCATCTTGAAGCCGCCGATCGTGCCCAGCCCCTGCACCGGCGGCGGCGGGAACACGGCGATAAACGCGTCCTGGATCGAGCCGTACTGCTTGTTCAGGTCGGCGGCAATCGCACCGCCGGACAGCTCCTTGCCCTTGCGCTTCTCGAACGGGTCCAGCGTGACAAAGACGATGCCGGCGCTGGGGCTGTTGGTGAAGCCATTGATCGACAGGCCCGGGAACGCCACCGCCGATTCCACGCCCGGATGCTTGAGCGCGATGTCCGACATGCGGCGGATCACATCCTCGGTCCGGTCCAGCGTGGCGCCATCCGGCAGCTTGGCGAAGCTGACCAGGTACTGCTTGTCCTGCGCCGGCACGAAGCCCTTCGGCACCATCTGGAACACCCCCCAGGTGGCCACCAGCATCACCGCATACACGCCGAAGACCGAGCCCCTGCGGCGGATCACGCCCTTCACGCCGCGGCCATAGCTGTCGGAGCTGCGGCCGAAGAAGCGGTTGAAGCGCGCGAAGAAGCCACCGAACACCTTGTCCATGCCGCGCGTGAGCCAGTCCTTGGGCGCATCGTGGCCCCGCAGCAGCAGCGCGGACAGTGCCGGCGACAGCGTCAGCGAGTTGAAGGCCGAGATGATCGTCGAGATCGAGATCGTCAGCGCGAACTGCTTGTAGAACTGGCCGGTCAGGCCG
The DNA here is from genome assembly GCF_057798975.1 of Cupriavidus sp. 21MJTG02-4. Taxonomy (NCBI): domain Bacteria; kingdom Pseudomonadati; phylum Pseudomonadota; class Betaproteobacteria; order Burkholderiales; family Burkholderiaceae; genus Cupriavidus; species Cupriavidus sp. 21MJTG02-4. The sequence continues at coordinate 140,465 of NZ_JBYOJP010000004.1, read as the reverse complement.
GTCATGAAGGCCAGCGGCACGAACACGGCGATCAGCGTCAGCGCGATGGCGATGATCGGGCCGCTGACTTCGCGCATGGCCTTGTACGTTGCCTCTTTCGGCGACAGTCCTTCCTCGATGTTCCGCTCGACGTTCTCCACGACCACGATCGCGTCGTCGACCACGATACCGATCGCCAGCACCAGCCCGAACAGGCTCAGCGCGTTGATCGAGAAGCCGAATGCATGCATCAGGCCGAACGTGCCGACGATCGACACCGGTACCGCCAGCAGCGGGATGATCGATGCGCGCCACGTTTGCAGGAACAGGATCACCACCAGCACCACGAGCAGGATGGCCTCGAACAGCGTATGGACCACTGCCTCGATACTGTGGCGCACGAACTGCGTCGGGTCATAGACGATGCTGTAGTCCACGCCTTCCGGCATGTTTTGCTTCAGCTCTTCCATGGTCTTGCGCACATCGTTCGAGATCTGGATCGCGTTCGAACCGGGGGCCTGGAAGATCGGGATCGCGACCGCGGACTTGTTGTCCAGCAGCGAACGCAGCGCGTACTCCGAGGCGCCGAGTTCGATGCGAGCGATGTCCTTCAGGTACGTCACCACGCCATCGGGCGAAGTCTTGACGATGATGTCGCCAAACTCCTCCACGGTCTGCAGGCGGCCCTGCGCGTTCACCGACAGTTGCAGGTCGGTGCCGGGCAGCGTCGGCGACTGACCGATCACGCCGGCCGCCACCTGCACGTTCTGTTCGCGAATGGCCTTGACCACGTCCGACGCCGACAGGTTGCGCTCGGCGATCTTCTCCGGGTTCAGCCAGACGCGCATCGAGTAGTCGCCCGAGCCGAACATCTGCACCTGGCCCACGCCCTGGATCCGCGCCAGGCGGTCCTTCACGTTGATCAGCGCGTAGTTGCGCAGGTAGGTCATGTCGTAGCGGTCGTTCGGCGAGACCAGGTGGACCACCATGGTCAGGTCCGGCGAACTCTTGACCGTGGTGATGCCCAGGCGGCGCACGTCTTCCGGCAGGCGCGGCTCGGCCTGCGACACGCGGTTCTGCACGAGCTGCTGCGCCTTGTCCGGGTCGGTGCCCAGCTTGAAGGTCACGGTCAGCGTGAGCGAGCCGTCGCTGTTGGCCTGCGAGTTCATATACAGCATGTCCTCGACGCCGTTGATCTGCTCTTCGAGCGGCGTGGCCACCGTTTCGGCGATCACCTTCGGGTTGGCGCCCGGGAACTGCGCGCGCACCACGACCGAGGGCGGCACCACTTCCGGGTACTCCGAAATCGGCAGCTTGAACATCGAGATGGCGCCGATCAGGAAGATCAGCACCGACAACACGCCCGCGAAGATGGGGCGGTCGATAAAGAATTTCGAGAGATTCATCTTGGTTCTCGGCCTGTTTTGGGCAAGAAGCCCCCCTGGCGGCCCGTCGTGGCGGGCGCCATGCACATCAGGGGAAGCGAATGCGAGGGACTGTTTGTAGCGGGGGACTTCCCGGCCTGCTTAGCTCACTGGCTTGCCTTCTGCCTCGGCGGACGCCTGCTTGCGATCAGGCGCGGAAGGACGTGGCTCCAGCTCGCTGCGGAAGGCCATCGACACCGGCTTCGGCGCCACCGTATCGCCCGGGCGCACACGCTGCAGGCCGTTCACGACGACGCTCTCGCCAGGCTTCAGGCCCTTGCGGATCACGCGCAGCCCTTCATAGGTCGGCCCGAGGTCCACCTCGCGATACGTCAGCTTGTTGGCCTGGTCGAGCACCAGCACGAACTTCTTGCCCTGGTCGGTGCCGATGGCGCGGTCGTTGATCAGCACGGCATCGTGCGGGGCGCCGCCACCCAGCTTGACCTTCGCATACAGTCCCGGCAGCAGGCGGCCATCCTCGTTGTCGAACACGGCACGTACGCGGATGGTGCCGCTGCGCGTATCGAGCCGGTTGTCGACCGAATGGATCTTGCCCTCATGCGGATTGCCGTCCTCGTTGGCCAGCCCCAGGAATACCGGCAGGCCATTCTTTCCGCCGCCGGCGCCGGGCGCGGTGTAGCGCAGGTAGCTTTGCTCGTCCACTTCGAAGCTGGCGTAGACCGGCGACACCGATACCACCGTGGTCAGCGGCGGCGACGCGGTGCCGGCCGCCACGAGGTTGCCGACCGTGATTTCCGCGCGCGAGACCTTGCCCGTGACCGGCGCCACGATGCGCGTATAGCTCAGGTTCAGCCTCGCCACTTCCAGCGCCGCCTGCGCGCCGCGCACGTCGGCCGAGGTTTCGCTGGCCGCGTTGATGCGCTCGTCGAACTCGCGCCGCGAGATCGCATTGTCGTCGAGCAGGCGCTGGGCGCGGGCCTTTTCCGTCTGCGCGTGCGACGCGCGCACCTGGGCCGCCGCGACCGCGGCTTCGGCCTTGGCCACTTCGGCGGCATAAGGACGCGGGTCGATGGTGAACAGCGGGTCGCCCTTCTTCACGATCGAGCCTTCGCGGAAATGCACGGTTTCGATCGTGCCCGAGACGCGCGGACGAATCTCCACGCGGTCAACCGCTTCGATGCGGCCGGAGAACTCGTCCCATTCGGTAATGGTCTTGCCGACCACGCTGGCCACTTCGATGGTCGGGGCCGGCGGCGGCGTATTGGCATGCGCCTCGCCGCCATGCCACGGCCGCAGCATGGAGGTGGCGACGCCGGCGCCGAGGACGATCACGATCGCCATCGCGATCCACGTGCGTCGATTCTGGATACTCATTTTTCTTCACTCCTGTTGCGGGTTTTCTTCAACTGGGAAAGCAAAAGCGCGAACGCCGCCCACCGGGCCGCAACATTGCGGTCCGGAGCTTGTCGGACAGATCAGCAAATCTGTTTGCCGGATGCCGCGCAGTTTGTGCTCGCGGCATCGGTACCGGCTGGCGGTGTTACCCGGAAGGCCTCAGCCGGGAGGCTCGTTCCGGGTCCGGCTTTCGCGCCGGGATGAGGTGTCGTCGGCCGCGGCCAGACATCGCCGCAGGAACCGCGCACCTTCGTCGACCCACGACTGACAATCCTCGTGGGACTCTTCTACCCCGTCGCCACAGGCGCCGGGCATGATCATGGCCTCGGCCGGTACGCCGGCCTTGGCAAGGCGCCCCGCGAAGGCTTCGCCTTCGGCGCGCAGCGCATCGACTTCGGCCACCTGCACCAGCGTGCGCGGCAGCCCTGCCAGGCGCGAGGCCAGCGCCGGCGCGGCATACGGATGCACGCTGGCGGCCGGCGTCGGCAGGTATTCGCGATAATTGCAGGCCAGCCGCTGCAGGGTTTCCAGCGGCACCTGCCCGCCAGCCGTGCACGACGCGTGCTGCAGGCACGGGTCCGTCACGGGGCGGATCAACCATTGGCCCCGCGGCTGCGCGGCGCAGCGGTCGCGCAGCATCTGCGACAGCGCGATCGCCAGGTTGCCGCCGGCTTCCTCGCCGACCAGCGCGAAGCGCGTCTTGTCCACCTTCAGCCGGCGCGCGTAGCGCAGTACCCATTCCACGGTGCTGAACGCGTCCTCGGGCGCGGCCGGAAACGGATGATCAGGCGCGAGCGAATACGCCGGCGTCACCACCACCGCGGGCACCGATGCCGCCAGCGACTGCACCAGCTGCCGGGTCTTCTCCAGGCCGCCGTCCACAAACCCGCCGGCGTGCAGGTACACCAGCCACGGCAGCAACGCGCTGCCTTCGGCGGCCAGCCCCGGATAGCCGGGGGGGTAGCAGACGCACACCGAGATCTCGCGCTCGCCACTGGCGATCCTGTGTTCCACGACGCGCGCCGACCCGTTGCCTTGAGCCGGCGGGGCGGCGGGTGAACGTTGGCTGGGCGACTGGGACATGGGCACCTTGGCGGGCGTGCCGAAATCCATTGGCACGCCTATCATGTGTTGCGATGGAACGGATTATGGTGATTGACGCCGATGGGATAAAGCGAGAGATTGCCAACGCACTGTTCCGTGTTTGGAATAATCGGCCCGCCGAGACCCCACGCATGACAAGGTCTTGGAAAATGTGATTCACTCCCGCTCTCGCGGTTGCGCCCCCCTGTCGAGCGCAGCCGGCCAGCGCCCCAGTCGCAGGCGCCGGGCAGCCAGTCACACCGCCTGACGCGCCTATCCCCGGCAGCCAGCCCGCATAGCGTCAGTCAGGTCGCCCCGTTCGGCGAGCCCTCAGGAAACATTGGTCGGAAGCACATCATGGATCGTCTCGTTTCAATGCAGGCCTTCACCCGGGTGGTCGACATGGGCAGCTTCGCGCGTGCCGCTGATTCGCTCGACCTGCCCAAGGCCACCCTCACCCGCCTGATCCAGAACCTGGAAACCCATCTGGGGGTCAAGCTGCTGCACCGGACCACGCGGCGCATCAGCGTGACCAGCGACGGCGCGGCGTACTATGAGCGCTGCGTGCGTATCCTGGCCGATGTGGAAGAGGCCGAGCAGTCGCTGACGCGCCATAACAAATCGCCCAAGGGCACGCTGTCGGTCGACACCACCGCCGCGCTGGCCCGGCTCGCGCTGATCCCGAACCTGCAGGAGTTCTTCACGAGCTATCCGGAACTGAAGCTGGACCTGACCATCAACGGCAAGCCGATCGACCTGCTGCAGGAAGGCGTCGACGTGGTGCTGCGCGTGGGAGCGGTGGACGAATCGATGGTGGCGCGCCGTGTCGGCCAGCTCAAGCTGGCGTTCTACGCATCGCCGATCTACCTGAACCGCTTCGGCACCCCGCACGAACTCGCCGACCTGGCCCAGCACAAGGCCGTGAACCACCTGTCCAACCGCACCGGGCGCGAATGGCCATGGCAGCTCACGCGCGGCGGCGAAAGCACCGAGATCCTGCTGCCCTCCGCGATCTCGACCAATGACGGCGAGATCTATGTCGAGTGCGCGGTGGCCGGCCACGGGCTGGCCTGCCTGTCGCGCGTCATGGCGGAACCCTACGTGGCCAGTGGCCGCCTGGTCGAGGTCATGACCGACTGGCAGACCGAGGAGCTGCCGATCTCCGCGATGTACCCCCAGAACCGCCACCTGTCGGCCAAGGTACGGGTCTTCGTCAACTGGGTCGCGGACATCTTCGCACGGCATCCGCATTTTGGCGCCGCGCCGCAGCAAAGCCCGGTCTCGCAGCTGGCCGCATAAGACCGTCCGATAGGCCGCTCAACGGGCGCCCGTGCGCAGGCGTCGCATCCTATACTGTTTCTTCCGCAATAACGTCAAAGGGAGGGTTCCGATGAAACGCGCACTTTTCGGCCTGGCGGCCACGGCAGCGGTAGCGATGACGCTGGCGGGCTGCGCCGGTACGGGGATGACGGGCAGTGGCGGCGGTGCCAAGGCCACCGCGGCGCTCACGCCGAAGAGCGGCACCAGCACCGGCGGCACGGTCACCTTCACCCAGCAGTCCGGCGGCGTGATGATGGTGGCGTCGGTCACCGGCCTGCCGCCCAACACCACGCATGGCTTCCACGTGCACGAAAAGGGCGACTGCTCGGCGCCCGACGCGATGAGCGCCGGTGGGCATTTCAATCCGGCTGGCAAGCAGCACGGGCAGATGACCATGCCGGACCACCATGCCGGCGACATGAACAACCTGACGGCCGACGCGAACGGCAATGCGCGCGCGAGTTTCCTGCTGCCTGACCTGACCGTGGGCGCTGGCCCGAACAGCGTCATCGGCCGCGCCGTGGTCGTGCACAAGGACCCGGATGACTACAAGACCCAGCCGACCGGAAATGCAGGTGGACGCATTGCTTGTGGGGTAGTGGCGGCGTCCTGAGCCTGGACGACCCACTGCATGGGCCGGCGCATCGCTGATTCCGCCATCGCGCCGGCCGCCCGTTTGGCCTTACCATAGCGGGCCGTTCCCGATTCCCTGTCATGCCCCGCCCGCTCCGCCACCTCCTGCTTTGCCTCGCTGCCTGCGGCCTTGCGCTTGCCGGCAACGCGTACGCCACGGACATCGACTGCGATCCGGCGGCTGCCGCGGCAAGCCAGATGCCGTCGCACCGCCTGATCTGCGAATCCGCGCTGTTTTCCATGGGTTATCAGCGCATCTATGCCGACCAGCAGCGCATGCTCAAGGCGGGGCAAGTGAGCGAAACGGATATCACCGCATTCCGTGCGAAGCGCGATGGCTGCAAGTCGGCCGCGTGCCTGGACACGGTGTTCCGGGAATGGAAGGCAAACGCCGCCAACGCGAGCCGCAAACCCTGACGTATGCTCAGGCCTCACTGAAGGCGCGAGCCGGCATGGCGGCCTGCGCCTCGGCATCGCGCTCGAAGCGCAGCCGCGGCAGGTGCTCGGGGAACTCGCGCTGCATGAAGTCGATCAGCGCTTCGCGGATGCGGCAGCGCAGGTCCCACGCCAGCCCCGACGACGCCGCGGTGCACAGCACGCGTAGCTGCATGGTGCGCTCGGTGGCGTCGGTAACGACCAGGTTGAAGAAGCGCTGGTCCCACTCCGGCGCGGCGTGCACGACGCGCTCCAGTTCCTGGCGCAGCGGTGCCAGCGGCATGCCGTAGTCGACGTGGAAAAAGACCGAGCCCATGATCTGCGCGCTGTTGCGCGTCCAGTTCTGGAATGGCTTCTCGATGAAGTACTGCAGCGGGACGATGAGCCGGCGCTCGTCCCACAGCCGCATGACGACGTATGTCCCCGTGATTTCCTCGACGCGGCCCCACTCGCCTTCGACGATCAGCACGTCATCGAGCCGGATCGGCTGCGTCAGCGCGAGTTGCAGCCCCGCGATCATATTGCTGAACACGGGCTTGGCCGCGAAGCCCGCGATCAGCCCGACCACACCGGCTGAAGCAAGCAGACTGGCCCCGACCTGCCTCGCCCCAGGGAAGGTCATCAGCAGCATGGCCGCACCCATGACGATGGCAAGCGTCATCGCAATGCGCGACAGCACGCGTGTCTGCGTGTGGATGCGCCGCGCGCCCATGTTGTCCACGACATCGACCGGGTGCCGGTCCATCACGCCCTGCGCGAAGCCGGCGATGATGCGGACCACCAGCCATGTCGTCGCCGCGATCATCAACAGGCCATTGAGATGGCGCACGGTGTCGATCCAGCGCAGCTCGTCCGGCGCCGCCTGCCACACGGTCTGCAAGGCCAGCAACGGCAGCACGACGATCGACGGCGCGCGCGCTTTCCTGACGATCGCGTGCAGCACGGGCGCCGGACGGGTCAGGCGCAACAGCAGCAGGCCGCCCAGGCGATGCACGATCAGCGCGACGAACACAGCGGCCACGGCGGCGGCCCATGTGCCAAACCAGGGGTGTGCGAGGAGGAATCCAATATCCATCGGTCATCCTTGAACAGGCTGGGAAATGCGCCGAGAAATGCGCGGAGAAATGCGTGAGAAGCGTCCCGAACGCTGTTCGGGAGGGCTGGCGGCCGCCAGCCCGGCGCTAGGAGCGAATACCGAACAAGCCCTGCCAGAACGACTCGAACGCGCCCGGTTGACGATCGCTTCGCCTGGCGTCTTCAGGCTGTGGCGCCTCGGCGGCCGGTTCCTCCGGAGCCATCTCCGGCTCGTCAGCGTCCGCGGCCTGCGCATGCGCGCGGCGCGACTCCTGCAAGGCCCATACGCTGTCCGCGATACGCGCGGCAAGCTCGGCCTCGCAATCCTGCCCAAGCAGCACGCCGAAGAGGACATCGCGGTTGTGGCCCGCGCCGGCAAAGCGCATGGCCATCGCGACCATCTTCTCGTAATGCTCCTGCGCGATACGCTGGGCTTCGCGCTGCGCCGCCTGCTCCTGCGCTTCCTGCTCCGCGTGCTCGGCCTGCCAGCGGCGCATCTCTTGCGCGAACACATCGTCGTAGACGCGCCGTTGCTCCGCGTCGGAAAGGATGGCGTAGGCGTCGCGGAGTTCCTGGAAGGCCGCATGCGCCTCGGCCTCGCGGCCAGGATTGCGGTCAGGGTGCCACTTCATGGCGCCACGGCGGTAGGCGCGCTTGATCTCGTCCAGGGTAGCGTCCGATTCGACGCCGAGGGTTGCGTACAGGGTGGTCATTGGCCGAGGGGGGCGGCGGCTGCGGAAGGGTTCATCCTAGCATGCGATATCGCGGATACCCGCGCCACAAGGGCGCATCCACACCGATGCAGCGAATAAACTGCCTCAGGCGCTACTTCGGGTCGTGGCAGCGCATCCCAAGTGACGCCAATCCCGCCATTCTTGACGGTTATTCCAATACTAGACATACTGTTTAACTCCAATCTGCGCAGCGCCACACTGCCCACTCGCTCCATCCCCGCTACCCGCTGAACGGACCCTCCCATGACCACACTGGATCTCCCCACCTACGCCGACGTCGAGGCCGCGGCCAAACGGCTGGAAGGCGTCGCGCATCGCACGCCGGTCAATACCTCGCGCACGCTCGATGAGAGGCTTGGCGCCCAGGTATTCATCAAGTGCGAGAACTTCCAGCGCATGGGCGCCTTCAAGTTCCGCGGCGCCTACAACGCCCTGTCGAAATTCGGCCCCGAACAGCGCCGCGCGGGCGTGGTCGCGTTTTCGTCGGGCAACCATGCGCAGGGCATCGCGCTGTCGGCCCGATTGCTGGGCATTCCCGCGACGATCGTGATGCCGCACGATGCGCCCGCGGCCAAGGTGGCGGCCACCAGGGGCTACGGCGCCAACGTCGTGAGCTACGACCGCTACACCGAAGACCGCGAGGCCATCGGGCGCCGCCTGGCCGACGCGCACGGCTTCACGCTGATTCCGCCGTACGACCATCCGGACGTCCTGGCCGGACAAGGCACCGCGGCACGCGAACTGTTCGAGGAAGTCGGCGCGCTGGACGCGCTGTTCTGCCCTCTGGGCGGCGGCGGCCTGCTCTCCGGCACGGCGCTGACGACGCGCGCGCTGGCGCCGCAATGCAAGCTCTATGGCGTGGAGCCCGAAGCGGGCAATGATGGCCAGCAATCGTTCCGCAGTGGTTCGATCGTGCATATCGACACGCCGAAGACGATTGCCGATGGCGCGCAGACCCAGCACCTGGGCGAGTACACCTTCGCCATCATCAAGCGCGATGTGGACGATATCCTGACCGCGACCGATGCCCAACTGGTCGAGGTGATGAAGTTCTATGCGTCGCGCATGAAGATGATCGTCGAGCCCACGGGCTGCCTGGGCCTGGCCGCGGCCTTGCAGCAGACGGATGCGCTCAGGGGCAAGCGGGTAGGCATCCTGATCAGCGGCGGCAATATCGACCTCGAGCGCTTCTGCGAACTGGTGTCCGCGTAAATGCTGCAGGCCGGTGCGATCCGGCCTGGCGTCATGGACTGGCGAGCGCCAGTCCGTTTGCCTGGAGTCAGGCCTTGCTGGAGGCGCCCCGGGTTGCCGCGGCCGCAAGATTGTTGCGTGCCACGTCGGTCATCTGCTTCGAGATGGCCTGGGCCGAACGATAGGTGTTGCCGGCGGCGTCAACCGTCGACTGCAGCAGCGCGGAGATCGCTTCCGATCCGGCCGGTGCGTTCTTCACGAAGGTGTCGACGAAGGCCTGCAGGTTGCGGTGATTCTGTTCGTATTGCTCTTCCACCGCGCGGGCCAGTTCGGCCTGCGCCTGCGTGGCGATCTCGCAAACCTGGCGCGCATAGGTGATAGCCTTCTCGGCCGCCGGCTGGGCCACGCCGCTCTGCACGGCAAGCACGTCCCTCAGGTCTTTGCCGGCCAGCACGGCCTTCAGGTTCTCCTGGCCTTCGGTCAGCGCCGTTCTGGCGGTCTGCAGGTTCAGTTCAGTGAGTTTCTGGAAGCCGTCGATGGTCGACTTGGACATCATGGCCAGATTGGCCAGGTTGGTCTTGTGGAGTGCCGCAAACTGATCGGGCGTGAAGGCGGACATGCGTGGTTCTCCTTGAGAGCGACCGGCCAGAAAGGCGCCATGTGCCGCCATGGCGTTCTGACCGAAGTTGGATTTCCTCGACCACGGCGCGTCGGTCAGAGGCGCGCCGCATCGAGGAGGGAGAGATTAGAGGAATCTCTCTAAGTTGATCCCTAGGTAGTTACCCAGTACCGGTCGATTTTGAAGACGTTTTGTGCCGCGTACGTCATGTATCAAACATTTTCTTACGAAAATTTGTGCGATGCGAGACGCCAGCGTCGCTCGGTCACCACAGGGAAAACCCTCTGATCCTGCATTGACCTGCTGCAACTGCGTAACGGCGGCTCAACACGGCCGCCCCGGCCGCGGAAGAGGACGCCGGTGGCTGGCAGAACGGCAGAGAGCCGTCGCGCTGCTGCGCCGGACTTCAGATCTGGTCGAGCAGGCTGCGCACGACATCGGCGAGCCGGCCGGCCCGCTGACGCCCGTTGGCGTCAAGGTCCATCGCGCAACCACCGGCCAGCGCCTTGAGTCCGAACAGCGCATCGCCGACGTCGCGCCAGCCCGGATAGTCGGCATGCACGCGCTCCAGCGCGGCGGCGCCGGCAGCGACCCTGGCCGGCACCGGTTGCCTCCCCGCGGCGAGTTCGTCGAGGGAGTCGGCGGCATCCTGCAAGCCCTTGCGGTTCATCTGCGTCCCCAGAAAATGGTGTGTCGTAGCCGCTGCGGTGGCGGCTGCCGCGGTCGTGGCCGCAGCAGCGACTGTAGCAGGCCACGCGTGGCCGCGAGCATCTGTACTGCGAGCCCTGCGACTTGGACAACCCGCAATCGGCGCTGCTATATTACGGCGACGATTTCGACCCTGATTCCATGGCACGCTCGCTTGCGCTTCTGGCGCTGGCCGCATCGCTTTATGGTTGCGCCGGTGCACCGTCATTCGGCTTGTTCGGCGCCTACTTCCCGCTCTGGCTGCTGAGCGCGCTGGCCGGCATCGCGGGCGCGGTCGTGTCCTACCGGATCTTCGTCGCGACAGGCTGGGCAGAGATCGTCCGCGCCCAGCTCCTGGTCAATACCGCGATCGGCCTCATCCTTGCGGAACTCGTCTGGTTACTGGGCACGGGACACTTGCTATGAAAATGGCCGGCGTACAGGGCAGTCCGAAGCGCGGCAAGCTGATTGCGCTGGCCATTGTCCTGGTGGCCGTCCTGCTCTCCGTCTACGCGTACCAGCGCACCAGCCGCTATCCGTCTTCCGACGATGCTTCGCTCGATGCCGACATGGTGCATGTGGCATCGCCGGTCGGAGGCCGAATCGCCAGGATCCACGTCACCGAGAACCAGCTCGTGGCCAAGGGCGACGTGCTGTTCGAAATCGATCCCGTGCCCTATCGACTGGTGGTGGCGCAGGCGCGCGCGGACCTTGAGCTCGCACAGGCCGCGCTGGGTACGCGCCGCCGCACGCTTTCCACCGAACGCGCCACGGCGTCGATCGCTTCGGAGCAGACGCGGCGTGCCGAGCAGAACTACGCGCTGACCGCACGCACTGTCGAACGGCTGCGGCCGCTGGTGGCTGACGGCTATGTGCCCGCGCAGCAGCTCGACCAGGCCCAGGTGGCGCAGCGCGACGCCAGCGTGTCGCTGCGGCAGGCCAATACGCAGCGCGCCGCCACGGCGCAGGCCATCGGCAATGAGGACGACGCCACGGCCACCGTGCATGCGCGCGAGGCCGCACTGGCGATCGCGCAGCGCGCGCTCGACGACACCATCGTCCGCGCCCCGCATGCCGGGCGCGTCAGCGGCCTGACCGTGCTGTCGGGCGAAGTCGTGCTGCCCAACCAGTCCCTGTTCCTGCTGGTGCATACGGGCGAATGGTTCGCGGTAGGCAATTTCCGCGAGACCTCGCTGGCCGGCATCCACGTCGGCGACTGCGCTACGGTCTACTCGATGATCGATCGCGGCCACGCCCTGCGCGGCACGGTGGAAGGCATCGGCATCGGCATTACCGACACCGACCGCCTGAACCTGCCGCGCTCGCTACCCTACGTCCAGCCGTCGGTGAACTGGGTGCGCGTGGCCAGGCGCTTCCCGGTCCGGATCCGCCTGGAAGACCCGCCCGAGACGCTGGCCCGGGTAGGCGCGAGCGCAACCGTCGAGATCCGGCATGGCGCAGCCTGCCGCTGACAAGCTGCGCCTGGGCCTTGCCGATATCGGCGCCCTGCTGGCGCCGTTCCCGGGCCGCACCGCGGCCACGACGCGCATCACCGTCGGTTGCACGCTGACCGTGCTCGTCACCAGCCTGTACGGCACGCCCGAAGCCGCCATCTCGGCCTACGTCATCTTCTTCATCAACCGGGCCGACCGCACCACGAGCATCCTCATGAGCGCGGCGGCGCTGGTCCTGGTCAGCCTGATCATCGCGCTGGTAATGGGGCTCGCCGATTTCAGCATCGACGATCCGATGCGCCGCGTGGCGTGCATGGCCGTGTTGTCCGCGGTCCTGCTGTTCCTGACATCGGCCAGCAAATTGCGGCCGGTCGGCGCCATCGTCGCCATGATCATCGGCTTCGCACTCGATGAACTGGGGCTCGTGCCCGGCGGGGAGATCGCCACGCGCGCGCTGCTCTATGCCTGGCTGATGGTAGCGATCCCGATTGGCGTGAACATCGTCGTCAATTTGCTGATGGGCCCGTCGCCGCGCCGGCTGGCTACCGAACGGCTCGGCCATTGCCTGCGCGTGGCGGCAAGCGCCCTGCGCGGCAACGCGGACGCCTTGCATGCGGCCCTCCATGACGGCGTCCAGCCCGTCGCCGGATGGCTCGGGCTGGCAAAGGCCGAGGGCACGGTGAACGCGCAGGACCTGCGCGCGCTGCAACAAGCCATGGCGTCGACCATGGCGATCCTGCTGGCCGTGGACGTGGCGCGTCGGCAGCCCGGCGCGCATTTGCCGGCGGCCACCGCCGCGCCTATCGCCGACACCCTCGATGAGATGGCCCGTATGCTCGACGCCGGCGGCTATCCCGTTGACATCGGCCTGCCGCCAACGCCGCTGGACAACCTGTCGCCGGTGCAGCAGGCCGTCGTGCAAGAGCTGGTCGCCGCGACCGAAGGCTATGCCGAAACCGGTGCGGCAGCGCCGCCGGCACCGGCCGCAGAAGCCGCGCACAGCGGCTTCCTGAGCGCCGACGCCTTCACCAACCCCGACCATGTCCGCTACGCGCTCAAGACCACCGGGGCCGCGATGTTCTGCTACCTGCTCTACCAGCAGCTCAACTGGCCCGGCATCCATACGTGCTTCATCACCTGCTACCTCGTATCGCTCGGAACCATGGCGGAGACCGTGGAAAGGCTCACGCTGCGGCTGGCCGGCTGCGTGATCGGCGCGGTGATCGGCACGGCGGCGATCGTGTATGTCGTTCCCGGCCTGTCATCGGTCGGCGGCCTGCTGCTGCTCGTGTTCGCCGGGACATGGATCTCCGCATGGGTGGCGCAAGGCTCGCCGCGCATCGCCTACGCGGGCTTCCAGATCGCCTTCGCGTTCTACCTGTGCGTGGTGCAGGGCGCCGCGCCCGGCTTCGACCTGACCATCGCGCGCGACCGCGTGATCGGCGTAGTGCTGGGCAATCTCGCAGTCTATCTTGTCTTCACGCACGTCTGGCCAGTCAGCATAGCCGGCCGCATCGAAGCCGCGCTGGCGGCACTGGTAGCGCAATGGCATGCGCTCATCCATGCGCCGCAGCCCACGGCAAGGCGGCAGCACGCCGCGGCCGCGCTGGCCTTGCATGATGCGATCACGCAAGACCTGATCCTCGCCCATTACGAACCGGCATCCATCGGGCAAGCCCCGGAGTGGGCAGAGATCCATCGTGACCGGCTGGCCACGCTCGACGCGATCGCGGGTCCCGTGTTCCTGCTTGCCGAACGATTCCCCGGCGACCCGGCGCTTGCGCAACGCCTGAACCGGCTGCAGCCAGGCGGCCCGCCTTTGGCAGCCGCTCAGCCCGGCGCAGCCCTGCCAGCCGATTCGCACGATGACTCCGCCCGCCAGGCGCTGCTCGCCATCATCGACCAGCAACTCGAAGCGTCCCATGGCGACGCGCCAGCCGCGGCTGCCCCGAAATCGATCCATGCGCAATTCTGATTCCCTGCCCGCGCTGACCCTGTGCACGCTGGCGCTGGCGGGATGCGCCACCGCCTCGCTCGACCTGGCGCCGCCGCAGCCGGATCGTCCCTGGCAGCCGCTCACCACGGCATCTGGCGAGATCGTGCCGGGCGCCGCCGGCCAGACGGCAGCCATGGCATCGGACTACACGCTGCCGGCAAACCCCGCGCTCTCTGCGGTTTCCCCACCCGCAGCGCTGGATCCGGCCCATGCCTACACGCTGCCCGAACTGATCGACCTGGCCGAGTCCACCAACCCGCTGACCCGCATCGCCTGGAACGACGCGCGCAACGCGGCACTGGCGGCCGGCATCGCCAAGGCCAGCTACCTGCCCTACATCTCGGCCGCTGCCATGGGCGGCTACCAGAACGGGCACAGCTCCACCTCGACGGCGCTGGGGCCGCTTGGCGCGAATGCGTCCAGTCACGGCGCCATCTCGGTGCTGTCGCTGCAATGGCTGCTGTTCGATTTCGGCGAGCGCTCCGGCATGGTCGATGCCGCGGAGCAGCTTTCGGTGGCGGCCAACATCGCGTTCACGGCCGTGCACCAGAAGATCATCCACGACGTCAGCGTGGCGTTCTATCGCTACCAGGCCGCGCGCACGCGTGCCGGCACGGTGCAGCAGGCCATGGACAATGCCGACGCGGTGCAGGCCGCGGCCAGGGCGCGATTCCAGCGTGGCATCGGCACCGTGGTCGAGGTCGCCCAGGCCACGCAGAACCGGGCGCAGACCAACCTGGCCATGGTGCAAGCAAAGGGCGCCGAAACCGACGCCTACCTGGCACTGGTCAATGCCGTCGGCATTTCCCCGTTGTCGCGACCGCGCATTGCCGGGATGCCGCTGCGCCCGCTGTCGCCGGCGCTGCGCAGTTCGGTCGGGCAGATCGTCGACACCGCGATCGCGCGGCGCCCCGACGTGCTGGGCGCCTATGCGGCGCAACGCGCGAGCCAGGCCAGGGTGCAGGCGGCGGAGGCCGGCTTCATGCCGAAGGTCTTTCTGTCGGCATTTACGTCTTATGCCTCGGGCGGCTCGGCGATTACGGCGATACCGCCGATCGGCCAGCAACCGCCCACGGTCAACCTGAACGGCTACCGCTATGGCGCGAGCGTGTTTCTTGGCGTCACGGTCCCGATCTACGACGGCGGACTGCGCTCCGCCGTCCTGGCGCAGGCACGCAACGATGCCGACAGCGCCTCGGCCAGGCTGAGCCGCGCGAAGGATGAATCCGTGCGGCAGGTAGTGGTCAGCCAGAGCGCGCTGGAATCGAGCCTGGCCGCCTATGACGCGGCCTCGGCACTGGCCGATGCGGCCCGGGTCACGTACGACGCGGCGTTCGCGGCTTACCGCAAGGGCGTGGGTTCGGTGACGGAGGCAAACCTGGCGCAGAACCAGCTGCTGCTTGCCCAGAACGCGTCGGCCGACGCCTACAGTGGTGCGCTCGCCGCCGCGGCGGCGCTGGCGCTGGCTACGGGCTCGATCGGCTCGATTCGCGATGGAGGCGCGTGGTCAGCGCGGTAGGCACGTTAAGCGCCGACCCACCGTCGTCCCGCTTACCAATACCCCAGGATCTTCCACCAGACGCCACCCACCACGGCAAAGATGATCAGTTCGAGCACGCACATCACCGCGCCGACCCGCCACCACTGCCCCAATGTCGCATAACCGCTGCCGAAGATGATCGGCGAGGTGCCAGTGGCGTAGTGGGTCAACGTCATCATGATCGCGGAGCCCGCGGCCATCATCAGCATGAACGGCGGGACATACGGCGGTGGGATCAGGTGCGCACCGACGGTAAGGAAGGCCAGCATCATTGCGCTGATGTGTGCGGTCGTACTCGCGAACAGGTAGTGCGAGAACACGAACGCCAGCACCAGCACCGCGGCAGTCGGCAGCCAGCCCACGCCACTGGCGACGATGGCGTCGCGCATATTGTTCGAGAACCAGGTAATGACGCCAAGCTTGTTGAGCTGCTCGGCGAGCATCACCAGGGCGCCAAACCAGATCAGGGTGTCCCAGGCGCTCTTTTCCGACAGCACGTCGTCCCAGTCGAGCGTGCCGGTGATGATCAACGCGAACAGGCCGAGAAACGCGACCACGGTCGGGTCGAGCGTGAAGGCCGGGCCAAAGATCATCGCCGGCACGTTGGCCCACAGCACCAGCATCACGGCGAAGACCCCCATCATGACCCGCTCTTTGCCGCTTAGCGGCCCCATGCGGGCGAGTTCGCCCCTGGCATAGGCAATTGCATTGGGCGTTGCCTTCAGCTCCGGCGGGCAGAGCAGGAAGATGACCAGCGGCATCAGGAGCAGGCAGAGCAGGCCGGGCACCAGCATGCACAGCGCCCAGGTGGTCCAGCTCAGGTGCAGCGACTGGCCGGTGGCCTTGGCCACGTAGTCGACGACGAGCGGGTTCGGCGCGGTGGCGGTCACGAACATGGCCGAAGTGATCGGGTTGGCGTGGTAGTTGACCAGTGCCAGATAGGTGCCGACCTTGCCCTGCGTCCCCTTGGCGGGATCGGAGTCGAACGCCCCGGCAATCGAGCGCATGATCGGGTGCACAATGCCGCCGCCGCGCGCCGTGTTGCTCGGCGTGAAGGGCGCCAGCACCAGCTCGCAGATCGCCAGGCCATAGCCGATGCCAATGGTGCGCTTGCCTAGCAGCTCGATGAACATCAGGCCGATGCGGTTGCCCAGGCCGGTTTTCTTCAGCCCGCGCGAGATCAATATCGCCACGACGATCAGCCAGATCAGCGGATTCGAGAAACTGCTGAGCGCATCGGCGATGGCCCCCTTGGACGAGCCCGAGGTCACCTGCGCCAGCGACACGATCACGATGGCCATCATCGCCATGACGCCGATCGGCATCACTTTGAGAATGATGGCGACAATGGTGGTCAGGAAGATGGCCACGAGATCCCAGGCGTTGGCCTTCAGGCCCGCGGGTGGCGGTATCAGCAGCAGCGTGATCAGCACGACCGTACTGATGATGGCCGGCGTCAGCCGGAATGGCACCACCGACATGAAGTAGCGGTACGTCGCCACGATCTTTGCGAGCATCTGAATTTCCTCGAACAGGGCGCGCGGAATCCATTCAGCCGAAGTCCCGCGCCAATCGACGCGCATCGCGCGCGCCCCCGCGGCATTGCATGGTGCCCAGGCAGGGGAATCGTGACCGATGGGATTTGTCAGCAGAAGTGAATCTTTTCGATCGGACGATGAAAAGTTTGCGAGCGGCATTCGCTGGTGACCGCCTGCGTCAGGCCGGTGCCCGAGCTTCAGTGCGAGTACGCCCTACCGCAGGCCAAGCGTGAATGGCAACAGCAGGGCATTCACCAGAAGCAGGCCATACGTGATCTTCATGACCGGGGGCATCCGCCCGCGCGTCGCTTCGCTGCCCGCCCGAGGCGCGCCCCGTCTGCGCTTCCATACCAGGCCGGCTCCCAGGCCAAGGACGGCAAGACCGGAGAGCAGGCTTTCCACCAGCAGGAGCGCCGGCCGTCGCGAGGTGCGCGGCTGGGGTGTCGCCAGGGAAATCGGCACTGCGGAGACATTGGCGTCGGGGAAGATCTCCAGTGTGGTGATCGAGGAGGCCTTGTGCGCTGTCGATACGGGATGGGTGCCAGGCGCCCTGCGTGCCACATGCGCATCGGGAGCGATGGAGGCCTCGGCAACGGAGGGCTCCACGACAGCCGCGGCCGCCGCAGCGGTCGCGCTGGCCGATGTATCGGGCGATGCCGCCTTCGCTCGCGCGGGGAGCGGCCGCGAAGCCGGCTCATGTCTTGCACTGCCCTGCGTTTCCGCAGCACCCTGCCGGGCCATGGCCGGCTTGCCCGCCGACTTCGGCATGGCATCGCGCTGGCGCCAGAACTGATGGAAGACTCCATCCAGGCATCGCACCGAATCGCACGCATCGCGCCGCGCGCGCCATGCCGCAAGGTCGGCGGCCTGGATCGTGCCCTTCTGCAGCATCCTCTGCTGTTCCGCATAGATGCGCTCGTAGCGCTGCGACAGCATGGTGTACTCGCAGATCAGGTGGCCCTTGCGAACGCGCTGGGCGGGATGCGTTTCGCATCCGACGCCCGCGCCGTAGGGTTCCTCGCAACGCGCCCCCGGACCGCCTACCGGGGCGTTGCACGGGATATCGGACGCACGCGCGCCTTGCACTGCCAACAAGCCCAGCAGCGCTGCGAGAATCTGAACCAGGCGCCCATTGCGTCTCACCATCGTCAGCCCTCAAAGCAGCGATGCGGACTTTTAACCGTAGTCGATGGTTGGCGGGCGCTCCAAGCTCACATTGCCGCTTGCGTGCGGTAGGCCACTTGTCGTGACATGCCTAAGACAGATGTGGATCATCTGCCTCGTGCAGCGACGTCCGGGGAGAAAAAACAGCTAGCGGACCGGCACACCCTGGCGCATGCGCGGCGCCAGCAAGGCCTTGACCCCATCGATCAGGGTCTCGGCCGGGTTGGACAGCCGGGCGTTCCAGCGCCGGATCAACGCGATCGGGTGTGCGCCAGGCGCCGTCGGCAGCGGCCGCCACGCGAGCCCGAGATCGGCGACGAAGTCACCGACATAGCCGGGCAGGATCCCCACGCCAATGCCCGACTTCACCAGCCCGATCACCGACAGCACCGTGCCGACCTCGATCGCGGAGCGGTACGCCAGGCCCTTTTCCGCATAGATGCGGTCCACCGTGCGGCGCGTGCTGAAGGACGGATGCATCGAGATATGCGGGAACGGCGCCACTTGCTCCCAGCTCAGCTTGCGCTTGCGCGCGAGCGCATGGCCGGCGGCGCAGACCACGTACATGGTTTCGTCGTAGAGGGGCTCGATCGCCAGCTTGGGGTGATCGGCCTCCATCGAGACCAGGCCGAAATCGGCCTTGCCGTTGACCACGTAGTCGATCGTGTCGTCGGTCGACAGTTCGTGCAGGCCGGTGCGGATGCCCGGATGGGCCTGCTGGAACTCCGCCACGGGCTGGCGCAGCAGGCCGTAGGTCATCATCGGCGAGGCCGCCACGCGCACCTCGCCCTGCTCCAGGTTGAGCAGGCTCAGCAGGCTGCGCTGCGCGGCATCCATGGTCCCGAGCACCTCGCAGACGTAGCCATAGAGCTGGTCCGCCAGCTGCGTCGGCACGACCTTGCGCGTGGAACGCTCGAACAGTCGCTGGCCGACCTTGGCCTCCATCTCCTGGCAAACCTTGCTGACGGCCGATTGCGTCATGTGCACCGCCAGCGATGCCGCGCTGAAACTGCGCAGTTCGTAGACGACGCGAAAGACGCGGAATTCTCTGAGGGTCAGGTTCATGGCAAGGCGGCGGGGAAACGTCGGGCAATGTTACCCGGCCTGCCGCGCTTCGGTGACCCGAAGGACCCTCGCCCTCTCCGCAGTCAGCCCTTCTTTTTCCGCTCCAGGAAGCGCGCCATGTACTGGTCCGGCTCCGTGCCCTCATAGACCTGGCCAAACAGGGCAATGCTGTGCTTGAGGCCGCGCTCGATCGACGGGTCTTCCCAGGCGCGTAGCAGCGCCTTCTGCGCCCTGACGGCATCGGGGCCGCATTCCAGGATCTCGCCGACGGTATGGGCCACGGTGTCGTCGAGCGCTGCATTGGGCACGACCTCATGCAGGAAGCCCCAGTCGTGCGCGCGCGTCGCGTTGATCGCCGCGCCGGTCAGCAGCATCCAGCGCGTATTGCCTTCGCCGATCAGGCGCGGCAGCAGGTTGGCGTGGATCACCGACGGAATGCCGATCCGCACTTCGGGCATGGCGAAGTTGGCCTCGGTATCCGCGATGCGGATATCGCACGCCGCCGCGAACTCCATGCCGCCGCCCATGCACCAGCCCGACAGGCGGGCGATGGTCGGCACCGGGAAATCGCGCACGGCTTCGCACAGGTCGTGCAGCCGCGTGATGAAGGCGACCGCAGTGTCCGGCGCCAGCTTCGCCAGCTCCTTGATATTGGCGCCACCGATGAACGCCTTGTCGCCGGTGCCGCGCAGGACCAGCACACGCACGTCGCGGTGGCGCGCCAGCGCGCGCAGCGCACCGGTGAATTCGACGATCGTGTCCGAGTCGAGGATGTTGAGCGAGGTGCCATTGGCGATCTGCATGGTTGCCACGCCCTGTTCGCTGAGTTCGAGCCTGATGTGCTGGAGTGGTTGGAGGTCTTGCATCTCAATTTCCATTCGGGAGTTTGTGTTGACCGAGCGCCGGCGCGGGCGCGGCGGCGCTTGCCGATGCTGCCGGGGCGCGGAAGCGCGGCGCGATCCTGCGCTGGCCCGCATCGCCACCATCGCGTTCATCGAAGAAGCCCACGGCGCGCAGCTGCGCGTCATCGAGCAAGTCCTCCACGCGGTTGACGCGCGCGCAAGGAATATCCGCGCGCTCCAGCAGCGCGATCCACGCAGCGGTGGTGCGCGTCGCCATGACTTCGGCGAGGTAACCGTAGATCGCGTCGTAGTTGTCGGCGCGCGCCGCCGCGGTCTGGAACCTTGCGTCGGCGTCGAACCTGGCCAGGTCGCCGACCGCGTCGAAAAACGCGCGCCAATGCTTGTCGTTGTAGACCACGGCTGCGATGAAGCCGTCCGCGGTGCGATACGGCTTGCGGTGCGGCGTGAGCAGTCGACTGTAGCCCATGGCCCCGGCCGCGGGCTCGAACGATGCGCCGCCCAGGTGGTCAGCCAGCACGAAGGCGGCCATGGTCTCGAACATCGACACGCGCAGCGTATCGCCGCGCCCGCTCTGCCGGCGCGCATAAAGTGCCGCGATGATGGCGTGCGCGGCCGTCAGGCCCGTGACGCGGTCGGCAATCAGCGTCGGCACGTACATGGGCGCGCCGCCGCTCTGGCGCGCGAACAGCTCAGCCAGCCCGGTCTGCGCCTGGATCACGTCGTCATAGGCCGCGCGTCCGTGCAGCGGGCCGCCTTCGGCATAGCCGGTCAGCTCGGCATAGACGATGCACGGGTTGAGCCCGTGCACCGATTCGTGGTCCAGCCCGAGGCGCCGCATGGCCTGCGGGCGGACATTGTGGACCAGCACGTCGATGTCCGGCAGCAGCGCGCGCAGCGCCGCCTGGTCCGCTTCACGCTTGAGGTCCAGCACCACCGATTGCTTGCCCTGGTTGGCGTGCAGGAACATCGCGCCCATGCCCGCCGCGCGCTTGCTGCCCGCGTGCCGCATCACGTCGCCATCCGGCGGCTCGACCTTGATCACCGTGGCGCCGTAGTCGGCCAGCACCTGGGTGCAGACCGGGCCCATGATGACCGAGGTCAGGTCCAGCACGCGCACGCCGGCCAGCGGACCGGCAGCCGTGCCCGCTTGTTCATGCGCGCCCGTCATTGCTGCTCCACCCCTGCTTTCGCCGCGCGCGAGGTCCAGGTCTCGCGCTGCGCGACGGCGAAGGCCGCGTGTTCGCGCACGCTAGATGCACTGGCCACCATGCCGAGGTGGGCCAGCTTCTCCACCACGGCCGGACGCGCCACCGCGGCACTGACGGCCTTGTTCCAGCGGTCGACCACGGCGGCCGGCGTGCCCGCCGGGGCGGCCAGGCCGACCCAGACCACGAGGTCGAAATTCTTGTAGCCGGCCTCGGCCATGGTTGGCATGCCGGGCAGTTCCGGCAGGCGCTTCGGGCCGGTGACGGCCAGCCCATTGAGCTTGCCGCCGCGCAGGAAGCTCATGACGACCGAGGTATCGGCCACCATGAAGTCGATCTGCCCGCCGAGCAGGTCCGTCACCGCGGGCGGCTGGCTCTTGTAGGGAATGGCGTCGGCCGGCGCGTCAGCCATCTGCGAGAACGTTGCCGCGGCGATCTGGGCCGAGCCACTGCCGTAGCCATAGCGCACGTGGTTCTTGCGAGCGTAAGCGGAGAGCTCCCGCGCCGTCTTGTACGGGGCATCCGGGCGCGCCACCAGCACCATCGGAATGGTGGCGATGCGCGAGATATGCAAGAAATCCTTGATCGGCTCATAGCCTGGACGCTTGTACAGCGCCTCGATGCCCGAATGCGTGGCACTGCTGGTCAGCAGCAGGGTGTAACCGTCGGCCGGAGACCTGGCCACATAGCTGGCCCCGATGATGCCATTCGCGCCCGGCCGGTTGTCGATGACGACGGTGCCGATCGCGCTGCGCACTTCCTCGGCAATGATGCGCGCGGCGGTGTCCGACGCGCTGCCGGCCGTAAAGGGCACGACCAGCTTGACGGGTCGATTGGGATAGCTGTCAGTCTGCGACCACGCAGGCTGGGCCAATGCTGCGGAGACGGCGATTGCCGCGATCAGGGCCTTCATGAAGGAGTTCCATTAGTGTGTTCCGTGCCGCCATGTTGGAACCGCACACTAATTCCCACAAGCGAATTGCTTTCATAGTTTCATCGCCATCTGGAATATATCGAGCTTTAGCGCCCTGCTCGCCCGACTGCATTGCCGCCCGCACCCTGGTCCAGCCGCGGCACCAGTTCCTGCAGGAACTGCCGCGCCGCCAGCGTCGGACGCGCCAGCCGCCGCTGGATCATCGAGATCTGATGGACATCGCGCGGCAGGTCGGCGATCGGCAGGGTGCGCATGCCCCATTCCTGCGCAATTGCCGCGACATAGCCGGGCGCAATCAGCAGGCCGGCGCCGCGGCGCACCAGGCCGAGCGCCGAGGTCAGAGTGCCAACTTCGATGCCGCTGGGCAGGCTGACGCCCTTGCCCGCGACCAGCTGGTCCAGCGTGCGGCGCACGCTGTAGAAGCGCCGCAGGCTGATGTGCTCGCTGTCGGCCAGTTCGGCCAGCGACACTGAAGCGCGCTGTGCCAGCGCGTTCTGGTCGTTCACCACGACACGCATGCTGTCCCGGTAGACCACCGTCGTGGCCACGCCGGGCAGCTCGGCGTCCACGGCGGCCAGGCCGAAATCCACCGTGCCGGCCCGCACGCAATCGACCGCTTCGTCGGTCGATAGCTCGTGCAGTTCGAAGCGCACGCCGGGAAAGCGCTCGCGGTAGTCGGCGATCGGGCCGGACAGCAAGCCGTAGATCATCAGCGGCGAGGCCGCAATGCTGACCTTGCCGCGCTTCATCGCGATCAGCTCCTCGACGCTGCGTGTGGCGGCCTGCATGGTCGCGACCACGTCGACCGCAAACGCATGGAACTCGCGCGCGGCGTCGTTCGGCTCCACGCGCCGCGTGGTGCGGTCGAACAGGTCGAAGCCGAGCTGCGCCTCCAGTTCCGCGATCACCTTGCTGGCCGCCGATTGCGTGATGTGCTGGCGGCCAGCGGCCGCCGTGATGCTGCGGGTCTCGAACACCTCAAGAAAGAGACGCAACTGGCGGTAGGTGATATTCATTCCAATATGGACTTCAATCATGAACAGAAGTCGATTGTGTCATAAATCGATCCATCTCTACCATTGGCCCGCGTTCAAAAAACATCACCAGAACAACAAGCGGACAACGCTGGAGGAGATCAAGAGATGAAACGCTTTTCGCTGTTCGGCCCGCGCTTGCTTTGCGCGGGCCTGGTGCTGCTGGCCAGCCTCGCGCAGGCCGCCGACTACCCGGCGCAGCCGGTTTCCCTGGTGGTCCCGTTCGCCGCCGGCGGCATGACGGACGTGCTGGCCCGCCAGCTCGCCAGGACCATGCAGAAGGCCCTGGGCCAGCCCGTGGTGGTGGAAAACCGCGTCGGCGCCGGCGGCATCATCGGCGCCGAGCGGGTGGCGCGGGCCCGGCCCGACGGCTACACGCTGATGGTCACCACCACGGCGCACGTGGTGAACCCATCGATCACCCGGCAACTGCCGTACGACACCGAGCGCGACTTCGCGCCTGTCGCGCTGCTGGCCAGCACGCCGAACGTGCTCGTGGTGAACCCGGCGGTGCCGGCGCATAACCTGCAGGAATTCCTGGCCTATGCCAGGCGCACCGGCAGTGTCAGCTACGGATCGGCCGGCACTGGCGGCACCACCCACCTTTCCGGCGTGTTGCTGGCCAGCCGTACCGACGCCCCGCTTCTGCATGTGCCGTACAAGGGCACCGCGGCGGCCGTCAATGACCTGCTCGGCGGCCAGATCCAGGCGTCCTTCGTCGATGCGCTGACCGCCATCAAATACATCCAGGCCGGCAAGCTCAATGCCATCGCCGTGAGCACGCGTGCGCGCAACGCCATGCTGCCGAACGTGCCGACCATCGCCGAACAAGGCGTGCCGGGCTACGAGACCGAGATCTGGATCGGCTTCTACGCGCCGGCCGGGACCCCGCCCGCGATCGTGGACCGCCTCAAACAGGTGGCCGTGACTTCGATGAACGAGCCGGCCTTCAGGAACACGCTGATGCAGCAAGGCACCACGCCCGGGCACATGGGCGTGCCCGAGTTCCGGACCTTCGTCGGCAGCGAAATCCGCAAGTGGAGCGGCATCGTCAGGGATGCCCGCATCGAGCCGCAGTAGGCGGTCGCCCTGCGGGGCTGCATGAAGACGCTTCAACCAACAGAGAAAGACAAGGAGACCCTATGAAACGCATGGCGATCGCCATTCCGCTTGCGCTGCTGGCCGCCGCTGCAGCACAGGCAGCGGACAACTACCCCTCCAAGCCGGTCACGCTCGTGGTCGCCTATGCCGCCGGCGGCATGACGGACATCCTCACGCGCAAGCTCGCGGCGGACCTGCAGGCCGAGACCGGGCAGACCTTCATCGTCGACAACAAACCCGGCGCGACGGGACAGATCGCCACCGAGTACGTCGCGCGACGGCCCGCCGATGGCTATACGATCCTGGTGGGCGCCACCAGCCACGTGATCAATCCCGCGCTCAAGCGGTCGCTGCCGTACGACGCGCGCAAGGCGTTCGACCCGGTCGCGCTGCTGGCGATCAGCCCGAATTTCGTGCTCGTCAACACCGGCCTGAACATCAAGACCTTCGCCGATCTCAAGCGGTACGGGCAGACCCATTCGAGCATCCCGTTCGGCACGGCCGGCATCGGCGGCGCGCCGCATATCGTGGGCGAACTGCTGCGCGCGCAGAGCGGGCTGCCGCTGGTGCACGTCGCCTACAAGGGCGCCGGCCCGGCCATGGCCGACCTGGTGTCCGGGCAGGTGCCGTTCGGCATCGCCGAGTCGGTCACGGCCACCGCGTACCTGAAGTCCGGCAAGATCGTGCCGCTGGCAATCGCGTCGGCGCAGCGCAGCAAGCTCTATCCGGCGGTTCCCACGCTCAACGAGCTTGGCTACAAGGGCTTCGACCTGACCACCTGGGTCGGCGTCTATGCGCCGGCCGGAACGCCGCCGCAAGTGCTGGACGTGCTCAACAAGGGCATCCGCAAGGCCATCGCCAAGCCGGCTACGGCCGACTACATCCGCTCCACGGGCTCGGAGCCCGGCGACATGGACCTGCCCACGTACCGCAGCTTCGTGGCGGCCGAGATGGACAAGTGGAAAGGCGTGGTGCAGCAGGCCGGAGTCAAAGATGAATGACGCCACGGCAAGCCACGCGGGGCAGCCGGAGTCGCCCGAGCACGCCTTCCTGCAGGGGCTGCGCCAGGGCACGCCCAAGGTGCAATGCTGCGGCGCTTGCGGCAAGCGCTTCTTCTTCCCGCGCACGCATTGCCCGGGCTGCCGCAGCGCCGACTACAGCTGGGTGCCGATGGGACTCGCCGGCACGGTCTATTCGTACTCGGAAATCCCCGCTCAAGGCGACCGGCCGGGACGCAACGTGGTGCTGGTCGACATGGAAGACGGCTTCCGCATGATGTCCACGTGTCCCGCCACGGGTCCGGGCGAACTGCGGATCGGGATGGCGGTGCGCGCCCGCGTGGACGACCGCGCCGAGCCGCCGCGAATCGTATTTTTCGAGGGGGCCAGCCAATGATCGAGTGGGACCAGGCCATGCGCGCCGGCATCGCCATCGCAGGCAGCGCCACCGCGGGTATCGGCGATGCCGGTGGTCAGACCGACCTTGAGATCTCTTCACGCGCTATTCATGCGGCCGTGGCGGACGCCGGGCTCGACATGGCGGATATCGACGGGCTGATGAGCGCGAGCCTGTCGTCGTCGATGTGGATCGTCAAGCTGGCCGAATACCTCGGCATCCGCCCGGCCTTTTCGGACAGCATGCAGATCGGCGGCGCCTCGTTCGTCGGGCACCTGCTGGTCGCGGCGGCCGCCGTCCGCGCCGGGCTCTGCCGCAATGTCGTGATCGCCTATGGAGCGACGCCGCGCGGCGGCAACAGCGTGTCGGCCACCTCGCCGGGGCGGGCGAAGCTGGACCCGCATCCGTATGAAGACCCGTTCGCGCCGTTCAATCCGCCCACCAGCTACGCGCTGGCAGCGATGCGCCATATGCACCAGTACGGCACCACGCGCGAACAGCTTGCGGAGGTCGCGGTATCGGCGCGCCAGTGGGCCCAGCGCAATCCCGAGGCATTCCGCCGCGAGCCGCTGTCGATCGATGACGTGGTCAACGCCAGGGTGGTGTCTTCGCCCTTCACCGTGCGCGACTGCTGCCTGGTCACCGACGGCGCGGGGGCCATCGTCGTCACCAGCGCGGAACGCGCGGCCGACCTGCGCCGGCCGCCGGTCTATGTGCTCGGCACCGCCGTGGCGCACCACCACCGGCAGATCTCGTGCATGGAGGACCTGACCGTGACCGCCGCACGCGAATCGGGCGCACTGGCCTTCCGCCGCGCCGGCACCGACGCGTCGCAGATGGACGTGGTCCAGCTCTACGACGCGTTCACGATCAATCCGATCTTGTTCCTCGAAGACCTTGGCTTCTGCCCCAAGGGCGAAGGCGGACGCTTCGTGCAGGACGGCCGCATTGCGCCCGGCGGTGCGCTGCCCGTCAACACCAACGGCGGCGGCCTGTCCTGCGTGCATCCGGGCATGTACAGCATGTTCGCGCTGGTAGAAGCGGTCAGGCAGCTGCGCGGCGAATGCGGCGAGCGCCAGGTGCCGCGCGCCACCACCGCGCTGGTCCATGGCAACGGCGGCGTGCTCAGCGCGCAGGCCACCACGATACTTTCAAGAGAGAGGTAGAGCGATGTTGAATGGAAAAGTAGTAGTCGTCACGGGCGCCGCCAACGGCATCGGGCGCGCGGCGGCAATCGAGCTGGCGCGCCAGGGCGCCAGCGTGGTGGTCAACGATCTCAGCGTATCGCTCGATGGCCGCGAAGCCGGCGGCGACGGCGCCGCGGCGGTGGTGGAAGAGATCCGCCGCGCCGGCGGGCAGGCCGTGGCGAGCGGCGATTCGGTGGCCGAGGCCAGCGGCGCCGGCCGCATCATCGAAGCCGCGCTGGACAACTTCGGCCGCATCGACGCGGTCATCAACAATGCCGGCATCGTGCGCGACAAGATGTTCTACAAGCTGACGCCGGAGGACTTCGACGCCGTTGTCCGCGTGCACCTGTACGGCACCTTCCATGTCAGCCGGGCGGCGGCCGAACACTTCCGCGCCCAGGGCAGCGGCAGCATGGTCCACATGACGTCCAACTCCGCCGTCATCGGCAACCGGGGCCAAGCCAACTACTGCGCGGCGAAGCTGGGGATCGTCGGCATGTCGAAGGCCATCGCGCTGGACATGGAGCGCTTCAACGTGCGCTCGAACTGCATCGCGCCGCTCGCATGGAGCCGCATGACCGAAACCATTCCGGCCAAGACTGCCGCACAGGCCGTGCATATCGAGAAGATCCGTCGCATGGGCCCGGAGACCATCGCCCCGTTGATCGCCTACCTGGTGTCGGATGCATCGGCCCAGGTGTCCGGGCAGGTGTTTGCCGTCCGCCTCAACGAGATCTTCCTGATGAGCCAGGCGCGGCCGGCCAAGTCGGTGCACCGCTCCGAAGGCTGGAGCGCGCAGACCATCGCCACGCACGGCATGCCGGCGCTGCGGCAATCGTTCATGCCGCTCGACACCTCGGCCGAAGTGTTCGCGTGGGACCCGGTGTAAGGAGCGCGCATGGCCCTGGATTATCACCAGCTCAAGGCGACGGCGTTCGCGCCCCTGCCGCACCGCTACGACGCAGATGACTGCATCCTCTACGCACTGGGCGTGGGCGCCGGACTGAGCGACGACGCGGCGTTGGGCGACGAGGTCGGCTATCTCTACGAAGAGACGCTCACCGCCCTGCCCTCGATGGTATCCGTCATCGCCTACCCCGGCTTCTGGATGCGCGATGCCGTCCACGGCATCGACTGGCGCAAGGTCGTGCACGGCGAGCAGCGCATCACGCTGCACCGTCCGCTCGCGACGTCCGCGGCGGTCTACAGCCGCAGCCGCGTCGCGCGGATCATCGACAAGGGCGCGCAAAGCGGTGCCGTGGTCGTGACCGAACGGACCCTCTTCGAACAGGCCACGGACCAGCCGCTTGCCCGGATCGAACAGGTCAATGTCTGCCGCGGCGACGGCGGATACTCCGGCGGCGACAGCACGCGTTCCGATGCGCCGTTGCCCGCGATTCCACGACCACCCGAACGTGGCCCCGACCATAGCGTGGTGGTGCCGACCAGCCGCAACCAGGCGGCGATCTACCGGCTGACCGGCGACCGCAACCCGCTCCATATCGATCCGCATAGCGCGCGGCTTGCCGGCCTGCCGGCGCCGATCCTGCATGGCGCCGCGCTGGCGGGGCTGGTGTCGCGCGTCCTGCTGATGCCGCCGCAGCCGCCCGATGCCTTTCTGTCGCGGCTGGACATTCGCTTTTCCGGCGTGGCCTACCCCGGCCGCGCGGTGATCGTCGAACGCTGGCATGACCACGACAACAACGATGTCGCGTTCCGCTGCCGCGAGGCGGACACC
Source organism: Cupriavidus sp. 21MJTG02-4 (assembly GCF_057798975.1). Lineage (NCBI taxonomy): Bacteria > Pseudomonadati > Pseudomonadota > Betaproteobacteria > Burkholderiales > Burkholderiaceae > Cupriavidus > Cupriavidus sp. 21MJTG02-4. The sequence goes on along the minus strand of NZ_JBYOJP010000004.1, from coordinate 111,716 downwards.
GCGCGTGAACTGGCTTACGGGCGCACGGCCTGGCAACCGTTGGAGCAAAACCATGCAGGATAAGCTCATGGACAGCGCCGCGCAGGCCGTGGCCGACGTGCGCTCGGGCGCCAGCATCCTGGTCGGCGGCTTCGGCGGTGCCGGCATTCCTTCGCACCTGCTTGCCGCGCTGCTCGCGCGCACCGCCGTGCGCGATCTCACACTCGTCAACAACAACGCCGGCGCTGGCGATGCCAGCTTCCTGGCGCTGGTGACGTCTGGACGCGTGCGCAGGATCGTCTGCTCGTACCCGCGCATGCCGGGCTCCGACGCCATCCGCGAGCAGGTCGTGGCCGGGCGCCTGGAGGTCGAGGTGATGCCGCAGGGAACACTGGTCGAGCGCATGCGCGCCGCGGGCGCGGGACTGGGACCGTTCTTTACGCCGACCGGCTATGGCACGCCGTTCGCGGAGGGCAAGGAGACGCGCGTCATCGACGGGCGCGGCTACGTGCTGGAGCCACCGCTGCATGCCGACTACGCCTTCATCCGCGCGGCGCGGGTCGACCGCATCGGCAACCTGGTCTACCGCTACGCGCAGCGCAACTTCGCCCCGGTCATGTGCACCGCCGCGGCCACCACCATCGTGGAAGCCGATGCCGTCGTCGACACGGGTTCGCTCGATCCGTGCCACGTCATGACCCCGAGCGTCTTTGTCGATCGCATTATCCGGAGGCCCGCATGCAACGCCTGAACCGACACCAGATTGCGCAACGGGTGGCGCAGGACTTGCCGCGCTTTGCCGTGGTCAACCTCGGCATCGGCATGCCGACGCTGGTTACCGAACACATTCCGGCGGAGCTTGGCCTCCACCTGCACAGCGAGAACGGCATCCTGGGCATGGGACGGCTCGGCCCGGACGCCGTCCCGGACCCTGACCTGATCAACGCCAGCAAGGAGTTCGTGCACCTGAATCCCGGCGCGTCGATCTGCGACCACGCCTTGTCGTTCGCGATGATGCGCGGCGGGCATCTCGACATCACCGTACTCGGGGCTTTCGAGGTGGCCGCCAACGGCGACCTGGCCAACTGGTCGCTCGGCGATGCCGATCCGCTACCGTCCGTCGGCGGCGCCATGGATCTCGCAGTGGGCACCCCCACGGTGTGGGTCATGATGGACACCCTGACCCGCGCCGGCACGTCGCGGCTGGTCGGCCAATGCCAACTCCCGCTCACCGCGCAGGGCGTGGTGCGTCGCGTCTACACGGATATCGGCATCTTCGACGTTGTCGACGGACGCTTCGTGCCGAGGGCGCTGGTAGCGGGACTTTCTCCGGAAAGCCTGGCGGAGTGGATCGCCGGCCCGCTGGCCTGGAGCGCGCCGCCGGCCGTCCTCACGCCACCGGCCGCCACCTGAACGCTGCGCCCGTCACCATCGCAGATTGCAAATACTGATATGAACGATCCCACCCCAACGACCGCCTTCCGGTCGGAAGCGAGCGCGTGGCTGATGCCCGCGCTGGCGGCCTTGCGCCAGGCCTACCCGGCGCATGCCAACCCGGGCCAGGCCTGCCGCATGCGCTGGAACACGCTGCTGTGCGATGCGAACCTGGTCTCGCTCACCTGGCCGCACGAGTACGGCGGCCGCGCCCTGCCGACCGCGGAACTGATCGCGTTTCACGAACTGTGCGCACGCCATGGCGCGCCGCAGCCGATCAACAGCATCGCGCACGCGATCCTGGCGCCCACGCTGCTGCAGTTCGGCACCGCCGCGCAGAAGGCGCGCTTCCTGCCCGGCATCCGGCTCGGCACCGAGATCTGGTGCCAGGGCTACTCCGAGCCCGGCTCCGGCTCGGACCTGGCCTCGGTGCGCACGCGCGGCACGCCTACCGACGATGGCTGGCTCGTCAATGGCCACAAGATCTGGACCACGCAAGGGCATCTGGCGCGATGGTGCTTTGCGCTGGTACGCACCGATCCCGGCAGCACCGGCCACCGCGGCCTCAGTTTCATGCTGATCGACATGCAGGCGCCCGGCGTGCGGGTCTCGCAGATCCGGCAGATGACCGGTGAGTCGGACTACAACGAAGTCTTCTTCGAGAACGTCGCCGTGCCCGTCGCGAACATCGTCGGCGAGGCGGGCGACGGCTGGCGCATTGCCATGGCCGCCGCCGAGTATGAGCGCGGCACCTACTTCCTGCCGCGCGTGGTGCAGCTCGAGCATGAGCTGCACCACGCCGAGGCGTTGTTTGCCCGCGCCAGCCTTGCCGCCGACGAGCGCGGCAGTTGCGCGCACCGCCTGCAGGACGCGCGCGACCGCTGCCAGGTCATCCGCTGGCGCGTGGAACAGGTGATCCGCCGTGTGGCCGCAGGCAGCACGCCCGGCATCGACGGCGCCATCCTCAAGCTGCTGTGGAGCGAGACGCGCCAGGCCGTGATCGAGCTTCAGCTCGAACTGTCGGGCGAAGGCGCCGTGGTCGGCCCCGAAGCCGGCGGCGCGTACGCCGAATACGCCGAAGATGCCGCGACGGTGCGCGAATTCCTCTGGTCGCGCGCCGAAACCATCGTGGCCGGCACCTCCGAGATCCAGAGAAACATCATTGCAGAGCGCCTGCTGGGCCTGCCTAAGGACAAGAGCACCCATGCAAACTGAATCCGACGATATGCTGGTTTCCATGTTCGCGCGCATGCTGTGCGAGCAGCACCCGATCAGCTATGCGCGCGCGCGCCACACGCTGGACGAGCCGGCGCATGCGGCCATGTGGACCGGGCTTGCCGAAGGCGGCTGGCTGGACGTCGGCAACGCGGGGGCCGACGAAGGCGACAGTGCCCAGGCGCTTGGCATCGGCGAGACGCTGGGCCGCACGCTGCTAACCCTGCCGCTGGGCTTCTGCGCCTATGTGCTGGGACCGCTCGGCGAAGCCGTGCCGGAGCTGATGGCGTCCGGCACCGTGCTGCCGCTGGACCAATTTCCCGCAAGCGGACGCATCGACACCGGGACGGATGATGGCCGCTTCGTCGACTACCACGGTCGGCGCGTCCAGTACTACCGCGTGGCGCCGTGCGATGCGGATCGCGCACGCTGGGTGATCCAGCGCTACGACGGCGCGGACGTGGCCGTTGTCGATGGCCTCGACGCCTGCGTCGCCCTCGGCCGCCTGCCGGATGCCGCGCCCGCTGCGCAGTGCGTGTTTTCCGTGCCGCCAGCGCGGATGAGCGCCGTGCTGCGCCGCGCGCTCGCGCTCGGCCTGGCGGAAATGGTTGGCGCGGCCTCGGCGTCGCTGGACATGGCCATTGCCTACGCGCAGGAACGCCGGCAGTTCGGCCGCCTGATCGGCCAGTACCAGGCCATCAAGCATCCGCTTGCCAACGCCTGGGTGGCGCTCGACAACGGCCGGTATGCGATTCGCCAGTTGCTGGCCGAGGCGGCGGCCGACGGCGCGATTGCCAGCGGTATCGAACAGACCGCGAACCGGCTGGTCACCTCGGCGGCGACGCAAGCCACCCGGCTGACCATCCAGGTCCACGGCGGCATCGGCTTCGCATGGGAGCACGACGCCCACCTGTTCCTGAAGCGCGTCTACCGCATCGCCATGCGCACACGCACGCTTGCGGCGATACTGGGCGGCGCGGGCGCCAGGTGTTACGAACCCGCCAGTTAAGAGCCCGCCTTGTAGTTCGTCTCCTTCACGATCTTCTTCCACCGCGCGGTATCGTCGGCAATGGTCCTGGCGAACTGTTCCGGCGTGCTGCCAACGGCTTCGTAGTCGATGGCAGCCAGCTTTTCCCGGATGTCGGGTTGCGCCACGATCCGGGTCACTTCCTTGCCCAGCCGCGCGACGATGTCCTTCGGCGTCCCTGCCGGGGCAAGCAGGCCGGCCCATGAACCGAATGCCATGCCGCTATAGCCGGCCTCCTGCATCGTCGGCACATCAGGCAGCGCGGGCGAACGCTTGTCCGACAGCACGGCCAGCGGGCGCAGCTTGCCGGCCTTGATCATGGCCATCGAATTGAACGGATCGATGGTCATGTCCACTTCTCCGGCGACCACGGCCTGCATCTGCGGGCCGGTGCCGCGATAAGACACGCTCACCACATCCGGCGTGCCGGCGCTCGCCTTGAAGCTCGCACCGATCAGCTCGATCATGCTGCTGCCCGCCGATAGGCTCAGCGGCCGGGTCTTGGACTTGGCCAGCGCGACGAATTCCTGCACGGACTTGGCCGGCACCGATGGATGCACCACCATCACGAAGCCGATATTGGAGATCAGCGAAATCGGCTCGAAGCTCTTCATCGGGTCATAGCTGGCCTTGTAGATCAGCGGGCTGAGCGTCTGCGCGCCAGCCGTGTTGAGCAGCAAGGTATAGCCGTCCGGCGCGGCGCGCGCGACGACGTCGGTGCCAATAATGCCGTTGGCCCCCGGCCGGTTCTCCACCACCACCGATTGCTTGAGCGCCTCGCCGAGCTTCTGTGAGATCAGGCGCGCCACCACGTCGGTGGCACCGCCCGGGGCGAACGGCACCACCAGCCGGATCGGCTTGCTCGGGTACGTATCGCTCCAGGCCAGTGCGGGCATTGCGCCCAGCACGGCAGCGCAAAGCATCAGGCGGCGACGGAAATTCGGCTTCATAAAGGTTGTCTCCAGTGCGGCGTTGACCTGGTCCGGCCACCTTGGCCAATACAGGCGATATTCATATTTATGAATTTATTTTTACGCAGATGAAGTTCACCGTCAATGTGGGTATCCACGGACGCCCGCCGACCGATATGTCGTCGCGGCGCAAACAGAGAGGGGAGATGTGTTGGGGATTGGCGTACGGACACTGGCGTGGACATCGGCATGGCTACGCGGCACTCAGCGCAATTTCTTTTTTAATTTCAAATGGTTAGCGACTGATTGAGCCGCTGGGACAGCAGCTGGCACACCCCATGCGTATATGACCTCGAGCGCAACACCAGATGCTCTCTAACCCAAGCCAGACCAGCCTACCCAAGGAGTTAATCATGTCCCTCACCATCCAGAACCTGCCCCTCGAACAAGACCTTGACCACGCCAAGATGGGCGCCGTGCGCGGCGGCAGCCTGTTCCTGAACAATGGCGTCAACGCGATCCTCGGCGGCGCCGGCGTGTCCTTCGCCAGCCCCAACATCATCGTGGCGCCGGTCACGCAGGTCGATGCCTCGACCCGCACCAACATCGACCTCACGAGCATCAGCAACCTGCTCAACAACGTTGGTGGCATCGTGCAGGCCGCGCAGCACTAAATCCAGTCCCTCTCATCTCGTTGATTCCAGCCTACCCCAGGAGACCATCATGTCCTTGACCATCCAGAACCTCTCGCTCGAACAAGACCTCGACCACGCCAAGATGGGCGCCGTGCGCGGCGGCAGCATCTTCGTGAATTCCGGCGTGAACGCCATTACCGGTGGCAGCGGCGTTTCGTTCGCCAGCCCGAACACGATCTTCGCACCTGTTACGCAGGTCGATGCATCGAACCGCACCAATGTCGACATGAAGAGTGTGACGAACACCATCAACAACCTGGGCGGCATGGTCGCGGCCCTGCAGCATTGAGCAGCGACAAGAGGCAGAGCGAGCGGGGTCGCCCCATCCGCTCTGCCGCCACTACCTGCGCTGTCCGCGTGGATTCAGTTGCTGCAAAGATCGCCCTTTGATGGGCGATTCATTTTGTCCATCACCGATTTCCGGAGAAAACCGATTAGCCGATGGCCGGGTTCGGGCTGGAACGGCCAGTCTCTGTCGCTCAAGACAGTCCATTCGAAGGGCTGAAATTGGCTCTACTTCAGCCTTCCATCCTTCGAGGCGTTCCGAGCCGGTGAATGGGCAAGAATTCGCTTGCAATGGCCACCATTGCCAGTTCGTGCAGGTTCGATTCCAACAGCGATCTCGCATAACGCTCAGTGCGCGATGGTGATTGCGGCAGCATAATCATCCAGTCGTGAACAGTGTTCGATGGCTTGAATCGTCGCCTGCCGAATTCGGTTACCAGTCGAAATCTTTGAAGCAACGGGCGCTGCTGCCGCCTCTGCCTCTCTGGAAGTGCTTGCCAATCGTGCCAGCAGCGCATCGGCGTCGACCCGGTAGCGCCTCCCGAACTGCGCATGCCTTTGCGCGAGGCGGGCCAACTGGTCACGCAGCCAAACGTCGCCGCAGTCTACGAATGCACCTGGCTGGATCAAACGAATAGACATAACGGCCTCCCCTTGCGCTTAACCAAGGCCGGCGACGCGCCGGACTCGTGGAAGCGAGAGGTGCTATGTCTCGCTTGGAATGAAGAGTAGTGACCCGTCTTCGATGGCGCTCTCTGTTTCTTGCGATCGAAGTATTCAATCCCTCCAGCGCATTTTCAACTTCAACAGGAACACCAACGTCAGATCAAGGGGCGGCAGTCGCCACGCACGCCGGACTATAAAGAACACCGCGAATCGCGCGGCGTGTGCCGTAAAAAACATCCGAACTTCGTTGCGCAAGAATCGGAGTTGCCAGACGAGACCTCATCGGCAAAGTGCCATCAAGCGTGGAGGGCAACCCAAGCGCATGACCACAAAATGCCAACTCTCGGTGTACCAGAAGCAGTTCGTGCCGTGGCGGCGCGTGTGCAGCCAATGTGCTGGCGATAGCGATTCCTTGTCATCGAGTGGTGCGCAGCGACGGTTCGATCTCCGGCTATCGCTGGGGTGTAGAGCGAAAGCATGCACTGCTGGCCGATGAAGCAACCGGAGCTGTGGAGTTGGCAATATGAGATCCGTGGCGAGTCGCGACATTGCCATGACGCCCGAGGTCTACGACTGGATGAGCATCGGGAGTTCGCTCGATGCTTGCGGAAACGCCGTGCTGCCCGGCCTTCTGACGGAGGGGCAATGCGATGCGCTCGCGGCGCTCTACCCCCATGAGAAAGGCTACCGCACACGGGTCGTCATGGCTCGTCATGGATTCGGGCGCGGCGAATACAAGTACTTCGATTATCCGTTGCCGCCGCTGCTCGAACAGCTACGTCACGCGCTGTACCGCCGGCTAGCGCCGATTGCCAATCGCTGGAATCTGCAGTTGGGAATCGACGTGCAATACCCGGATGATCTGGTCGCATTCCTGCAGCGGTGCCACCAAGCGGGCCAGACCCGACCGACACCGCTGATCCTTCAGTACGGTGAGGGCGACTACAACTGTCTTCACCAGGACCTATACGGCGAGCACGTCTTCCCGCTGCAGGTGGCCATCCTGCTGTCAGCGCCCGGCAAGGATTTCGCTGGCGGTGAGTTCGTCATGACAGAGCGTTCCACAAAAGGCCAGCGCGCGGATGTGGTTTCGCTGCGCAAGGGTGACGCGGTGGTATTCGCCGTTAATCAACGGCCTGCGATGGGACGGGGTGGCACTCGCAAAGTCTCCATGCGACATGGCGTCAGCCGCATTCTCAGCGGCAAACGCCACACTGTGGGCCTGATCTTTCACGATGCGAGGTGAGCATGGAAACGCTCGAACTCTTTGAGGAAACTGCGGAGCACCACCGCATCGGTCCTGCCGCAGTCGTGCTGCGCAGATTCGCGCTACCTTATGCGCCCGATCTGATTCCCGCCATTGCGGACATCGAGGCGACTTCACCCTTTCGGCATATGGTCACGCCGGGCGGCTTCACCATGTCGGTCGCGCTAACGAATTGCGGCGCGCTGGGCTGGACGACCGACCGGCGCGGCTATCGCTACACAACCGTCGACCCAGATACGGGGAAGCCTTGGCCGGCCATGCCGGCGATATTTGCCCGGCTGGCAAATGAGGCTGCCGCTGAGGCGGGCTTTGACGACTTCGAGCCCGATGCCTGCCTGGTCAATCGCTACCTGCCTGGCAGCAGGCTTTCGCTGCACCAGGATAAGAACGAGCAAGCCTATGAGGCACCGATCGTTTCGGTATCTCTGGGCATGCGGGCTACGTTCCTCTTTGGCGAATTCGGCGTGACGCCTGCACCGCAAGCGCTGGCTGCTGGAGCGCGAGAAGGCGATCGCGGTGAAGGAGAGGAAGCTCGCGTCGCAGACTGCCATGCTGGCGGGGTTCTGATCTTGAGCGGGATCCATGCAAAGGCTATTGCTGCCGACCTGTCACCGCGTGCCTACCGGCGGGCCGTCAGATTCCTGTCTGAACTGGATGAGGACTGGGGTCGCCACATTGCCGCCATCGGACCATGTCGCCATGAGGCCAAGCCGGCACGCGAGCCCTATGAGGCGCTCGTGAGATATCGGCCGCAAGAATCGGAGTGCTTGCGATAGAAAGCCCGCGTATTCTGGCTGTGTGATTGATGATAACGAGACTTCCGCCATGAAGACGACCATTGCCTACGAAACGGAAGACGATCGCTGGACGGCCGTACAGGCGCGCGATGCTGGCGCCGACGGCCATTTCGTCTACGCCGTGCGCACCACGGGCGTGTACTGCCAGCCGAGTTCGTCGGCACGGCTGCCCAAGCGCGAGAACGTGGAGTTCTTCGACTCGGCCGAAACCGCCGAGGCTGCGGGCTACCGCTGCAGCCGCCGAGCGCATGGTGACCAGACCAGTGCAGCAGCCGAGCGCGCTGCATTGGTGGCCCGTGCCTGCCGCATGATTGAAGCATCAGAGACGCCCCCTCAGCTCGATGACTTGGCGACTGAAATCGGCATGAGTCCGTTTCACTTTCATCGTCTCTTCAAGGCTGAAACGGGCTTGACACCCAAGGCATACAGCTCGGCCTATCGCGCCCGCAAGCTGCGCGAAGAACTGAGCAGCCCGGATGCGTCCATTACGAACGCTATCTACGACAGCGGATTCAACTCAAACAGCCGCTTCTACGAAGCCTCCGAGCAGTTGCTGGGCATGCGTGCACGGGAGTATCGCTCCGGTGGTGTCGGTGCCGTCATCCGCTTCGCCGTGGGCCAGTGCTCCCTGGGGGCCATTTTGGTTGCGCAGAGCCAGCGCGGCATCTGTGCCATCCTGCTAGGCGACGATCCCGACCGGCTGGTGCGCGACCTCCAAGACCAATTCCGCAAGGCCGAGATCGTCGGCTGCGACGGTGAATTCGAGCAATTGATTGCCCAGGTGGTGGGCTTTATCGAAGCGCCTGCGATGGGATTGCACCTGCCGTTGGACGTGCGGGGCACTGCTTTCCAGGAGCGCGTCTGGCGCGCGCTGCGCGAGATCCCGCCGGGTACGACCGTGAGCTATGCCGAGATCGCTGAGCGCATCGGTTCACCCAAGGCGGTACGCGCCGTGGCCCAAGCATGTGCCACGAATCACATCGCCGTGGCTATTCCTTGCCACCGCGTCGTGCGGCGTGATGGCGATCTGGCCGGCTACCGCTGGGGCGTGGATCGCAAGCGCGAGCTGCTGCGCCGCGAGGCCCAAGTTTGATGTAAAGGCATCCCGTGACTGCGTTCGACACAACCCTCGATCGTCTGAACTGGGTGGACATCGGCCTGCAGCTCGATGCCGAAGGCTATGCCGTGCTGCCCGGCCTCTTAGGTGCCAATGCGGCGTGTGATCTGGCGCGACAGACCTCTGCGTCCGGTGCCGTTAGAGTGGCTTTGGCATCCGGTGGCCTCGGGCGCGGTGAATTGCTGGTCTTCAGCACGGGCCTGCCGGTGCCGCTGGAGCAGTGGCGCGCAGCCCTCTATCGTCGTCTGGTCATCGTTGCCAACCGATGGAACGAAACCCTGGGCGTCGAGCATCGCTATCCGGCCGAACTGGAAGACTTCTTGCGGCGTAATCGGAAGGCAGGCCAGACGCGGGCGCAATCCCATCTAAGTCGGCTCAGCGTCGAAGATTACGTAGCGCTGCATCAGCGCAATGACGGCGAGCAGGTGTTTCCCATGCAGATTGTCGCCGTGCTGTCCGAGCCGGGTGTCGACTTCCAAGGGGGCGAGTTCGTGATGACTGAGCAGCGCCCGCGCATGCAGTCGCGTCCGGCGGTGTTGCCACTCAGGATCGGCGATGTGGCTGTCATCGCCACGGCGGAACGCCCCTTCAAGGGTACCAAGGGCTACTATCGGGTCAATCTCAAGCACGCCATCAGCCGCGTCCGCAAGGGCGAGCGCATCGGACTGGAACTGTCGTTCCACGATGCACCGTGATGCAGAAGGGGGCACCGCACATGCCGACACCGGACAAGACATTCATGCTGATGGGGCCAGATGGCAAGCCGTACTCCAGCGCCATGCCCGGCATCTTCGGAGGCCATCGGGGCGGCAAGTTATACGGCCGCATGGATTGCCGCGCCGCGCTACAGGCGATTGCCCGTGGCGGCTATGTGAAGCACCGCGTATTCTTTGCCGACGAGGCCACGGCCATCGCCGCCGGCTACAGACCATGCGCCGTTTGCATGTCCCAGGAACACGCGGCCTGGAGAAAGAACCAGCCTACCAAGCCCTCGGGCAGCACCCGAAAGGAAGCACGCTCATGAGCGCACTACTGCCCATCTCCGCAAGTACGTCGGAGCCGAATCGGAACATCAACGCGCTCCCAACGCTTCGATCATCGGTCAAACTCGGCTTCCATCATGATTGCGTCCGCAAATAGTGGTTGCGGACGCAAGCCTGAGCAAGCCTGACTCACGGATTGGCCCCGTGATTGCGGAAGCGATGCCTTGCCGGCCGGCCCCGTGCGCTTCGTGCTGCTGCGCACGGGCCTTTGCACTACGGCAGCACAGGCGGCGAATACTGCAGGGTGCCGGCCAGGGCCCACAGCAAGAGCGGTACCAGCGGCGTGTGAGTAAGAAATTGCGCGAACGTGAAGCCCACGAGGTCGCGAGCCTTCAGGCCGAGGATGCCGAGCAGCGGCAGCATCCAGAATGGATTGATGAGGTTGGGCAGCGCCTCCGCGGCGTTGTAGATCTGCACGGCCCAGCCAAGGTGGACATGGAGGTCATTGGCAGCCTGCATGACGTACGGCGCCTCGATGATCCATTTTCCCCCACCGGACGGCACGAAGAAGCCGAGCACGGACGAATAGATGCCCATCATCAACGGATAGGTCTCGGCTGACGAAATGCCGACAAACAGCGTCGAAAGATGGTGCGACAACGATGCGCCGTCCGGCCCCTGCGCCGTGGTCATCATGCTGGCGATTGCGCCGTAAAGCGGGAACTGGATGAGGACCCCGGCAGTAGCCGGTACCGCCCTCGCCACGGCATCAAGGAAACTGCGCGGTCGCCAGTGCAGCAGCATTCCGACCAGCAAGAAGATCAGGTTGTAGGTATTCAGACCCGAGATCGCCACCAGCAGCGGCTTGCCGGACAACTCATGCCACACCCATCCCGTCCCCAGTGCCACGAGCGCGATCGTCAGTATCGGGCTGTGTTCCAGCCACTCTCCTGGACGCCTGCTGACCAGCGCGGAACATTTGGCTGGCTCTATGACGACACCGAGCTCGGAGGCAGTCTTTGCGCGCGACGGCCCCGGCGCGGTCCAGTACGCGACTAGCGTCGATACCACGAGCAGTACCGCAGTCACGACCAGGCTTTGCCACAGGAAGATGGTCTTGCTGAACGGAATCACCCCGGTAATCTGTAGCAAGCTCGGCGGAATGCTTGCCGGGTTCGCCTGCAATTGAGCCGCCGATGAGCTGAGCCCCATCGCCCAGGTCGCGCCAATACCGAGATACGCCGCCGCTCCGGCCGCGCGATAGTCCATGCGCAGATCGGTGCGTCGCGCCAGTGCCCTTGCCAGCAACCCGGCGAAGATCAGGCTGATAGCCCAGTGGAGCAGCGACGCAACCACGCTGATGAACGCTACATAGGCGACGGCCGAGCGCCCGTTTCGCGGCACCTGCGCCGCTCGCTCGACAAGCCGCGCTACCGGCGGGGAGCTGGCGATGACATAGCCAGTAATGGCAACCATCGCCATCTGCATCGTGAAAGGGATCAGGCTCCAGAAGCCGTTCCCGAACGCGACCGACACCGCGCCCGGCGTGGCGCCGATAGCCATCGCACCCAACGCAACCGCCACCACGGTCAGTGCGACGAACACGTAGGCGTCCGGATACCACTTTTCGCACCAGCGGGTCACACGTAGCGCCAGCCGTTCGAGTGCCGGCGTATTGGGCGCGGCGCTGCCGATCATGCCGCCACCCGCCTGTGAATCCCGCGGCACAGGGTTGGCCGCGGCAATTTCCTCTTGTCGTGACATGGCTGCATCTCCTTCCGGTCTATGCATGCTGGCCCACCGCCATCCCGGCGCGCCGAGTCGGCAAGCCCATGCCGAGCGACTGCTCCAGCAGGTAGGCCGCACCGAGCAGATCGAAGTCGCCACGAGGACGGCCCATAAGCTGAAGCCCGACCGGTCGGCCGTCTGCTGTCAGGCCGACCGGGATCGAAATCACCGGACAGCCGGTCAGGGTTAGCACGAAGGTCAAGTACATCCAATCGATGTACGACTGCAGCGGCTCTCCATCGATCTCCGTCGGGAATCGCTGCGCCACCGGGAACGGCGCCACGGCGACCGTCGGGCACGCGAGGACGTCGTAATCTCGAAAAAACGCGGCCACGCGCTGGAACAGCTCACCGCGCAGACGTTCGGCGCGGGCGACGTCGGCACCGGCCTGATTCAGGCCCTTCTCGATGTTCCAGATGATCTCGTCGCAGATCTGCGGGCGGTATGCATCGAGCAGCGGCCCGCGCACCGCGGCCACGAGATTGGCACGCAAGGACTGGAAGGACTCAAATGCTCCAGTAAAGTCCGGATGCGCGGCATCCACGTCCGCGCCGAAGTCGGCGAACCGCATTGCCGCGTTCCGGCACAGCGAGGCAACCTCGGCCTCCACCTTTCCGACGCCCAGGTTCGTGGAAAACGCCACACGCGCCGGCGCGCGGGGCTCGGCAATCGCCCGTACAAATGGAGTCGTCGGCGCTGGCCACGACAGCGGATCACGCATGTCGAAATGGGCCTGGGCGTCGAGCATCAGTGCGACGTCCGCCACGCTGCGTGCCATCGGGCCCTCGACCCAGAGCGGATCGTACGGCATCACGGAAGATGGACGCGGCACCCGGCCGACGCTCGGCCGCATGCCCACGATCCCGCAAAAGCTGGCCGGAATTCTGAGGCTACCGCCGAGGTCATTGCCTGTGGCGAGCCAGACCATGCCCGCGGCAAGGGCCGCGGCGGAGCCCCCGGAGGAGCCACCCGCCGAGAGGTTCGGGTCCCAGGGATTGCGCGTGGCGCCGAAGACGGTGTTGAAGGTATTGGCGCCGGCGAATTCGGGCACATTGGACTTGGCGACGGGGATGGCGCCCCGGCCTTCGAGGTTGGATACCGTGAGGTCGGAGCGCGCGGCCAAGTTGTCGACGTAGATCGGCGAGCCGTAGGTGGTGGGCGCGCCCGCCAGGTCGTTGTAGTCCTTGACGGCGATTGGCAGGCCGGCAAGCCACCCTGGCGCCTCGGAGGTCGCTGCGTCCGGCTTCGGGAAGTCGCGTGCGGCCGCGCGCGCCGACTCGAAGCGTCGGATAGGCAAGGCATTGATAACAGGATCGACCGCCTCGATGCGAGCGATGGCGGCGTCAACCAGATCCAGCGGTGACAGCTCGCGCCGCCTGAGCAGCCGGACCGCGTCCGTGGCGCTGAGGTCGCAGAGGGAATCGCTTCGCTCGCGCGGGGTGTCCGCGATGTCGTTGATGCTGGGGGTGCTGGTCATGCATGTCTCCTGTCTGTTGTGATAGGCCCGGCTGCCGCGCGTCACTGAATTGTCGTTCCGGGTCGAATGCAGGATAATTGCCGCACCCTCCGGGCGGAAATCACATCTCCTGATGACTTCCATAAGCCGCGCTTCACTTGGGGGCTGGCGCGCCAAACAAGTTCATGGACATCCGGCAACTTCGCACCTTCATCACAGTCGCGCGATTCGGCAACGTCACCCGGGCGGCCGAGGCACTGCACGTCACGCAACCTGCCGTCAGTGGGCAACTGCGTCAGATGGAAGAGGAATTGGGCCTGCAACTGTTCGACCGGACGAAATCCTCCGTCGTGCTGACTCAATCCGGGCACGAGTTATTGGTGCGCGCCGAGAAGGCGCTGGAAGCGTTTGGCGACTTCCTGCATGCAGCGAAGGCGCTCCACGGGCAAATCGAAGGGAACCTGCGCATCGGCGTCGTGATGCTCGACCCAGCAATGCTTCGCATCGGGCCGCTGCTGGCGCTGCTGGTCCGGCAATGTCCGGCGCTGAGAATCGACTTGCAGGTCGGACGTACACCCTGGTTGCGGACGGCGCTGCAGGCATCGGAAATCGACGCAGCGATCATGGTCGCGCGCACGGCGCCAAAGGGCACCGGCATGCTCGTGCTGACGCCGCTGAAGTTCCGCGTCGTTGCGCCGGCGGCTTGGGAGGCGCGCACCGACTCGACGGCGGAGCTGACGCGATTGCCTTGGATTCGCATGACGCCGCACAGCGCGCATGAGGAACTACTGAACGAGATCCTCACACGTGCCGGCATCGCGCCGGTCGAGTCGGTGCTGGCCGACCACGAGCTGATGATCCGCGAGTTGGTCACCGCCGGCGTCGGCCTCGGGCTGTTGCGCGAAGACCTTGCGTTGGCCGCCCAGGGTGCCGGCGAACTCGTCTTCGTGGGGAACTACAGCGCCGATTCGAACCTCGCCCTGATCTATCCGGAAGAGCGTGAGAACGAGCCGGCAATCCGTACGGTGCGTGAGGCGCTGCGCACCCTTTGGCGGTAGGGGCTGGCCGGCGAAGCACCGATAGCAGGGGCCGGCTACCCCCGGCACCAGACGAAGCCCTTATTCCCTGAACGGTCCGACGCTCAGGGTCGTTCGATTCGCTGCGACGCAGCAATCGCCACATCGTGGCGACACCCCTCGCCTCTGCCGACGACCGGTGCGGCTACGTGTTTGCGATGAGCCGGAACTTCGATCCGAAGGCGCAGCCGAGCTCGCCGAGCGGGAGGCTGTGCCCGCCTTTCGTCACCACGCGAACGGAATTTCGCCGCCGCAACGGAGGACATATGCCGAATGTTCTCCTTCCTCAGTTCCCAACTAATTCCTGCCGCACAGAAGGCCTATATTGGTTCCAGAAGAATGATTCCCTCTTGTCGCCGCTTGCCGCGGCGACAAGCATCGTGTGCCTTCAATGGAGGTCGTCATGAGTTATCACCTGGAGGGTCGCCTTCTCGAGGTTTGCAACTGCAAGGTTCTGTGCCCGTGCTGGATTGGCGAGGATCCCGACAACGGCACCTGCGACACCATCGTCGCGTGGCACATGGACAAGGGGACGATCGATGGCGTCGACGTGAGCGGCAATACCATCGCGGCCGTCGCGCATGTGCCCGGGAATATCCTGGAAGGCAATTGGACTGCTGCGATCTACATCGACGACAAGGCCTCCAGGGAGCAGGAAGAGGCACTCCTGAAGGTCTACACTGGAAAGGCTGGTGGACCGATCGCCGATCTCGTCAAGCTGATCGGCCAGGTGGTCTCGGTGGAGCGGGCGCCGATCCGCTTCACCGTGGTTCAGGGCAAGGGCGAACTCGAGATCGGCAAGGACTACTACGCCGAACTCGACCCCTACATGGGCGCAACCGGTGGCCAGACCACGCTCTCCGACACCATCTTCTCGACAGTGCCTGGAGCCCCCGTGTTTGTCGGCAAGGCCCCGACCTATCGGTCGCGCAATGCCGCTCTCGGCATCGACCTCGACATCAAAGACCATAACGCGCTGCAGAGCACCTTCGTTTTCGACGCATGAGCCGGACGGCAGACCTGGCGTCGCGCGGCGCCCCGCGCCACTATCAGGTGTTCTTTCCCCTACTGGCTGCGCTGATTGCGTGCGCGTGGGTAGCGCTCTGGGCGTGGGCGCGCAGCCCCTACGGGCGCTATCTCGAGCACAGCGACTGGACCGCTTCGGGGCCAGCGGCGCTACTGTGCCGAGCCGTTCCCGCCGGCGACGTCGTCGTGCCGCTGGTACTCTACGCCGCCGCGTGGATACTCATGACGGCGGCCATGATGTTGCCGACCACATTGCCGCTGATCATCGCCTTCGACCGCTTGACGGCACAGCGCCCCGACCACGGGCGCCTGGTCACACTGCTTCTGCTCGGCTACATGACGGCGTGGGGAGCCTTCGGGTTGCTGGCCCACGCGCTTCACAGCGCGGTGCTGTCCCTGCTAGCCGGCGTTCCCGCTCTGGCGTGGCATGGCTGGCTGATCGGCGTGGGAATCATCGCATTGGCCGGCGCGTTCCAGTTCAGCAGGCTCAAGTATCAGTGCCTGGAAAAGTGCCGAACGCCGTTGAGTTTCATCATGGCGCGCTGGCGCGGCCAGGCGCACGGGTGGCACGCCTTCGTGCTTGGCACCCAGCACGGCCTGTTCTGCGTCGGGTGCTGCTGGGCGCTGATGCTGCTGATGTTCGGGCTTGGCACCGGCAGCCTCGGCTGGATGCTCTTGTTGGCGGCGGCGATGGCGATTGAAAAGAACGTTCGCTGGGGTCGGCACCTGGGCAGGCCGCTTGGCGTTGCGCTTCTCTCGTGGGCAGTCGTCCTGGTCGCGACCCATGCCTGAGCCGCGCGCCGGCTTGCTCGCGCTGCCGCAATGATCGCCTTCGCGGGCAATTCTCTGATGTGCCGGCTGGCCCTGTCGGCCAGGCTTGACTGGGTGAAGCTCTCGGCCGTCGGCTCTAGATGGCAAGGGCAATGAACATCTGACCAAACCTCTGGAAGGATACTAAGAATGGAGGCAGCTTGCGGACAGTCGAATACCGCTTTTCCACCATCTGGCGCATCGACGCGCCAGTGCAGGAAGTGTGGGCGGCAATCCAGGATTCGGCGCGCTGGCCCGAGTGGTGGAATAACGTCGAGCGCGTGGACCAGCTAGAGGCGGGTTCCAATCAGGGCATGGGCGCCGTACAACGCTATACCTGGAAAGGCTGGTTGCCCTATCGCCTCGTGTTCGATATGCGGGTGACGCGCGTCGATCCGTTGGTCGCGCTGGAGGGGGAAGCCAGCGGCGACGTCGAAGGCGCCGGTCGATGGAGTTTTTCGACCGACGGACGCAACCTTACCGTGGTCCGCTATGACTGGTGCGTGCGTACGAACCGCGCATGGATGAATGCATTGGCGCCGTTGTTGCGACCGATTTTCCAGTGGAACCACGATGCAGTGATGCGCGAAGGCGGCGCGGCGCTAGCGCGGCGGCTGGACGCGCGCCTGCTCGGCATCGAGCATGGATGAGTGCCGCACGGATCTTGTGCCGTACTGGTGAGGCGGGCCTCGGCCCGCCACTCTCTTGCTGTGCCGCGATAGCGGTTTAGCTGTGCCCGCCGTCGGTGAAAGGATCACGCCGATCCGTGGCGCTCCTCGCGCCATCCGAGTAGACGTCAAACTTGTCTGCCTTGGCCCCATCGGTGTATGGATCGCGCGGCCCGTTGATATGCGTCTTGGCGTCGGTGGACTCGACAGGCAGGATGCTTGCATGTGTCAGGGCCGCGAACGACGTCAAGGCGGCGAGAACAACAGTGGACAGGATTTTCACGACAGTCTCCTAATGAAACAGGGATGGCTTCCATTGCGTTGCCGTCAGGGCTTCGCACTGTATCTGCATGGCGGGCCCGCTTCCAGGAGGCTGGTGCCCCATGCCTTCGGGTTCGTCATACACTTGTCCAACTGCACGGGCACCCTGTTTATTCCCTGTTCAGTTGCCCAGTTCAGTCCGAATGGCCTGCGCGAACGCATTCACGTGAACCGGTTCCGCGTCGCTGATCGCCCAGAAGTCCATGCCCTTCTGGTGCCAATGGACGATCGAGTAGCCATCGGATGAATCGGCCACCAGGGTTGAAACGCCGCTCGCCGCCGGAAAGACATAGAGATCGATCGGGTGCTGCTGGTAGCGGTAGATCAGGACCGCGACCCTGCGATGGTCCACGTAGTCAACTCGACCGCCAGCCAGCGGAAAGTCCTCTGCCGGCAACCGGATGACCGGCGGCGCATAGTCGAGCCGCCCGTTGAACCAGGGCTTTACCGTGTGCTGATCGGTCGACAGGATGTCCATCGAGTGTTGCGACAGCAGCGCGCGAACGTGGCTCGTCGCGAGTTCCTGCCCCATCCTGCTGGTTTGCCGCGGGGGCACCAGCGAGATCATGGCAAACACCACGGCGGAAGCGGCGACCCCCGCTAGACCGCCGCCTGCCAACGCCCACACAGGATTCAAGGAGTGCATGCGCCATGCCAGCCACGAAAAACGGTGCGATTTGCGCGGCAGGCCGGCCTCCACGCGTGCGCGCAGGTGCGGCGGCGCACGGTAGTGAAGCGAGCCATCGCGCAGCAGATCGGTCAACGAAGTCATCGCCTTGTCATCGTCCATGATTGGCTCCCATCGAACGGCCCGCCACGGGCATTGGCGCAAGCGGGATGCGGCCGCCCTGGCCTTGCATCTGCGCGGCCCGAACTGCGGTACAGAGAAGCTGGCGGCCGCGCGCCAGCCGCGACATTACGGTGCCGATCGGAATGCCTGCGACACTGGCGATATCCCGGTAGCTCAAGTCTTCCAGTTCGCGTAGCACAAGTACCTCGCGGTACTCGACTGGGAGTTGCTCCAGCGCGCGGTGTACCAACCGCGCATCGTCGCGGCGTACCGCCAGTGTTTCGGGATCGCTGCCGATATCGTCCGTCCATCCGGGCAACCGCTCGTCGCCGTGGAAGACTTCGTCGAAGGGCGTGCCGTCGGCAGCGTCACACCGCCTGCGCCATTCGCTGAACCACGTGTTCCTGACGATGGCAAGCAGCCACGCACGCGCGTTGCCACCATGAAAGGTGTTGAAGAAGCGGAACGCGCGCAAGTAGGCTTCCTGCACGATATCGTCCGCGTCGTTTGCGCTGCCGCTCAGCCAACGTGCCAGGTTGTAGGCAGCGTCGAGATGCGGCAGCGTTACCTCCGCGAAACGGCTGGACTCGTCGGTAACGTTCACGGTGCCCTCCTCTGTCTTGCACCTGTCCTACCGTCGGCCGCGGCGATTTATTCCGGACTACGAATCGTTCAAGAAATCCGGAAAGACCTGCGTGAGGACCAGCAGGCCCTCGGGACTGAAGTAGAAGTGCATGGTCGAGTACTGCATGCCGTCCGCTGCGAAGCGATAGCTCCAGACCTTGCGCCGCATGAGCGGGAAATAGGCGCTTTCCGCGGGTTTTCCGAAATGGACCAGCACGTCCTCCATGGTCCACTCGCCGACCCTGGCCATACTGAACTCTTCGGCGGTCAGCACCTGCCTGACGCTGACAACGCGCCCATCCGGGTCGATCTGGGCTGCCCATCTGGCTTCGCCCGGCGCGGGATAGAGCCAGCGGCGGGAACCATCCGCAAGCCGATAGACCTCGCGCGGCGCGCCCAGCGTGGCCTGCACCTGCGCCTCGCTGGCGCCCGGCGGCACTGATTGCCACGCGGGACTGGCGCAGGCGACCGCCAGGGACGAGGTCGCCAGCGTCGGCAGCAGCCGCGCCTGCCGGACAAGGAGCGCCAGGGCGCGTCTGCTTGAGAGTGTTGGAATCATGGTTGAACTCCGACTGTCATGATCAGACAGGCGATCACCGGATCCATGGGAAGGCTTGGACAGAAGGTCGCACCGTCACCTGCATAACTGCCGCACGAGGAAAGTTATTCCATGAATGGGGACGTGCGGGCGATTGGGGAATAAAGCGTGCGCCTCGACGGTTTAGCGAATGCCCCCCAACGGAGGCCCGCCGGCTAATCCGACGGTCTACCCCATGAACCCGAGTCAAGAGGACACCATGTCATCAGATCTTCCTTCCGATCCGTCGCGGCGCGACGCATTAAAATGCCTCGCATTCGGCAGTGCTGGCACCTTGTTCGTTCTGGCTGGCGGCATCTTCACGCCAATGGAGTTGTCCCTCGCCACCAGTGCGAATGCTAAACCCCCGCAAACTGGCTTTCCCCTGTTCCTTCAGATCAGCGATACGCATATTGGATTCAACAAGGACGCCAATCCGGATGTGTCAGGCACGCTCAAGCAGACGATTGAGCTCGTCAACGCCATGCCAGTCAAGCCGGCCCTGACGATCCACACCGGCGACATTACCCACCTTTCGAGGCCCGCAGAGTTCGATCTCGCGAACCAATTGCTGTCGGGATTGCAGATTGCGGAGTTGCACACCGTGCCCGGCGAGCATGATGTGACAGACGGACCCGGTACCGAATACTTCAATCGCTTTGGCCGAGCCTCGGACAACCGGGGCTACTACAGCTTTGACCACAGTGGCGTGCATTTCATCGGGCTCGTCAATGTCATGCATTTCAAGGCGAATGGCCTCGGCAGCCTGGGCAACGATCAGCTTGCATGGCTGGAAAGCGACCTGAAGGGGCGCTCGGCCAGCACTCCGATTGTCATCTTTGCCCATATGCCGATGTGGACGATCTATGAACCCTGGGGTTGGGGCACCAGCGACGCTGCACAGGCGTTGAATTACCTGAAGCGTTTTGGCTCCGTCACGGTCCTGAACGGACATATCCATCAGATCGTTTCCAAGGTGGAGGGAACCATCACTTTCCATACGGCACGTTCAACAGCCTATCCGCAACCAACGGCCGGAAATGGTCCCGGCCCCTTGCCGCTAAAGGTGCCGAACGACCAGCTCCCCAGAATGCTTGGCGTAACCAACATCAGGTTCTCGCAATATCCGCTGAAGGCGACGCTCGCGGATGCAACGCTTGCCTGAATTCGGCCCAGTACTCACCAAGGACCCATATCATGCTATCCACCATCATTCAAAGAGCATTCGCCGCCTCCATTGGACGGGCGATGCTCATGGCGGCACTTGCCTCAGTGTTCGCGGTTGCGCAGGCGGCGCAGGACGCCAACGTAATCATGATCAAGAATTTCATGTTTTCGCCGATGTCCCTCAACGTCAGGGCCGGCTCGACGGTGACCTGGAAGAATCAGGACGACGAACCCCATACGGTCGTCAGCGAAGCCGGCCTGTTCCATTCCAGCGCACTCGATCAAGGCGATACGTATCAGTTCAGGTTCGAGAAACCCGGCGTCTACAATATATTTTGCGGTATACACCCACATATGAAAGCTACCATCACCGTGAAGTAGGCAAGATCCCGTGAGGAGCAGGGCCGCCTCCTGTTTGAGGGCGGTCCTGGATGGCGGACTTTTACCTGGAGCGTGTGGGCAAGTGGGGCCGTGTTACACCGCCCACAAGATCCGATTCGGGATACGTGGAGGGCCGTGCATGTCTGGTTACCTCTCTTTTCGGCGGTTATTGCCAACGAGCGTGCGATCCGTTCGCCTGGCAACCGGCCTGGTGCTGTTCAGCTACGTAGGCACGCACCTGCTCAACCACGCTCTCGGGAATATTTCGCTCGCATGGCTGGAGCACGATCTGCTGGTACAGAAATTCATCTGGCAGGGATGGGCCGGCACGATTCTCCTTTACGGCTCACTGGTCACGCATTTCTTCCTGGGGCTGTGGGCCCTGTACGAACGGCGCGCGTTGTACTGGACCCCGGGTGAAGTCGCGCAACTGTTGCTCGGCTTGTGCATACCTCCGCTGCTGGCCAACCATGTCGTAAATACGCGCATCGCCTTTGCCGAGTTCGGCCTGGACAAGGGTTATGCACAGGTCCTGTACGCGTTCCGGATCGATTCCCCGTTCTTTGCCCGGGTGCAGCTCGCGCTGCTGGTAGTCGCCTGGCTGCACGGGTGCTACGGCATCTGGTTCTGGCTGCGACTGAAGCCATGGTTCGGCGCATGGCGGAGTGCGCTGACGAGCGCCGCCGTCCTGCTCCCGGTGCTCGCATTGCTGGGCTTCCTGCAGGGCGGACGGGAGGTGGTCACCCTTGCGCAGGACCCGGCCTGGCGCGCCGCCGCGATCCGGCCGGCGACCACCGGCACACGACTTCAAAATCTGTGGCTCGCCGGGCTACGCAATGATTTCCTGCTCTTCGATGGCGGTGCGCTACTGCTGCTACTGGCCGCGCGACTGGCGCGCACGGTCCGTGAGCGCAGGGGTGGGCGCTTCGCCATCCTGTACCCCAACGGGCGCAAGGTACTCGCGCCGCGCGGATTCTCGGTGCTCGAGGCCAGCCGCCTGGCCGGGATTCCCCATGCCAGCACCTGTGGTGGTCGTGCCCGGTGCACGCTGTGCCGGGTGCGTGTGCTCAGCGACGTGCCGCTGCCCGCGCCTGCCGGGGCGGAGCGGCGTGTGCTGGAGCGGCTGGGCGCAGATCCGCAGATCTTGCGCCTTGCCTGCCAGTTGCGGCCGACCCACGATCTCTCGGTATGGCCACTCGTGCCACCGGCAGCATCGGCGGCCTTCCTGCAGCGTCGCCAGCAGGATGTCATGCCACAGGAGCGATTTGCTGCGTTTATGTTCGTGGACATGCGGGATTCGACAAGGCTCGCCGCGGCACAACTGCCGTTTGACAGCATTTTCGTGGTCAGTCGCTTTGTGGGAGCGGTCTGCTCCGCGGTAGTCCAGGCTGGCGGCCAGCCGAACCAGTTTCCGGGAGACGCGGTGCTCGCCATCTTTGGTTTGAGCAGCGACCCGTCAACCGCCTGTCGGCAGGCGCTACGCGCCGTACCGCTGGTGGCCGCCAGGATTGACGAACTCAACGCTGTGCTCCAGCCGCAACTGCAGACAGGGGTCCGGTTTGGCATTGGATTGCATTGCGGCCGTGCTGTCATGGGACAGATCGGGTTCAGCGAACACGTCACCTTCACCGCAATTGGCGATCCGCTGAATGTGGCCTCGAGACTTGAACAGTTGACTAAGGAGATGGCGTGCGAGGCAATCGTTTCGGATCAGGTATTCCACCACGCCGGCGTTTCGGCGTCGAACCTGCCCCACGTCGCTGCGCGCCTGCGGGGCCGTGACGAGCCAGTGCCCGTCCGCGTGCTGACCTTGGCGGCACAAATGCCATTGCCTCCGGCCTGACCATTGATCGGGCGGTCCTGGCCCCGCCCTCCTGCCTGCAGGACGACACCGCTGTAAGGGTTAGCTTGCGCGCCGTCGGAATACGGGTCGCGCTTATCCTTGATCTTCGAGCCCTCCGAATGGACATCAAATTCTCCTGCTCGGAGAGCGCGCCAAAACGGGGGCTGACTAAGCGGCAAGACCTTCTTCTCGGGAGATCGACGAATACCATCGCTCAACGTAAGACCGGAGCTGGTTAATGAGCATCGCGGTCCGGATTTACAGTAGGTTGTGCGCGTGCCGAGGTCGCCAAGAAGCCGCTTGCTGACCACTTGATTGACGGCTGACTCGCCGGGCCGCCGTGCCGATAATGGTCACCGTAGTTCATGATGAAGAGCCGGTTGTTGGGAGGCGTGATGGCCCGCTTCATGTACAGCTCCCTATATCGCATGCTCGTTCTCGCGCTGCATGGGTGGATCGGGATGGGCATGGACACCATCACACACTGGCTGCGAAACAAGACGCGTCCACGAGTGAAGCTTCACTAGTTGGTCACTGACGGACAAGGTATGGGCTCGCTTTGTGCAATTGGCAAGGCGGTCACCGCAAGGTAGCACCTCTATCTTCTGCATCGAGGTGACCCGGGCGGACCTGGCCAGATCTGTCGGTGGTTCCCGCTATCGCGGGGTCTCGAATTGAACCGGCTCGAGGCGGCCAGAGGAGTTATTGCGCTGTCGCGTGCGCAAATCAAGATCATGCGCGATCATATTGATCGCCGTCTGGGGAAAGTTTCGTAGTTCCTATGCCGTGCGACTAGCCCCAACTTTTTCCGAGCACGAAGGGCCGTTGGTGAAGCGGGACCGGTCCCTTTCATTCGGCGACTGCGCAAGTTGCCCATGGCCGGACAAACAAGCCACCGTTCCCCCTCGCGCGCAAGCAGCGCACCAGCAAGCCAGCTACCTGTACCGTGCTCTGTGCGCGCGGATTGCAGGCAAGCCGCTACCGCAGTTCCAGTTCAAGGTAGCCGGGTTGTTTCTTCGGACACGCGCTCCGACAACGCAGGCAGGATGCGAGGTCCGGCCTCCATCAGGTGGATGCGTACGTCCCGACGCGGGTCCAACTGGTGCAGGCCGTACGCGTTCAACACTTGGGCCGGACGCCATCCTGCGGTTGGTCAAAAGCGGTGCTGGATGCGGCCAGGCAGTACTGAGCAGGAGAAAGTCGGGAGGGCCGTCAGACTCCGCTGTCGGCACTCCCGATTAAAAGTCGCAGCCGCTTGGGCTGCGAAGGAGACCACTCTGTTGGCGACAATCCCCTGTTAGGGAAGCTGGGCTCGTATGCGTTTTGGCTTTGTTGACGAAAGATTGGTGTAGATAGAGTTCAGGCGCGCCTGAAAATAATGCAAACCGGGCTGCCGGTCTCAATCATCCAGGGCAGCGCGGTAAGTTTGCCGTCTTCTGGTGCGATATCGAAGGGAACGATCGTGTCCGAAAGCTCGTTTGCCGCATACAATCGTCGACCATTAGGATCGACCGCAAAGAAGCGAGGCCCTTTGCCTTGGCTTCCCACCCACGCCACGGGGGTGAGAAGCCCGGTATTTTCGTCGATGCCCATCGTCACGATAGAGTCATGGCCTCGGTTTGAAGCGAAGAGGAACTTCCCTGAACTCGCGATGGCGATTTCCGCCCCCGTATTCTCTCCACCATAGCTTGGCGGGATGGTGGAAACGGTTTGCAGGGGCGACAGCGTTCCTGTCCCCGAATCATATCGATAGGTCGTAATCGTCGAATTCAGTTCGTTGATGACATAGGCGAGCGGCCGTGCTGGATGAAATGTGACATGCCTCGGGCCCGCACCAGCCGGTGTCTCGACAAAGGGCGTTGGGGCGGGGGCCAGCTTTCCCGTCGTGGAATCGACGCTGAATGCAAACACGCGATCGACGCCCTTGTCCGGTACGATAAAGTGCCGGCCTGCAAGATCGAACGGCACATCGTGCGGGTGGGATCCGCCTTGTTGCTCGCGGTGTGGGCCGGGCTTACCCGGTAGCCTGGCAAGGTCGGCTACGCGCCCCAGACTGCCGTCCGTTTGGATAGGCAGTGACGCCAACGACCCGGTCGCGTAGTTGGCCACCACGATGAAGCGGTTCTTGGGCTCGACCGCCAGATGCACCGGATTTCTCCCCTCAGTGCTCTGACGATTGAGGAGCGTGAGCCGGCCGGTTGCCGGATCGATCGCGAACGCACTGATGTCGCTCAAGTCCCCGTGAACGGCATATAGATAGCGTCGGGTATGGTCCATGGCAAGAAATGAAGGGTTGTCGAGACCCTCCACCAATTGCACGTGTTCCCATCCATCGGCGTGTACGCGATAGACATTGATACCCTTACCGCGCGCATTCCG
Source organism: Cupriavidus sp. 21MJTG02-4 (assembly GCF_057798975.1). Taxonomy (NCBI): domain Bacteria; kingdom Pseudomonadati; phylum Pseudomonadota; class Betaproteobacteria; order Burkholderiales; family Burkholderiaceae; genus Cupriavidus; species Cupriavidus sp. 21MJTG02-4. The sequence goes on along the minus strand of NZ_JBYOJP010000004.1, from coordinate 86,434 downwards.
AACCTTGGTGGTCCTGCATCCAACGTACGCGTACATTGCTCTTTGCTCCGCTCCATGCGCTTGAATTGCCGGCATGCCGTAGAGGGCCGCGATCGCGCCAAGTCCGCGCAATGCCCTGCGTCTTCCTGCGTTCAACGATGTCTCCTGGCGGTTATCTGGTATGCGGTCAGGCTTCGGAAACGGCCCAGTATGTCCTGGCATTGGTGAATTCACGAATGCCGGCAGTCGCAAGTTCGCGGCCGTAGCCGGACTTTCGTGTTCCGCCAAACGGCACGCGGGCGTCCGATGCCGTGATGGCGTTGATGAACGCCGCGCCACTGGTGACGCCCTTAGCGACCTTGAGCGCTCGCTCAGTGGAGGCCGACCACACGCTCAAGGAGAGACCAAACGGGGTCGCATTCGCCAGACGCACTGCGTCCTTGTCATCCTCGGCGACGGCAATGGCCGCCAGTGGGCCGAACGTTTCTTCATCGAACGCAGCCATACCGGGACGCAGATTCGCCATTACGGTAGGTTCGTAGAAATTGCCGGGGCCTTCGACCGGCTTGCCGCCTGTCAGCAGCACTGCCCCGGCTTCTACCGACCGGCGTACCTGGCCGTCCAGTGCGTCACGCAGGTCCGGCCGCGCCAGGGGGCCCATATGCGTCGCGGGGTCGCTCGGATTCCCGACGACGAGTGCCTCGGTCCCTGCGACGAATCGGGCAGTGAACTCTTCGGCGATCGACTTCGAGACAATAAAGCGCTTGGCACAGACGCAGCTCTGCCCTGCATTGTGGAAGCGGGCCTTCACGGCTGCGGCGACCGCCTTATCGAGGTCGGCATCGTCGAGCACAACGAAGGCATCGGAGCCGCCCAACTCCAGAACCGACTTCTTCGATGCCCGTCCAGCGGCCCCGCCCACAGCCGCGCCGGCCCGATTTGAACCGGTCAGCGTCACGGCGGCAATGCGATCATCCTCAATCAGACCATCGATTACTGCCGGCACTTGTGGCTCCGCGACCACCAGCGTAGTGATCAAATGCTTGGGCAGGCCAGCACCGACGAAAAGCTGCTCAAGCGCCAGCGCGCAACCAGTCACATTGGGCGAGTGCTTCAGGAGTACGCCGTTGCCCGCAGTGACGGCCGGAATGGCAAACCGCATGACCTGCCACACCGGGAAGTTCCACGGCATCACCGCCAGCACCAATCCGATCGGCTCGTAGCTCACCCAAGCGTTCACACCGTCGATGTGGACCGCTTCGTCAGCCAGGATACGATCCGCGTTGTCGGCATAGTACAGCGCCGTCACGGCTGATTTTTCCATTTCGCCCGCAGCCTCGGCTTCAATCTTGCCCATCTCGGCCGTAACGAGCTTCGCAAACGACGCGCTCTGGCGGCGCAGTTCTCCTGCCAGCCGGCGAACCGCAGCGACACGCGCCGCCAACGGCTCCTTGCCCCAGGCCAGCGCGGCCTCATGGCCAGCCTGGACGGCCTGATCAATCTGTGCCGTCGTCCAGCTATCGTAGGTCTGCAGCGGCTTTCCGGTGCAGGGGCTATACGTGGTGATGAAGTCAGTCATGTTTCTGAGTCCTGTTCGCCCTGCTCAGGCGTGGTGAAAGAGCTGGGTGCAAAGCGTATTGACTTGGCTTCCCTTGACAACGCAGCGGTCAGCCGCCTGGCGCCAGTTCGCAAAATGCGGCGCAGCGCGATGCGCGTCGATAGCGGCTTCGTCGTCATACAGCTCGTAGAACATGAAGTGATGCGGATCCTTTGTGTCCTGCGTCACATCAAAGTACTTGCACCCGCCTTCATCGTTGAACGTGCGGGTGGCGTTTTCCTTGATCGCAGCAAGAAACTCTTCGAGGCGTTCCGGATAGACGTCGAGGGATACAATCAGGGCAATCATCGCAAGATCCTTTTAGGTGTTGGCGGTCGGCAACGTCGTACCAGTCTCGGTTGCAAGCTTGACCATGCTTTGCCAAGTGGTATCGGCAAGCGAGATGCCCGCCTCCTGAAGTTGAGCGGTATTGCGGTCTTCAAGCTCGCCCGGGAAGAAGATCTCTTCGATGCCGTGGGCCTTCGGTACCGCCTTGACTTCGCCGATCAGGGCTTCCATGCGCTGCTCGAAGACGGCGAGCGGCATCGTCGACTTGATATCGATGGTGATCAGGAGATGGCCGCAGCCACTCGGGCGATTGGCTTCATAGGGGCCCGCGACGTCGGTCCCGAAGTGGCTCCCGGTCAGGACGCCAGCAAGGACGTCCATCATGAAGGAAATGACGTAGCCCTTGTGCCCTGCCATCGGAAGAATCAGGCCGTGAATAGCTTCTTGGGCATTGGTTGTTGGCACACCGTTTTCATCCGCAGCCCAAGTGTCCGGGATTTCGACCCCACGCTCTGCTGCAAGGTAGATCTTGCCGCGAGCGACTGCAGTGTTGGCAATGTCCATGACCGCGACGCCTCGGCTCCCAGCCGGTGCGGCGATAGACCATGGGTTGGTACCGATGCTTTTTACCTTCCCCCCCCAAGGGGCCATGGCGGGGCTAGCGTTTGTGGCAAGAATCGCCACACATCCCTCTTTCGCCGCCATGCGCGTGAAGTAAGCCGCTGTACCGAAGTGGTTGGAATTGCGGACTCCGACCGCACTGATTCCGTGTTTGCGAGCGCGATCGATGCCTATCTCCACGGCCCTTGCCGAAAGCACCTGGCCAATCCCGTGGTGCCCATCCATGACGGTCACCGCACCACCATCCATGACTACCTCGGGCTTGGTTACTGCGGTCATCACTCCGCTACGCAGCCGCTCGACATACCAAGGCAGGCGAAGCATACCGTGCGAGGAGTGCCCCCACAGTTCCGCAACGACTAAGCTGTCCGCCAAAAGGTGCGCGTCTTCACGGGGAACGCCGAACGATTCGAGAACCGTTGTCCCGAAACGAGTAAGAGCTTCTGCGTGAACGGTGGTTGGCATGTCAATCTCCAGATAATGCGATGTTCGTTTGTTTGCTTGTGACCTAGCCGGTTATATCGGGTAGGCGCCCGTCAATCCGCCCACGATGAGCATGACGAGACCAACGGCAACGGCGCGCCAGATCGTCTTTCTGGCATGCTCGCCAAGTTCGACTTTGGCCAGACCTGCAAGCAGAAGAAAGGAAGGGACCAGTGGACTAGATTGGTGCAGCGGCTGACCAACGATCGCCGCTCGAGCCATCTCCACGGCCGAGATGCCATAGTGTGAAGCGGTCTCGGCTAGGATTGGCAGCACGCCAAAGTAAAACGCATCGTTACTCGTGAAGAACGTCATCGGAATACTGATGACCCCGGTGACGAGCGCAAGATGGGGACCCCAGGACGCCGGGATGATCGCCACGAGCCACTTGGCCATCGCTTCGACCATCCCACTTCCACTCAGGACACCGGTGAGGACTGTGGCGGCAAAGACCATTCCCACGACACCGACAATGCTGGAAGCGTGAGACTTGATCTGCTCTGACTGATCTGCAACGCGCGGAAAGTTGATCACCACCGCAATCGCAACGCCGAGCAGAAAGACCACCGGCGAAGGAATAACTTCGACAACAAGCAGTGTCATCACGGCCAGTGTCAGCAGCGCATTGATCCATACAAGTTGTGGACGCGCATGGGGACGCCGAATGAGGTGCCCGTCGCTCGAAAACGGCGCCGAGAAATCCTCCTGACCATCGCGTGACGACACGGCGGACGCCTCCTCGACACGCATCGACGCGATGGCTCCAGGATGAGGCAACGTCATTGCCGCGCCGGCGACACCCGCGAAACCTGTAGCGGCTGCAGCCGCGACGGATCGCTTACCGCCAGAGCCAAGCAAGCCGGAATCCGGCTGGATAGCCAGGCATCCGATCCGGGCACGTTCAGAACGACCCAGCAGGTATGCGAGAAAAAGCAGTGCGCAAACAGACACGAAGATTGCAGGTGCCATCGGCACAAAGATGTCAACCGGGTTCAGCTTGAGCGCGGCTGCTGCGCGCGCAGTGGATCCGCCCCATGGCACCGTGTTGAAAATCCCATTGGCCGTTGCCGCAATGCACGTCAATACCCACGGATTCATCCCCAAACGAAGGTAGATCGGAAGGAAGGCCGACGTTACGATGATGAACGTCGTAGAGCCGTCACCATCGAGCGACACGATTGCGGTAAGCAGTGCGGTACCAATTGCCAGGCGGACCGGATCGTTGTGGACGAATCGCAGGATGAGCTTGATGAGCGGATCGAACATGCCGACATCGATCATCATGCCGAAATAGATGATGGCAAAGAACAGCAGGCAAGCGGTGGGCGCTACGGTTTTGATGGACTTGATGATCGACTGCCCAAGGTCGAGGCCCCCGCCTGCGATCAGGCCAAAGACGACCGGTACTAAGATGAGCGCTGCCACCGGCGTCAGCCGCTTGGCCATGATCAGGGTCATGAATGTGGCAATCATGCCGAAACCGAGAAATACCAACATCGTTGTCTCGCGTCATGGTTCTGGACCAGCAGGCCGGTGATCACTTGTGCTGATTGGCCTGTGGGGACTGTCGAGACATATGCTCGGCGGCCGGTCACGTTTTTGAGGGCGCAGAAGAGCGTCGCCCCGGCGTCATCCGGGTCGATTCCTCGCGCTACAAGATCTGCGGCTTTGGCCGCAGGCCTGATGGAGCTACAGGTATTGCGCTTAGCGCTTGCCGTGTTCCGCTGCCACGGGGTTCGTTGCGCCCGTTTCAGTCAGGGTGCGCGTTGCGTCGACCGTCGCGTAGATCCACATGATCTTCATGGGCTCGGTCTTCGACAGGTTGCGGAAGCGATGGTTGACGTTCGGCGGAATGAAGGTGACGTCGTGCGGCTTGAGCAGATACTCGAGGCCATCGATGTCCAGGATTGCCTCGCCCTCCATGAGGACCACACTCTCCTGGCAGTTATGGCTATGGAAGGGAATCTCCACGCCCCCATCAAACGATGTGTAGCCCGTGATGAAGCTCGTCGTGCCAAGTTCGCGCGACACCAGCGGGGTCGTACGTGCGCCACCACCACGCTCATGCGTCGGCAGGGTTTCGGGCTTCAGAAGGACGGCGCCGGAAGGGGTCTTGCTGGTCATGCTTTGTCTCCGATCTGGATTTGCGGTCGGCTGCGGAAGAGCTGGCTGCGTGAGGGAATGGTGATGCAGAGCCTGCCGGACCGCATCGCGCTGTCGCAATCCGGACTGCGACGTTGCTTGGTTGATCGAAGTATAGCGTTTTGTGATTATAGAATGCAAAGAAGAAAACTTGGCGTTTACCCTAAATCATTGATATGCAAAGCATTCAACGAGATTGCAGCAGCCCCAGGATCGTCGTTCAATGCACTTCATTCTGCGGAAGTTGAGAAAGGGGCAGCAATCCCCACCGACGAGCGCGATCAAGGGCCGCCTCAAAGCGCGCAAAGCACGACGCAGGCGTCGTTGTTCTCCGAACCGACGGACGCCGTCAGGCTTTGTTGATTACTAGAAGGAAGCGCGTGGATGCCTGGCCCCGGAAGGCGCCGACAGGCGGGGGAAGGACGGACTGGCGCCCGCTTACTGCGCTATGAAGAAAGGAACAGCAATATGGAGGAGCCCGATCTCAGGCCGCACTCTTGAATACGGACTTGCTGCGTACCTTTCTCTGGCGAGCCCCCTCCAGGTGCTCGCGCATCAATCCCGCTGCCTTTAGCATGTCTTGCGCTGCGATTGCCTCAAGGATGGCAAGGTGCTCGACGGCCTGCTCCTGGCGCGGTTTGCGGTCCTTTGCTTGCCCGTATTCGACCAGCCGCCGCAGCGAGTCCATTCGCTTGATGGATTGCAAGAGAAAGCGATTGCCAGACCATTTGGCTATGGTCTCGTGAAACCGGCTGTTTGACTCAAATAGCTCGACTGGGGTCATGGTTTTGTACCCACCATCGACTATTGCGCGCTGTTGGCGGCGCAGCGAGCCCAACTCCACCGGATCGGCACGGAACCATGGGCTCAGCAGTCCAGTTGGTTCCAAGGCCGTGCGGTAGAGATAGCTTTCCTCGTAAGCCTGCGCGGAGTCGATCATGGGGAGGAACGTCCAGCCATGGCCAATGGACCGCTCGACCCATCCTTCCTCCTGGATCTTGGAAAGTGCCTTTCGTAAGGTGCTACGTGCGACGTTGTATTGCCGCATCATGTCGGCCTCGGTCACAAAGTCCGGCAGCGCACCGCTCAACCGATCCTCCGCGATTTTCAGATGCAGAGGATCGTCCGGCTCCTGTGATAGCTCCTGAGCAATCGCCGACAGATCCTGGGCGTCCTTGTCCAGAAAGAAGCCGCGATTGTGGTCATGAACGACCACCCCGACCTCTACGAGATACCGCAGCGCAACATTTACCGGCGACCGCGACACCCCAATCCGGTCGGCCAGCACGCTCTCCGCCAGGTGATCACCGGCGCGAAGCGCATCCAGGCGCGCCAAGGCTACGATTTCTCGCGCCACCCGAGTTTGCAGTTGAGAGAGATTCATGGTTCGACCGGCGGTGATGGGTAAGGCCACCGAGTCGTTCTGGGCGCCCGGCGTCATGGTTTCAAATGGCATTTTGCCATGACAGCCGTCAATCGCCCACGGTCTCGCCGGATCAATCTATGCGCATCCCCAACTGTTGGATGAGCTTGGACCATTTGTCGTTCTCCCTGCGAATCAGCGATGCGAATTCGGCCCCGCTTGCAGCCGTGGGCTCGTAAAGCTGGCTTCGCAGCTTTTTCGCGTTCTCGGGGTCCTTCAGCCCAACGAGGAGCGCCTGGCTCAACTTCTGACTCGCCGCCGCTGGCGTGCCCTTCGGTACAACAGCCCCCGCCCACGAGGTCGCCTCATAACCCGGCACGACTTCTGCCATTGCGGGCACATTAGGCAACGCGCTAGCGCGCCTTACCGAAGTGACGGCCAAAGCCCGTAGCTTACCGGCCTTGATGTGCGGCAGTGCCGCGAGAGGATCGGCGATACAGGCATCCACTTCCCCGCCCAAAACCGCTACGACCGCCGGTGCGCCCCCTTTGTACGGTACGTGGACAAGGTCAATCTTCGCCAACGACTTGAGCATTTCCCCACCGAGGTGATTGCCGCTGCCGTTGCCTGCGGAACTGTACGCGAGCTTGCCAGGCTTGGACTTTGCCAATGCAATGAATTCCTGGAGATTCTTTGCTGCCACGTTTGGGTTGACGACAAGGATGTTAGCCACCGATGCCATCCAGACCAGAGGATCAAAGTCGCTTACCGAGTACCCGGGGCGCGAGTAGAGATGGGGGTTGAGTGCCATCGTCGACAAGTTGACGAAGGTCATCGTGTAGCCGTCCGCCGCGGCCCGAGCGCCCGCCACTGTGCCAATGTTGCCCGCGGCGCCCGGGCGGTTGTCGATCACGATGGACTGGCCCAGTACTTCTTGCGCTTTCCCTTGGACGGTACGGCAGAGTAGATCCGCGCCGCCACCAGCGGCCTGCGGCACGATGAACGTGATGGGCTTTGATGGGAAAGCGCTATCAGCCATCGCAATACGAGGCGCCATCGATGCGACGCCCGCTAGAGGCGCTGCCAGGATGCCTTGCACGAGAGCCCGACGGCGTGAATTGGGCACGGATATCATGGTTTGTCTCCTATCAGATTCTGTTCTGTATAGCGTTTTGTGATCATATAATGCATCGTGGAAGGTTACAACTGATATCTAGCTGACACGAACGGAATTTGTGATTTGTAGTGCTCGGTACGGCAGAACCCCAAGGACTTAAGTACGAACGCGACAGTCAAAACTTTTCCTTACCGGGGAGATTCCTGCGTCGCCATCGGATGAACAATCAGAGTCACATTGCCGTTTCAAGTTTTTAAATGCATACCGCATACCATTGATGCGCAAACTAGACCAGGAGAAATCGCCTGCACTGGTTGCGGAACGAGGGCTCCGCGGAACGTCAGAGGGCACTTCCCTCCCCTCAAGAAAAAACGACCGCAAGCGGTTGCGGTCGTATAAATTCTTCACGAAGTGTCGCCGTCCACCCGGACGGCCGAGGGCTCCTAGAACCGATGCTGGATGCCCACCTTCACGCCAAGTCTGCGTGTTTGAAACGGGCGTACGATCTCCAGCACGCACTCGTGGGCGCCCGCCTGGCTTTCTTGCTTCTGCTCGGCCTTGACTTCATCGCACTGGGCTACCCCCCTTTGTCGATTTGGTAAAGGGGTACCTTCCGATCTGATGCCGGAGGATGCGCGGTTGGACACCCGTGCTCTTTCGCCGATCAACTTGATGGGGCGAACGGCGGCTGCACTTCGAAAGCGGTCGTCGCCGGGGCGTGAGGTCGAACGACAGCTCAGGGTCGGCAAGATACGATCGGGCAGCAGCCTGCAACACGCTCCCTTACTGATGGCGAGGACCCCGCAGGTTGCCCCCTAGTCGGCGAAGCGCGTAGCGAGCCTCGCAAGGGCGCGGTGCAGGCGGGTCAGTTCTGTTGTGGCGGTTTTTAGATGTCGTAGGGCTGGCCAAATAGAAATGTCAGTGCGAGCGTGCTTTTTGTGCGGTGTCATGTTCTTTCCGGCCGTCAACCTCGCCTTGCCTCACCGTTCCATACCTCCTAAGTGGGGTTCGAATGTCTTCGCATTAGGGCAAATTTTTCCGCTGCGCGGCAACGTGATTTATTTTGCACTCTGCTGAAGTTTCAATCCAGTAAAGTACTCATTAGATCGCATTAATCCGGTGCTAAGCGACACACACGCCGCCAAACGGTTAGTCAGAAGTGTGTCTGAATGTAGCAACATGTATCTGAATGTTTCACACGAAGGAGCATTGAGCCCTTAGGATCGCGCTTGCGGAAACTTTGAGCTGGCGAACAAACCGTCTGTAAGCGTTCCGATAAAACAAGGGGGAATCTGATGAAATTTAAGCTTTTCATGTCTGTCCTCGCGGCGGCGGCGCTTGGCGCCTGTGGCGGCAGCGAATCCAGCGATCAGGCGGCAGCGCCATCCACGCCTTCCACGCCATCGACCAAGATTGCGGGCACGGCCGCAGTCGGTGCCGCGTTGGCCAATGCCACCGTTCAGGCCAAGTGTGCCTCGGGTAGCGGTACTGCCACCACGGCCGCTGATGGCACGTTCACCATTGACATCCCCAACGCGACACGCCCGTGCGTGCTCAGCGTCACGACGCCGGACGGCACTACGCTCCATTCGGTGGTCGAGGCGGGCACCGGCACGAGCGCCGTGGCTAACATCACGCCGCTGACCGAGCTGATCACGGCATCGCTGGCCGGCGGCAGCACCAAGGATTTCTTCAACAGTTTCGATGCCACGGCACAATCGAAGCTGAACGCCGATGGCCTTAACGGCGCGATTGAATCGGTCAAGCTGATTCTGAGCGGCACGGTCGATCTGGCAGGCGTGGACCCGCTTAAGGATCCCCTCGTCGCGGCGCACGGCGATAAGCCGGGCAATGCGCTTGACCAGCGGCTCGATACCCTGGGCACCGCGCTGGCCTCCTCGAAGACCTCGATCTCGGACTTGTCCGAAGCCGTAGCCAGCAACAAGGGTTCGACGGACGGCGTCAAGACCATCCTGAATCCCGCATCGGCCACCTGTGCCGCTTACCGCAGCGGCAAGTACCAGAAGGTTGACCTGACGGCGAACACGATCCAGCGGTTTACCGTGGACGCAGTTGCGCTCACACGCACCAATGACGCCACAAACGCATCGGAGCAGTACACGGCGAATTCCAGCGAAGCCTGCCGCTTTGGCAATACCGACGCCAGGCTGCTGGTTTCGAAATCCGGGATTGGATTTGAGCGGCGCGCCGGCGCGGCGAGCCTCCTGATTCCGGAACAGACCATTCCGCTGTCCGAACTGGCGGGAGACTGGGTTGCGATGAGCTTTGAGCGCGAGACCAATCCAGGCAATTACGGCTCTGGCCTGATCAAGTTCAGTGTGGATGGTTCTGGCAAGTTCACTACGGCCACGGATTGCGGCAAGAGCGGCTGTGGTCAACCCTGGCCTGCCGGCGACCTGCCGACGTTCGCGGTCAATTCCAATGGTGGCTTTGATCTCACCGACACTAGCGGTTCTGCCCGCTCCTTCGGTTTCAAAGGCGTTGATGGGCAACTCGCCATCGTCATCGTCCATGCGAACGGCTTCATGATCGCAAGGCATCCCGTGGCACGCGTTCTGCCCCAGGTGGGCTCCACCAACACCTACTGGGATACAAGCTTGAACGCTATGGGTGTCACCGACATCACCACGTTCTCGAACACGGTGACTGCCGTCGACACGAATGCCCACAGCTACACACGTCAGCGCAACGATGGCCGCATCGACACCTGGTTTGACAACCAGCCGTTCGCGGGGCTTCGTTACCGGCCTGCCGTCGCTCCGGTCAATGGCATTCCGGGCGCCGCAGAGGCCATCAGCATGAATCTGTCCAACACGGGCCTGACCATTTCGATCAACGCAACCTCGAGCAACACGTTCTACTCAATCTCGATCGACCGGCCGTAAGCCTGTCTGGTTGACGTGATCCGGGCCCTGCGGGTTTAGTCCCGCAGGGCCCTTTCTTTTACGTAGCCGTCAGACTCATCTCAAAGCCCAGACCGGGCGAGCCAGTGCCTTGTCGGAGTAGGTCGGGCAAGATTTGGAAATAAAACTGTCGGGCAAGCACGCGCTGCGCGGATAGGTTCTGCGCAGCGAGGCCGAGTCCTCACTCATTTGAGTTGGGTGAAAAACCTTGTCCCTTCTGCGGCCCACCAGAGGAAAAATTTGTCCCCCCGCGACTTTTGTCGCGAGTCGACGCCTGTGGTAGCCAGCAGGCTGGTAACCGTCATACTTGTTTCATGATTCCAGCCGGCTCTGCGCGGGGTTCAGCGCTTCGGATCGACTCAACCATCGTGAGAGCACACCAGCATTCGGCTGGCGCGTTAAAAGAAGTGGCCCGCAAGCACTCGGGCGATCGCGCGGCGGACCGAGTACCAAATTGCATTTGGCAGTGGACGCGCAAGGTCGACCATTGCGGCTGATCATCACTGAAGGACAGGTTGCCGACATCACGTGCGCCAAGGAGCTGATCGAGGATCTGCCGGCAAAGGCCGTCATCGCGGACAAGGGCTACGACTCCGATGCCTTTGTGCTGGCGATTCGCGCCGCTGGCGCCAAAGTCGTTATTCCCCCGCGCTCGAACCGGATCAAGGGGCGCCGCTACAGCCGCGCCTGAGCGCGCAAAGCGCCAGGAAAGGTGCGAAACGAGAGAAAAACGGCTTGAATCGGCCCAACTCTCCCGCGTTGCAAAAACCGACGACCTTGGCTTGTGCAACATAAAGCGCAAACCTGATTGATCAGCGATTCCCTAGATACGCGCGCCATACTCATTAACGCCATGCACCCGGCCGGAGACCGACAATATCGTCCACCGTATAGGCGCGACCGAACGGAAAGTGAGATCTCGATAATGGAAATTCGGCTAGGATCGCAAGTGCAGACTCATCGAGATGGCTGGACCAGTGCCAGATGAAACAGGGGAACTTGATGCAAGTGATCGATCGTCCTGCTGTCCTGTTCGTACTGTTTTTAATTGTATTCACTGGGGTGGCATACTTTGGCGCGCTCGTGCTCCGACGCTTTCAACCAATGGCCGATGAGTCGCGCGATGACTTTAGCGTTGTGCAGACCGCGACCTTGACTCTTTTCGCATTGTTGATTGGTTTTACTTTGTCGATGGCAGTGGGCAGGTACGATCAGCGCAAGAACCTGGAAGAAGAGGAAGCGAATGCCATTGGTACCGAATATCTTCGCGCCGATCTCCTGGATGACGCCCGAGCCGTCGAGCTCAAGGCATTGGTTCGTGAATATCTCGCGCTAAGAATTCGCGCCTATCAATCGAGAGACGCGGCAATGCTGGCGCAAATAGACGTCCGCACCGGCGAACTCGAAAGTCGAATGTGGAATAGCGTCAGGGGGGCCGCGCGCGTGACGCCAGATCCCGTTACCGCCCTCACAGTGGCGGGCATGAACGACGTTATTAATTCACGCGGGTACACGACTGCTGCTTGGCGAAACAGGGTGCCAAGCGGCGCCTGGTCATTGATGATTGCAATTGCCATCTTCAGCAACCTGCTCCAGGGCTACGGCGTGCGCGGCAAGGGCGCCAAAGTCGGGCTCCTGATTGTCCTTCCCCTGACGGCGTCGGTCTCGCTGTCCCTCATTGCAGACGTAGACAGTCCGCGCTGGGGGGTTATCCGTGTTTCGCCGCAGAACTTGCTGGACCTGCAGCAATCGATCGCTCGATAGGCGTAAGCGGATCGATGGACATCAGGATCAACTTTGCCGGAGGCTATGCCATGCGCAAGCTCATAATGGGCATTGTCGAATTTCGCGAGAAGATGCTACCGCAATATGCGGAACAGTTCAGTAGGCTCGCTCTCGCCCAGACACCCGATGCACTCTTTATCACGTGCTCGGATAGTCGCGTTGTACCGGACCTGCTTGCTTCTACGCATCCCGGCGATCTCTTTACGATGCGAAATGTCGGCAATTTGATTCCGCCGGCGACCGCCGAAGGAACCTCGACCGGCGACCTCTCCGAGGCAAGCGCGATTGAGTACGCGGTGTTGGTGCTGAAAGTCGCGAATATCGTCGTGTGCGGGCACTCCGAATGTGGCGCCATGAAAGCTGTCTATGCACGCAACCCGAAGCTGAGAGCTCCGAATCTCGACAAATGGCTTTACCACGCCAACAACGCGGCGTTTCGCCTCGAACACGAAGGCCCGCTCGACGGCACGCTAAAGCCGCATGACCAATTGTCGCAACTCAATGTCCTGGTGCAGCTCGAGCATTTGATGACCTACCCGATCGTTCGCCAGCAAGTCTCTGCCGGGGCGCTGGTGTTGAGCGGCTGGTGGTTCGACATAGCGACCGGTGACATGTATGCCTATGAGCGGTCGAGCCGCTCGTTCGAAGTCATTGACCGCGCACTGGCTGAGAGGCTCGCTTCGCGGCTAGCTTCGCGCGCGCGTTGAACAGGTCTTCACTTGATTCAACTTCGGTCATTGGGTGGATGGGGCATGAGTGGCCGAGAGGGGGCGTCTGCGGCCCCTTGTGGAGAGGTCCGGGGCGAGCATCTGATGGTGTCAGTGTCGGGCCGCATGCGGCCAGGAACGGACCCTCACCCGATATGCCTTCGAGACATTCTCATGTCAGCTCCACTCTGCAAGCCGCCGCTTGCTGAGCCGCGCCAGCAGGTTGGCTCGTAATACAATCAAAACGTGGCGTGCTTATCTGCTCCACTTAGCTGAGCCACAGAAGATATAGAGCAAAGACCCAATACTGCTGCACTACCAGTTCGCGCGCCCTTCGCAATGACAAATCAGACACGTCGTCGCGTCCTGGCTCGTGCCGGCGCGTTAGGCACCCTCGCCATAGTTGGTTCCAAGCCTTCAGCAAGCTGGGGAGGTTCGCCAACTTCGACACCGCGCGCATCGCCTTGGCCACTCTATCAGCAGTTCCTGGAGCGCTTCGTGCAAGCGGATGGCCGTGTCATCGATTTTTCTACGCCTGCCCACCAAAGCACGTCGGAGGGACAGTCGTACGGCATGGTGTTTGCCTTGATCGCCGGCGACCGCAATACGTTTGACCGACTGTGGCAATGGAGCGTGACCAACCTTGGAGATGGCAGGTTGGACGACAAGCTTCCCGCGTGGCAGTGGGGAAACCGCGACGACGGCACGTGGGGAGTAATGGATCGCAATCCGGCTGCGGATGCCGACTTGTGGTTCGCGTTTGCGCTTGTTGAAGCGGCGCGTGTATGGAATGTTCCTGCCTATGCCTGCGCAGCGCGCGCTTTGCTGCGCCTGGTGGCAGCGCAGGAAATCGTCTCCCTGCCCGGCTTCGGACCCATGCTGCTCCCTGGCCCACAAGGATTTATCACGAACGGCCCAGGTCTATGCCGTCAATGGCGGGTCAATCCGAGCTATCTGCCCGTGCCGCTTCTGCGGCGACTGGCCATATTCGACCCGGAAGGCCCGTGGGGTGCGTTGGCGGGACAGGCGGCTAAGCTGGTCCGCGCGTTGTCCCGCGCAGGCATCGTTCCGGATTGGGCCGCCTACCGCGCCGGGGACTGTGGACACGGATTCCTACGCGATCCAGTAAAGGGGGACATCAGCAGCTACGACGCTGTGCGAGTTTATTTGTGGGCTGGGATGACACCAGAGAAGGACGACACGCGTCGCACGCTGCTCCAGGCATTGCTGCCCAATGCTGCGCGCATGAAAGGCCGTCCCGCGCCGCCCGAGAGAATGCACACGGAGACCGGGAAGGTTGAAGGTGTTGGACCCCCAGGCTTCTCCGCAGCGCTGCTGCCATTCCTGAAGGCCGTGGAGTCGGCAGCTCTGACGACTCAATGGGTACGTGCGCAGCAAATCGTGGGAGCGCCGTCAGGGGCTAGCGGCCCTTCCTACTACGACACGGTATTGGGCCTGTTCGGCCTGGGCTTTGTCGAGCGGCGTTACCGGTTCTCTATCTCGGGCCAACTCGACTTGCTCCAGCACTGAGAGGCGCTCGATTTCCGTCACCTCGGCACTCGGCAAGTCGCTTACGCCACATGCAAAATCGCACGGCAATCAGGTGATTAAGCTGAAGGAAGTCTAGGGTTAGGCACTCATTTGCGGGAAACCGACACTCGGGTTTCCTGCATGCGCATCGCGCGGCACAATGGAGCAGATGGCGACGCCATCCTGGCGGTTTGCGGATATCATGCGGACCGCTTCCAAAGGCGTAACAGAATGTATCAGTGGAAGACTCACGTGGGCAAGGGCTCTCTCGCGTCCTCGTCCGTTTCTCCCCCGACAATGCAAGCCGAAGAACGAGCGTGAGTATGAAAACGGAACAGCCGAACCGCGCCATCAAGCTCCTTGTCGCCGTTTATGTTTTGGTGGGACTGGTGTACATGGGGTGGCGCCTGGGCACAGTCAATCTGTCAGCCCCCCTCTTCTCGATCCCGCTTTACGCGGCCGAGGTCTACGGCTACGTCAGCGGCCTGCTCTTCATCCTCATGACGTACCGGCTCACTGTCCGGGAAGCGCCACAGCCGGAGCCAGGGCTGACTGTCGATGTCTACGTACCCACCTATAACGAGTCGGTCGAACTGATACGGCGGACGCTGCTGGCTGTCATGCGTATGGACTATCCGCATGTCACATGGCTGCTTGACGACGGTCGCCGGGAATCGATGCGCGCGTTGGCCGAGGAACTCGGCTGCCGTTATCTGGCGCGCGACGACAATGCGCATGCCAAAGCCGGGAACCTCAATAATGCGCTAAAGCACAGCACTGGCGACTTCATCGCGATCTTCGATGCCGACCACGCACCGCGCAAGGATTTCCTGATGAAGACTCTGGGGTACTTCCGCGATGAGCGCGTTGCATTCGTTCAGACGCCGCAAGACTTCTTCAACATCGATTCCTTCAACCATCGCCAGGGCAAGAAGCGCGTCTGGGATGAACAAGCACTGTTTTTCAAGGTGATCCAGCGCGGCAAGGACGCGCTCAACGCGGCGTTCTTCTGTGGCAGTTGCGCCGCGATCCGCCGGTCGGCCGTCGTGCGAATCGGCGGCTTTGCCACTGAAACCGTCACCGAAGACGTGCACACCGCTATTCGGATGCACAAGCTTGGCTATCAGTCGGTCTACCATGCGGAGTCATTGGCGTTCGGACTGGCACCGCACAGCATCGATACGTACCTGAAGCAACGGATGCGTTGGGGAATGGGAGCCATGCAGGTCTTCCGCCGCGAGAAAATCCTGTTTGGACGAGGACTGACGCTGGGCCAGCGCCTGAACTACCTCGCGTCGGCACTGTTCTTCTTCGAAGGCTGGCAGAAGCTGGTCTTCTTTCTGATGCCTCCTGCCGTGTTCCTGACTGGTTCACTGCCGATCATCGCCCCGTTGAACACGTTCCTCCTTCTGTTCTGCCTTTACTACCTGCTTTCAATACTGGTCCACCTGGAACTTGGACGAGGATACAACTCTCTGTTCCTGAGCGAGCAGTACGCCATGGCACGGTTCTTTGCGTTCATGTCCACCAGCGTCGGATTGTTTCGCAAGAACATCCCTTTCGCTGTCACTGACAAACAGATGTCGCAAACAGGAAAGATGTGGCTATGGCTTTCGCCACTTCTCGTCATCTGCGGCGTGGCGGCTGCCAGTGTTCCTGTCGGCATCTACCGAATCTACAACGGTACGATTCCGCTCGGCGCAGGCTTGGTAACGATGTTCTGGACGCTGATGACGCTGGGCTCGGCTGTGGCGGTTGCCATGTACGCGCGCAAGCATTCGCTCAATCGCCGGACAGAGTATCGATTTCCGTTGCATGTTCCGATTACGGTGACGCACAACAACAAGACCTATCTTGGCCTTACCTCGGACCTGTCTCCGAATGGCGCTTTGTATGTCGGTGAAACGTTGCCCAATCTTTCGCTAGGCGACGATGTGGCCGTCGCAGTGCACCTGCCCAATCTCATGGTTCGTGATACGGCAACCGCAAGCTTCGTCAAAACGACGCAGACTGGATCGGTCAGCGAAATATCGATCGGATTGCGCTTCAAATGGTCGACACATGGCAATACCGGCGCGCTTGAAACGTTTCTGTTCGGCAGCCGGCTCCAACTCGAGATGGGCGGCCTGCGTGAAACAGAGACGCCTCCGCTAACCCGTCTGGCCGAAATCATCAGGCGGGGCGAGAGTCAGTCTTCCGTCCCGGCCAATTGGGCTGCGGGGTTGATAATGCAGCCGCTGCGCACAGGTATGCTGCCGGTGGCAATCGCCACCATTGAAGGCGGAGCACCGTTGCTATTCAGCAGCATCGAGTTGGACCACAGTGCGAGCGCAACGTTGCGCCAGCGCTATACCGGGCAGAAGGGACACCAGCGCGACCAGGCCATCCGTCTCACCCCCACGGGTCGTGTAACATCCCCCACCGGTGACTTCCATCTCTATAACATTGCCGTGCGCAGCGCGGCCTAACACAGAGTGACTTTATGACGCAGTTCACGCGCCATGGCGCCGCACGCCGGCTGCTCGCCGCAACGCTTCTCGGCGGAGCCTCGCTGCTGGCTTCGATGCCGGCTGCAGCTGGTCCATTCGTGTTCGGAGGCGCAAGCTTTGCAGGTGGCGGCGAGCGCGGCGAGTACGTAGGTGTTAGCGACAATCTCCTGCCGGTTTCATTCCTGACCCAGAAGTTCGTGGTCAGCGATTACCACTACAAGTACGATTCCAACGGGACCACCGTCTCCGTGAACGGACAGTCCGCGGAAGCGGCGATCGGCGTGAAGAACGGCTGGCAAACCGGGTGGGCAGAGGCAACGGTCGGGGCGCGGTATCGCTACAACCGGGTATCTCCCGAGGGCGCCGACAATCGTAATGACGGCGGCGAATGGGGACTGGCGCTGACCGTGTTGGGTCAGCAGGAGTTCGCGCAAAACTGGGCCGTCAACGGCATTGGGAGCTACAACTTCGGACCGAAGGCTTACTGGGCGCGAGGGCGCCTGCTCTATAAGGTTTTCGGCAAGGCCTGGGCCGGCGTGGAGTTGATCAAGCACGGCGATCCTTTTTACCATGCCACGCAGGGCGGACTTGTGCTGACGGGCATCTCCGTCGGCAAGGATCTGAATCTCGGTTTTTTTGGCGGCGCGAAGAAAACAGCAGGAATCCCGCGTGCCTTTTATGGTGGGCTTGAGCTGTCCAAGGCGTTTTAATACGAAAAGGCGGACAACCCGGAAGCATGGTCGCGGCCCTGCAGCATTGAGCGGCGACGGGAGGCAGAGCGAGCGGGGTCGCCCCACCGCTCTGCCAGCACTACCCGCGCTCTCCGCGTGGCTTCAGTTGCTGCAAAGATCGCCCTTGATGGGCGATTTTTTTTGTCCATCACCGATTACCGAAGGGCAAATCGTTCCGCGAATCGGCTCGCGATTCGGCGGACGCCACGCAGGTGTCGGCCTGCCGCGAACACGCTCGCATGCAGTGTCGGCGCCGGGCAAACAGAGGGACCGGCCATGCCGTCGCCTTCGCGCACGCAAATTCACGGCTTTTCCTTTTATTTCAATGGCTTGAAGGCGCGATGCCGCTCCGCGACACGGCCTGGCACACCCCATGCGTATATCCCTCCGAGCGCAACATCTGATGCTCACCACCGAAAGCCAAACCAGTACATCAAGGAGCTAATCATGTCCCTCACCATCCAGAACCTGCCCCTCGAACAAGATCTTGACCACGCCAAGATGGGCGCCGTACGCGGCGGCAGCGTCTTCGTCAATTCCGCCATCAATGCCATCACCGGCGGCTCGGGTGTCTCGTTCGCCAGCCCGAACACGATCGTGGCGCCGGTCACGCAAGTCGATGCGTCGACCCGCACCAGCGTCGACATGAAGACCGTCAGCAACATGCTCAATAACGTCGGCGGCATCGTCCAGGCGCTGCAGCACTGATCCCGCACCCATTCACACCACCTTCCCAGGAGACCATCATGTCCTTGACCATCCAGAACCTGCCGCTCGAACAAGACCTTGACCACGCCAAGATGGGCGCCGTACGCGGCGGCAGCGTCTTCGTGAACTCCGGCATCAACGCCATCACCAACGGCGCGGGCGTCTCGTTCGCCAGCCCGAACACGATCTTCGCGCCGGTCACGCAGGCTGACGCCTCGACCCGCACCAGCGTCGACATGAAGACCGTGACCAACACGATCAACAACGTGGGGGGCGTGGTCGCGGCCTTGCAGCACTGAGCCGCGCCGCAGGGACGGAGCCGCCGGCGCCAGTCCGCGCGCTCCGTTTCAGGCTGGCCGGGCGCCTGGCGCCGGGCCCGTCTTGAAGGACCGTCCTGTCATGGACGGTCTTTGTCTGGGTTCTTCGCAGGATTCCCGGGAATTCCAGCCACCACCGCCCCTGCCCCGATATCCCGGCCCTCAGGCCGATCACTCCAGCGATACGCCCAGCTTGCGGATCAGCTCGCCCCAGCGCTTGCTGCCCGCAGCCAGCCACTGCGCGGCCTGGGCGCCGTCCGAACCGTAGAACGGCAGCGACATGTCGAACTCCGCATCGCGCCGGGCCGGCGGCCACTCCTGGTCGAAGCGGCCTGCCTCCGGCCGGCGCGCCTCGCCTTCGGTGCACGGATCCTGTGGCCGCACGGTGGAAGACATGTTGCCCGCGCTGCGAGAGGGGCGTCTGGATTTCGTGATAGGGCGCACCGGTGGTGGATTCGGGGCTTAGCAGTCCTCTCCAGCGACCGCGCGACGGCCCGCATAGGTCACAAGCGAGCAAGGAAAGCAGGAGACCATTTGACGCCCCTCCTACACATCAATCGATACGACTGACCTCGTCTTGAATCGCCGCAGCGAGCGCAAGTAGCGGCTTGGCAAGAGCGGCTGCGACCTCTGCAATCTCCTGCTGTGTCGATACGCTGGCGTTGAGGATATACGTACCGTAGCCCTCAAGTTGCATTGGTGTCGCAACCGCAACCACCTGAGGCTGCCAGGACGCTATGCAGTAGCCCTTCTCCCGCACCGACTGGATCGCCAGTTTGATTTCCTTGCGAATGGCCAACCATGCACGTCCAGGATGCCGGCTAGCCATCTCACTCATCGTACGGTCAAGGCATTCTGCTGGCAGTGTTGCCAGGTAGGCTCGCCCCAACGACGTCAGCGCCATCGGAATACGGAGACCGCGAACGATGGTCCGCAAAGATTGTCGACGGCTGTAGCGAAAAGACTCCAGGTACACCATGTCGCCCTCGTCCGCCACGGCCAGGCCGACGTTGATCTTGTAGCGCATAGCGACTTCCGCCATCAGCGGAGTCGCGATCTTCAGAACGCTGGACCCTTCACTCATGGCATGCGCCATGCTCAAGACAGGAACGCCCAGCCGATAGGCTCGAAACCGAGGTACGTACTCCAGCATCCCCGCATGAACTAGCGTCTGCGTCAGTCGGCTCACGGTCGACCGCGAAAGTCCGGTTCGGTCCGCGATTTCACTATTACCCAGCATGGACGATCCCGCGCGGAAGGCGCGCAGGACCGCAATGCCCCGCTCCAACGACCGGTTAGGCGTAGCCATGCCCTTCCCTGGCTTCAGACGATCCGGATTCTTGATGGTACTGAGCATGGTGGTTCGAGGCTCATCGAGACTTTTCAAACTGGACCCGTCCCTTGTCTCCCCTTATGTGCAACTTTATCGTTTAGCTGGAGAAATCAACAGTCAGATCATGGTCGACACGCCAAAGTCTCGCCGCAAGCCTTTCGGCTGCTGGCCGCCCCAGCACAGGAGAGGCGAGCTCAAGCAACTTCGCATCGAGGTCCTTGTCGGTGAGGGGGTCCTCGGGATCGCCTTTTCGATTCGGCTGAAAGTGCTCGACAACCTGTCCGTCGACAGTCTCAATTCGAATGATTGCAGCGCGTTTCCCCGGGAAGGCTGCGTCGATCTCTGGATCGACCTCGACGGTCATGCAGGCCATCAGTCTGCGGGTTTCCTCATCAGTCAACCGGTCTGGCTTGTAAGCCGCGAGCCTCACACTGCCAAAGGCCAGTGCCGTGGCAACAATGTACTTCAGGCTGAATTTCGCTTCGTTCTCTGTTTTTGGATCGAGATTGCAAGCAATATCGAGCGCCGGCCGGTATGTCGCGACGTGGATGCGCTTGATCTTGTCGGTCTCAATCCCGGCGCCGGCCTTCAACGCCAGTGCACCGTCTATGGCTGCGAACGTGTGGCCACAACCAATATGGTTCTTGAAAGTCAACCGGCAGATATGGAAATCACTACCGAGCGTTGAGGCTACTGCGCTCCAGTCCGCGTTGTCGGACATCGCGCGTCCCAGCCCAGCCGCACCATCTAGAACGTCCAACGACCCTGTTGCTCCTGCGACAGCTGACTTCGCGGCAAGCAGCCCACCCTCCGCCGCGCGACCTACATGCAGCGGCTTCGACATCGAATCCATCCTGAAGGCTTGCTGAAGACCTGCGGAGAACGTTGCGGCCGTCGCAAGGGCATGTGCCAGCTGGGCAGCCGTCGCACCGTAAATAAAGGCGGACGCGGCAGCAGCGCCAAACACGCCAACGGTCGCTGTGTTGTGCCAATATTTGTAGTGACCGCGCCCAAGTGCCACACCTATACGCGTAGAAATCTCGTAGCCAACGACGATACCCTTGAGTAACGTCTCGCCGCTTGCGCCGACGTCCTGGGCTGCCGCAATGGCCGCGGCAATCGTTGGTGCGCCAGGGTGATACATCGCGTCCTTGAAGCTATCGTCGATTTCGGCGGCATGTGCGGCAGCGCCATTGATGAGCGCCGCGGCCCTGGCCGTCGCAGGTCTCCCTGATGCCAGCCTGGCCCTTCCCGACGTCAGTTCCTCTTCAAGCACGCGCTCCAGGATTGCAACGGCTTCATGGTGAATTCCCGGATACACCGAAGCATGCCAATCCACAAGGGCTCGCTTTGCATGGTGGATAGGTTCTGGGGGAAGCGGAGCGGACTGGACCGTGAAATAGAACTGGCCGAAGGCCTCTGTTGCGTACACGTTTAGACTCCTTGCCTGGCAACGGCCGGGCGACGTTCTGTGTCCTGCCAGAACTGCAGCAAGAGTTCGTTCACGATTTGGTGGGCCTCATACTGGACCCAATGCCCTGCGTCGGGGACAACACAGACTCGGGGGTGACTGTAGGAGCCCCGGGTATCGGCGCTGGTTCGAGAGGCGCTGACAATCTCCGGGATCTCCGCCGGAGTAACAGTCACATCGGCCTCTCCCCAAGCCATGAGAAGCGGCCCGTCAAAGCTTGATATGACCGTCTGAAGGCCCCCCGCACGGGAGATGGCCTTGCTCCGGAATCGGGTGGATTGGCACGCCGTTGTGTGGATGTCGAGCGCGTCGTCGTCAATCTTGTCTTGGTCAGCGATCATGAATGCAGCAAGGTTGTGCCGCATTGCATCAGCGAGTGCTTCGGGCCCTTCGGCACGCCTCCAGTCAATCAGTTCGCTCGCCAGCCGGCGAGCACCACCGTGTCCAGCGGGGCCCAGTAACGCCAGGCTTCTGACTTCCAGGGCTGGGATTTCGCTGCTTGCTAGATAGGCCGCTGCAAGGCCTCCAAAGGAAAAGCCCACCAAGTCGACGCCATCGTCGCCAGTGGGAAGTTGGCGGATCGATTTCGCCAGCAGGCCAACGAATCCGACCATGTCCTTGAAAGATGACGTATCGGATTCACCGAAACCCGGCATATCGGGAACCAGTAGCCGACGCACCTTAGACAATGACTCAACGTTGCGAGCCCAGTGCCGCCACGATCCATGTCCGCCGTGCAGAAGGATCGCGGGCGGGCCTTCACCGAAGGTCCGCCATACGACCTTGCAACCGTCCACCGAGGTAGCGAAGACCTCAGGAACCAAGGACTGCGACCGCATCGCCTGCCACCACGCCGCGACCTTCGGGCAGTACGAAGACCGGATTGATCTCAGCTTCAAGCAAGTTATCCCCAAGCAAGGCCACCATACCCGAGAACGCTACGATTGCGGCCGCCAGTGCGTCGACATCCGCCTTCGGACGGCCACGATATCCCTCCAGCAAGGGCGCCGTCTTCAAGGAGCGAATCATCTCAAACGCGGCCGCCTTCGACAAACCGCGACCCGGCGGCAGCAGACGCAGTGTCGTGTCCTCGAACAGTTCGGCCGTCACCCCGCCCATACCAAGGAGAATCCCCGTACCAAGGGGATCCCGATGCATGCCTAGAATGACTTCGACACCCCCGCTCATCATTTCCTGGACGAGAAAGCGAGTGGGCCGCTTGCCGACTGCCCTCTCTACCTGGTCGCCCATTTGAGTCAAACGCTCCCCTATCCGGGAGGGCTCCACATTCACCGCAACGCCCCCCACATCGCTCTTGTGGGTGATCTCGCTAGAAAGGATCTTGAGAACCACCCCGCCTTCGAACTGCTTTGCGGCCACCACAGCTTCCTTCGGTGTCATCACGACAGTTTCCCGTGTCACGGGCACTCCGAACGTGCTGAACAGGGTCTTGGCGGCGGCTTCGTCGAGCGATCCAGAGCCGAAGTCTTTCAGATTCGGAACGGACGCGGCGGCCACATCCGAATCCTCTGCAACTTGAAACGATCCTGCGCGCAGCATCGCCCGGAAAGCCACCGTGCATGCCTCCGGGGCGAAAAACGCCGGCACTGCGCAACGATTCAGCAGCGACGCCACCTCGGGCGCGTGCGGGCTGACATAGGCGATCACTGGCTTGGCGCTGGTCGGGAGGCAATCGCGAATGGCGCTGGCCATCAGATCGGGCATGGCCAGACTCGACGAGCCAACGATCACAGTTACTGCGTCATAGCTGGGGCTGTCCAGCAGAATGCGAATCGCTGCGCGAAGGAGGTCGGGCTGCAGGCCGGCCAGCGTCACGTCAATCGGATTACGGTCCAACGCCGCATGGTCACCCTTTTGCAGCGCGCGCAGCTTTGCCGCGGTTTCCTCATCCGGAGCCGGCGTTTCGAATCCCGCCACGCCCAGGCTGTCTGAGACCAGCGTACCGGCCCCGCCCGTAGAGGTGAGAATTGCGATCCGCTTACCCGCCAGTTTCCGGCCGGAGGAAAGCGCCGCCGGAATATCCAGCAGATCGGCAAAGGTCTGGGCGCGAATCACGCCGACCTGGTCAAACAGGGCATCGTACATTCGATCTGCGCCCGCAAGCGCGCCGGTGTGCGACACAGCCGCGCGCGCCCCGCTCTCCGACCGTCCGATTTTGAACGCCACCACAGGCTTTCCCGCGCGAGCGGCCTTTAGCGCAGCGCGCCTGAATGCGTCCGGATTTCGGATGCTCTCGACGTAAAGCGCGATGACCTTGGTGGCTTCGTCATCCGCGAGGTAATCGATGAAATCTGCCAGCTCGAGGTCCACCTCATTGCTCGTGGAAACAAGCTTGGACATACCAATACCGCGGGCTGCAGCGCGCGACAGCAGAGCGCCCAGGATGCCGCCGCTCTGGGACACGACGCCGATTTTTCCGGCCGGGAACTTGTCCATCTCCAAGGCACCACTCGCCGAAAGCGGAATGCCGTCGGTCAGGTTGACCAGGCCGATTGTGTTCGGGCCCAGCAAACGCATATCGCCCGCCGCTTCGATCAACTCCGCTTGACGTCGCGCCCCCTCTGGGCCCGTTTCGGTATACCCGCTTGCCAGCACGATGGCTGCACGCGCCCCCTTGGCAGCAAGGTCACGAACCGCGAGGTGTGCCCGCTCGGCACCGAGCAGCACGATACCGACGTCCGGCACATCCGGCAGCGACGCCACATCGGGGTAACAGCGCAAACCGTCAATCTCGGCGACCTTTGGGTTGACCGGATAGATGGCGCCAGCGAAGCCATGCTTGCGCAGGTACTGCACGGGACGGCCAGCGGTTTTTCCGGGGTCAGCGGAAGCACCGATTACCGCTACGCTACGCGGCGTCACAAGGCGTTGAATTGCATCCATGGCTCAGCCCTTGTCAGCGAGTTTGTTCAGGAAAGCGAGCACGGACTCGCGGTGTTCGGCGCTGGTGTAGCAGATGCCTTGAGCCTGGCTGCCCTGCGCGAAGATTTGGTCCGCCGGCAACTCGTATGACTGATTCATGATGGTCTTGCCCAGGGCAATCGCAGTCGGGGAACCTTCGCTCAGTTCCTTCGCCCAGGCGACCGCGTCCGCGACCAGACGGTCGGCCTGGCTTACACGATCCACAATTCCAATTTCCCTGGCCTCTTCAAGCGCGACCTTTCGACCTGTGAACACCAGTTCCTTTGCTTTCGCCAAGCCAACTCGACGCGGGAGAAAGTACATACCGCCGCCGTCCGGAATCAGGCCGCGATTGATGTACGACCAGGAGAATGACGCATGCTCCGATGCAATGACGAAGTCGCAGCAAAGAGCGGTGTCAGCGCCAAGCCCGGCAGCAGCCCCATTGACGGCAGCGATAGTCGGCTTCGGCATGGTGTGCAACAGCTTCTGGGTGTAATGCACACGCTGCTGACGGCTCCAGCCGTTGAAGGCAACCTCACCTTGCGGCGCTTCCATACGGCGCTTCATGCCGGATACGTCGCCGCCGGCACAGAATCCCTTTCCGTTTCCGGTTATCACCAGTGCGCGGATGGTTTTGTCTGCCGTGATGCGTTCGAGCGCATCAATGAATTCGGTGCGCATGTCATCGCTCATCGCATTGCGCTTCTCGGGACGGTTCAAGGCAATCACCGCGACGCCAGACTCGCACTTCAGTTCGATAAGGGAATAGTTTTCCATGATTCAATCCTGTCCTCGTTACAGCGCCGCAGCTTAGTCAGCGGTGATGTTTGCTTCCTTGAAGATCTTGATCCAACGCTGACTTTCGCCTGCAACGTATCGACCGAGTTCTTCGGGGGTGCCTGCACTGACGGTCAGCCCCTCCTGCTCTGCGCGCTTGCGAAAGGCTTCGGTACGCACGGCCTTCCTGGCGGCAGCGTTCAGACGAGCGATAACATCCTTTGGGGTGCCAGCGGGCACGAAGAGCCCATACCAGCTGTCGGCCGAGTACCCGGGGACACCGCTTTCCGCGATGGTCGGAATCTTGCCGAGGCCGCCCGCTTGCGAGCGCTGCGCCGTGGTCACGGCAATCGCCCGAAGCTTACCGCTCTCAAGGTGCGGCGCCACGGCTGCTGCGGTTGCGAACATGACGTCCACCTGGCCGCCAAGGAGATCGGTAATTGCCGGACCTGCGCCGCGGTACGGGATATGGTTCATATCGACCTTGGCCAGCGACTTGAAGAGTTCACCAGCCAGGTGTGCTGACGTGCCTGCGCCTTGCGATGCGTAGTTGATCTTCCCGGGCTTTGCCTTGGCCGCCGCGATGAGATCCTGTACGGACTTGATAGCGCTATCGGGGCGAACCACCAGCACGTTGGGCGAGCGACCGACAAGCATCACTGGAGCAAATGCCTTTTCCGTGTCAAAAGGCAGCTTCTTGTGAAGGCTTGGATTGACAGCATGCGCCATCGTGGCTATCACCATGGTGTAACCGTCCGGCGCGCTTTTCGCGACGGCATCGGTACCGATGATCGTGCTGCCGCCCGGCTTGTTATCAACGATCACCGGTTGACCAAGTTCCTCCCCCATGGTGATGCCCATGGCTCGGGCAACCAGATCGGTACCTCCGCCCGGAGCAAAGGGAACGACCAGGCGAATCGGCTTGTCGGGGTATGCGGCCGACGCGGCCGATGGCGCAGCTGCGACGGCGAGCGGAATCAATGCAAGTGCTATGCGTCGTACGAAAGCCGCACGGATCCGGTTCATTCTTGTCTCCTGTTGACGAATGCTTGAGCGCGTCGGACCTGGTACTTCTCTCATCCAATCGCGTTCGCTGGTTAGAAACAGGTTAGCGACAAGCGGGACATCGGACACCCCCGTAATTCCATAGCATGGAATTGTGCAGAGCAGCATTGAAGCTGAATCGACCAGCGGGCGCCGCAAGGGCAAAGAACAGCCGGTGGGAGTTCTCGGCGGACGCCACGCAGGTGTCGGCGTGCCGCGAGCACGCTCGCACTGCAGTGTCGGTGCCAGGCAGACAGCGGCCATGGACGGTCTTTGTTTTCTGCCATGCCCTGCCGCGTCGGATTCCGGCGCCCCTCGACCAATTGAGCCTGCGCGCGCGGCGGGTTACAGTCTGATCCGCCCCAGGGTCCACCGACCCCGGGAGATTTAGTCCGGGCAGGACCGCACCAGGCCAGGGGGCCGGCGGCATGATCCCGGGAGCGGGAGAACAAGGCATGAACGCGTGGATAGCAAGGACGTTGGGCAAGATTGGCTTCGCGGCCGCCATGGCAGTCGGCATGACAACGCTGGCGGTCGCGGCCGGCGCCGGTACGCTGACCATTACGTCAGGCACACAGCAACGAAGCTGGACGGTCGAGCAACTGTTGAATGATCGCCGCCTCGCCGACATCAGCGTCGACGACGAGAACCTGAAGCAGCGCGTGACCCTCAAGGCGATCCCGTTCGCCGCCCTGCTCGCCGGCCTGCCGGTAACGGCCGATGGCAGCGCCACCACGGCAGCCTCTGACGGCTACGTGTCGCACCTGCCGATGGCCATGCTGCTGGCCGAGGGCAAGGCGCAGCCGCGTGCGTGGCTGGCGGTCGAGAATCCCGCTGCGCCGTGGCCAAAGCTCAAGGGCCAGGGCATCGGACCGTTCCGGCTGGTCTGGACCGGTCCGGCCGGACGCGCCGGAAAGGTCACCGAGAGCTACTGGACCTACAACATCGAGCGCATCGACATTGCCGCTTCACCCGCCGCGCGCTATCCGGCCATCCGTCCGGCCGCGGGGCTGCCCGCCGATGGCCCGGTCATGCGCGGCTTTGCGGCGTTCCAGCGCGTCTGCCTGTCCTGCCATTCGCTGAACCGCGAGGGAGATTCCCACCTCGGCCCGGACCTGAACCTGCCATACAGCCCGGTCGAATATCTCGGCGACGACAAGCTCGCGGGGCTGATCCGCAATCCGCAGTCGCTGCGCTGGTGGCCCGAGGCCCGCATGCCGTCGATCGACCCGCAGACGCTGCCCGATGCCGAACTCCAGGACCTGCTCGCTTATTTCCATCACATGGCGACCCACCGCAAACCCGAAGCCACCGCTGCCGGGCCCCGGCAGTAATGCTCCTGGCCCCCCCTTGCGCGGTCCGCGGGCCGCGCAAGGGACCGGGGCTCGCCCGGGATCGGATAAGATACGCCCCGTTTTACCAACCAACGGAGTGCTTCAGTGATCCAGCCCACCCCTGTATTCAAGGACAACCTCGCCCAGATGCCCGCGATCGACGCCGTCGCGCGCATCGACCTGATCGACGGCAGCGGCGCGGTGGTGGCCAGCATCGAAAACCAGCCGGGCAAGCAGGGCTCGCTGGCCGTGTATCACTACCTGCAACAGGCCTTCGGCACGCTCGATGCCAAGGCTGCGGAATATGGCCTGGGGCTGTTCGCCGAACATACCCTCGACGCCCGCAATCGCCCCGGCGCCCATCCGAACGTCGACCGCCTGCTGGCGATCGTCGCAGGCGCGCAGGCGCTGCGCATCGACGTGGTAGCCAAGGCCTGAAGCCGTCCGGCTATCAAGTGACCGCATCAAAGCGCCGTAAGACTCTCCAGATTCCGCCCGGAGGATTGCCCGAATGAAGAAGGTTTTCCTGTTCGCCGCCGCGTTTTCGGCGTCCATCGCCTGTGCCGAAACGCCGGGCAACCTGGCCGCACCGCTCGGCCTGGAACTCGGCAAGACGCACTGCGCCCGGCTGACACCCGGCCCGAACCGCGTGACGACCGGCAAGGCGCCATGGGCCGGCGGAGACGCCATCGAACTCCGCAATCTCGACCGGTTCAACCTGCCGGGCCTGAGCCGCGCGATCGTCAACTGCGATGCCCAGGACACCGTGGCCCTGATCAGCCTGACCTTCGAGCGCTCGGCGCTGCAAGAGGTGACCGGCAAGCTCGACGCGCGCTACGATTCCAAACGCAAGACCGAAGCCAATGCCGAGAACGCCTATGCCGAATGGGCGGCGGCCAACGGCAGCCTTGAGCTGCTGTCCGCGCGCGACGGCAAGCATTTCACCGTCGCGTACTGGGCCAAGGGCGCCAAGGCAAAGTACTTCGCGTACAGCGGGACCAGTGAGAAGAAGCCGGCCGCGCCGGCAGCCCCCGCGACGACGCCTGCACCGTTGTAACGGCACCCTGCCCGCTCCGATCATCTCGGTAAGGCCGGACTTGATTGAGTTGCGATCCGCAACTATATTGATTGCGGATCGCAACTCATTGGAACCAGTCCATGGATCTCATCGACATGCCGGCCAAATCCCGTGAAGCGACAATTCTGGAGCTTCGCGAATTCTCCCGAAGGCTCGTTCGCGAACTGGGTTTCATGCGGACCACCCTCGCCGACAGTGACCTTGCGCCGTCCGCGGTTCACGCGGTCATAGAAATCGGGGCGACCCCGGGCATCAGCGCAAAGGCGCTGGGCAATATCCTGCGCCTGGATAAATCAAACACGAGCCGACAGGTCGCGAGGCTGGAGAGTAGCGGGCTGGTCAGGCGCAAGACCGCAAGCGATGATGCCCGGTCGTCCGAGCTCTATCTGACCGGCGCAGGACAGACGCTCCGCAAGAAAATCGACCGCTTCGCAACCGACCAGGTTTCCAGCGCGCTGCGACGGATGGTTCCCGCAGACCAGCAGGCCCTGGTTCGTTCTCTCGCGCTGTACGCCGACGCCCTCACGCAAGACAATGCGGTCAAGACTGCCGGCGGAGACGCCGACATCGCACCAGTTCTGGAGGGCTACCGCCCCGGCTGCATTGGCGATATCGCAAGCTTGCACGCACGGTTTTATTCGGCGCATTGGGGCTTCGGCGCGTTCTTCGAGCAGAAGGTGGCGACAGAGCTTGCGGAGTTTGCCGGCACGCTGCCCGCGGCTGGCAAGGCTTTGTGGCTGTACGCCGAACATGGCCGCTCTCTCGCCTCGGTTGCCATCGACGGGGACAACGAAACGGGCATCGCCCATTTGCGCTGGTTCATCGTCGACGATTCATTGCGTGGCACGGGTATCGGACGGCGGTTGATGTCGCACGCGATGAAGTTTGCCGACGAGCGCTTCCGCGAGACATACCTCTGGACGTTCAAAGGGCTGGATGCGGCCCGCCATCTTTACGAGTCATTCGGCTTTCAATTGACGGACGAATTCGAGGGATCGCAATGGGGGACCCAGGTCATCGAGCAACGGTTCAGGCGCTGGCAGCCTCAACCTCTCGCATAAAAACAGAACGGACCGCGGGGCAATGCCGGTCCTGGCGCTGCCCCACGAACACCGCGATGGCCGCTCAGTTCCGCAGCGCGATATGGTTCACGACGTTCTCCACGCCGTGCACGTACCAGGCGTCGCGCTCGATCTGCTTGCGCGCATAGTCGGTCGCCGCATAGCCTTCGAGCGTCACGACATGGTTCTCGGTGCGAGCGGTGATGCGGCCCGCATCGACGAACGGATCGGTCTCCAGCACGAGCATCAGCGCTTCGGTGATCTCGTCATCGCGGTCGGTCTCGGCCGGTGCCACCACCAGTTCATTGACGACGCAGCGGCAACCGCGCGACCACCACGCCAGCACGCCGGCCAGGCGCATATGCGACAGGCTGATGACTTGCCCGCTGAGCGTGACCACGCCGTTGCTGGCGGCCACCTCGATCCAGCCGCTGCGCTCGCCCACGGCCTCGCGCATGGGCTCGAGCTGTCCCTTCACCTTCGCGCAGATCTTGCAATTGCGGAAATCGATGGCGTTCAGCAGGCGCTCGCAGACCGCATCGCGCAGCTCGCCGTCCCCTACCGGTGTGGTGCCGTCGGCCACGCGCAGGTGGTCGATTACGCTGGTCACCCCATCCACGCGCCGCACCAGGGCGGCCGCACGCGTCTTGTCGACAATGTCCGCCACCTCGCCTTCCAGGATCAGCGCGCCGTCGGACAGCCGCAAATGGATCTCGGGATGGAGGTGGTGACCCTGATAAGGCACATGTGCCAATGCTGCGCGCGCCTGCGTCAGCACCGCTTCGCTACTCTGCATGATGTCTGCCTCGCCTGATGGTCTGGAGCTGGGAAGGAGCGCGCCCCTGCCTGCCGGCACGCCTGGCGCGGCGCCGGCCTGCTGCCGATGACCCGTAGCAGGCCGGCGCCGCTTCCCCATTATAGGAAGCAGTATGGCGGCCTTCCTGACGCGTTGGCGGGCCGTTGGCGGCGTCAGGCCGCCGGGGCGCCGCCCTGCGCGTCGCGCGCCCTGGCCACCTCCTGGTTGCGCAGGATAAAGCGCTGCACCTTGCCGCTCGGCGTCTTGGGCAGTTCGGCCAGGAACTCGATCTCGCGCGGGTAGGCGTGGGCCGCCAGGCGATTGCGCACATGCAGGCGCAATTCCTCGGCCAGTTCCGGCGTCGGCCGGTATTGCGGATCGAGCACGACGAAGGCCTTGATCAGTTCCGTGCGCTCCGGATCAGGCTTGCCGATCACGGCGGTTTCGACCACGGCCGGATGCTCGATCAGCGCGCTCTCCACGTCGAACGGCCCGACCCGGTAACCCGAGGTGGTGATGACGTCGTCGGCACGGCCGATGAAGCTGATGCTGCCATCGTCGTTGAGTTCGGCCGAATCGCCGGTCAGGTAGTAGTTGCCGACAAAGGCGCGCGTGGCCGTGCCGTGGTAGCCGGGGAACCAGCACATCGGCGACTGCGTGAGATCCAGCGCCAGCGTGCCGGGCTGGCCCGCGGGGAGTTCGTGGTACTCGTCGTCCAGCACCACCACGCGGTGGCCCGGGCTGGCAAAGCCGGCCGCGCCCATGCGTACCGTGTGCGCCAGCGCGTGGTGATTGCACAGCACCATGCCGGTTTCGGTCTGGCCATAGTGGTCATGGATGGTCACGCCCAGCTCGTTGGCGAACCAGCGGATGACTTCCGGGTTGAGCGGCTCGCCGGCGCTGCTGACCGCGCGCAACTGGCCGCGCAGCGGTCCCGACACCGCCTTGCCTGCCGCGATCAACAAACGATAGGCGGTCGGCGACCCGGCCAGGTTGGTGATGCCGTATTTCCGGATCACGCGGCATGTGCTTTCGATCGTGAACGGGCCGTCGTAGAACGTGGTCGGATGGCCCAGCGCGAGCGGCCCGGT
Organism: Cupriavidus sp. 21MJTG02-4; assembly: GCF_057798975.1. NCBI lineage: Bacteria > Pseudomonadati > Pseudomonadota > Betaproteobacteria > Burkholderiales > Burkholderiaceae > Cupriavidus > Cupriavidus sp. 21MJTG02-4. The sequence goes on along the minus strand of NZ_JBYOJP010000004.1, from coordinate 54,743 downwards.
CACCGCGTAATACAGCCCATAGGCCCAGCCGGGATCGGCCAGGTTCCAGAAGGCGTCCTGCTCGCGCAGGTCGACCGCGTCGCGCATATAACCCGCGAACGCCACGATAGCCTTCAGCGGCACCTGCAGCGGCTTCGCCGGGCCGGTGGTGCCCGAGGTGAACATCATCAGGAACGGATCGTCGCCGCGCCGCATGACGGGCTCGAACTGCGCGGGCTGCCGCTCCACTTCGGCCCAGAAACTGAAATCGCCGCGCACGAGGCCGCGGCCCTTCTCGCCGGCCACGGTGACGATGGGCGGACAGTCGGCGACATCGTCGAGCTTGCCGCGGTTGGCGCCGTCGGTCACCACCAGCTTCGCGCCCGACGTGTTCAGCCGGTGCTCGATGGCCTTGGGCCCGAACGCGGTGAACAGTGGCTGGTAGACCGCACCGGCTCGCCACACGCCGAGGATGGTGGCGAGCAGTTCCGGCGTGCGCGGCAGCAGGCCGGCCACGCGATCGCCAGGTTGCACGCCCTGCGCCTTGAGGAACCCAGCCACCTGCGCGGAGAGCGCCTGCAGTTGCGTGAACGTCCAGGTCTCGGAGGTCCCGTCGCGCCCCTCCCAGAACAGGGCGATGCGGCCCGGCAGCGCATGCCGGTCGCAACACTCCACGCAGGCATTGATGGCGTCGAGGTTGCCGTGCAGCTGGCGGCTGACGGTGTCCGGGTATGAGAATCCGGCAAAGGCTTCGGTGTAGTTGCGCATGGTGTCTCCAACCTTGTCATAGCTGTTCTGCGGCGCGGTGCAGCGAGGCACACGCCTGTGCCGCACGAGTGTGTGCCAGCGGCCTGCACGCGGCAATAGCCGATTGCACCAGCACCGCTGACGGTTTTTGCCATGTGCGCGGCGTCCGGCACTTTCACCGGGCCGCGAAGGTTGACGCTTCCTGCCTGCAGGGCTAGACTGCGCGCTGTTTAAAGCCTTGGGGTTCCAATTGGACTCAGCCAGTTGTCCTGACGGACATCACCGGTAACCCTCGCCAGACCCGCATCCCTCCGCACTGCTGACGCTTGCGCCAGCACGGCATCACAGGGCCACCGTCTGGCAGGAATTGCCTGACGGTGCGCATCGATCGCGGCATTTGCCGTGGACGTTTTCCCGCATCACTCGAATTTGCATGGCATGTCCGGCACGCTCGCGTCGCGAGCCGCCGCGCATGTCCGCTTGGCCCGACCTGGCCTGTCGCCGGCACGCGTACGCATGCCGTCCCTGGCCACAGCCGTGCGCCTTGCGCGAGCCCTGCCGGCACGCGCGTCGCCCATGCCGATCCACCCGAACCGGAGCCTTCCATGCCCGACGACCCTTGTAGTCCCTTACCGAAGCCGGCGCGCACCGGGGCCTGCCCGCGCGCCGTTCCCGCAAGCTCCCGCTTCCGGCCGCCGCAATACTGAGCGTTGGCGCCGGATCGGGAATCCCATCGGAGACCTGCCATGAAGTTCTCGATCCTGCTGCCTGACTTCCGCCACCCCGACGTCGCCGCGCACGACGCCGACCGCCTGCGCGCCATGCGCGACCTGTCCCGCCCGGGACGCCTGCGCCGCGCGCTGAAGCGTCTCGGCGCGATGCTGCGCGGCTGGCGCCTGCTGCCGCGCTGACACCCCAGAGTGCCGGCGTCGCCACGGCGGATCGCCTCGAAGGCGCTGGCACCCCTCTTCATCGTTCCGCTGGCAGAACTCTGATAACGGTTTCAGGGGTCTACAACTCGCTTCGTCCCAGTTCTATGCTGTCTCCATCGACCCGGCACCGCCGGTCAGCGAAACAGAAGGAGATGGCAATGAAGAGAATCCTCGGCGTCTACAGCGCTCCGCGTCCCCACTGGGTAGGCGATGGCTTCCCGGTCCGTTCGATGTTTTCCTACCAGAGCCACGGCAAGCAGCTCAGCCCGTTCCTGCTGCTGGACTACGCCGGCCCGGCCGACTTCACGCCGACCAGCCAGCCGCGTGGCGTGGGCGTGCATCCGCACCGCGGCTTCGAGACCGTGACCATCGTCTACAAGGGCGAAGTGGCGCACCGCGACTCGACCGGCCAGGGCGGCGTGATCGGCCCGGGCGACGTGCAGTGGATGACGGCTGGCGCGGGCATCCTGCATGAAGAGTTCCATTCGAAGGCGTTCTCCGAATCCGGCGGCCCGCTCGAGATGGTGCAGTTGTGGGTCAACCTGCCGGCGCGCGACAAGATGGCGACGCCGGGTTACCAGGCCATCACCAGCGACGACATTCCCGCCGTGGCGCTGCCGGCCGGAGCGGGCACCGTGCGCGTGATCGCCGGTGGCTTCGACGGCCACGCCGGACCCGCGCACACCTTCACGCCGCTGCAGGTGTGGGACATGCGCCTGAACCAGGGCGGCATCAGCGAGCTGCCGGTGCCCGATGGCTGGAACGCCGCGCTGATCGTGCTGCGCGGCACCGTGCGCGTCAATGGCGACACCGTTGCCGGCGAAGCGCAGATGGTCCTGCTGGACCGTGCCGGTGAGGGCACCTGTGTCGAAGCCAGCACCGACGCCACGGTGATCCTGCTGGCGGGCGAGCCGATCGATGAACCGATCGTCGGCTATGGCCCGTTCGTGATGAACACCGAGCAGGAAATCCAGCAGGCGCTGGGCGACCTCAACAGCGGCCGCTTCGCCAGCATGGCGCGCCAGCCCGCCAACACCTAGTGTCCGGTGGGCCTCGCCCACGTCCTATCGCCCGCCGCCGACCGGTGGCGGGCTTCAACGACAGCCTGTGCCCAGGCACCCGACGTTCAAGGAGATTCACCATGAGCAGCCCTGCCAACTTCAACGGCAAGCGCCCCGTCATTGACCCGGCCGATACCGCCATGCTGCTGATCGACCACCAGAGCGGCCTGTTCCAGACCGTGGGCGACATGCCGATGCCCGAACTGCGCCAGCGCGCCGCCGCGCTGGCCAAGATGGCGACGCTGAGCAAACTGCCGGTTATCACTACCGCCTCGGTGCCGCAAGGCCCGAACGGTCCGCTGATTCCCGAGATCCACGAAAACGCCCCGCACGCGAAATACGTCGCACGCAAGGGCGAGATCAACGCCTGGGACAACCCCGAATTCGTCGCCGCCGTCGAAGCCACCGGCAAGAAGACGCTGATCATCGCCGGCACCATCACCAGCGTATGCATGGCATTCCCGGCCATCAGCGCGGTGGCCGACGGCTACAGGGTCTTTGCGGTGGTCGACGCCTCGGGCACGTACTCGAAGATGGCGCAGGAAATCACGCTGGCGCGCGTGGTGCAGGCCGGCGTCGTACCGATGGACACGGCAGCCGTCGCCTCGGAACTGCAGCACACCTGGCATCGTGATGACGCGCAGCAATGGGCCGAGGTCTACACGAAGATCTTCCCGGCCTACCAGTTGCTGATCGAAAGCTATATGAAGGCGCAAGCCGTGCAGAAGGACGGCGAAGTCCTCGACTCGGCACGCTGAGTCCGGGCCGCGGCACGGCCTGCACCACCGTGCCGCGGCCGCCTGGCGCCGCCGACGGTATTGGCACCCGTCCTTTCTGGCCTCCGATCGGCGGAGCTTCTATATTTCCCCAACTGCCTGATTGCGAGTTCGAGACGAGACCCGGGAAACACTCTCTGTGCGCTCGGCACAATCGTCTCCAACATGGTGTGTCAAATCACGTTGAACCCTGCGACACATGACAAGCGCTTTCGTGGTCAGGCCACTTGCCCTTACCCTCGCCCTGGCCATGCTGCCGTTGAACGCGGTCGCGCAGGAATCCCCACCGGCGCTTGCCCCGCCCTACAAATTCCTGCGCTATGAGGAAGACTACCGGTACCTGCGTGACACGCAGGCGCGTAGTGACTGGTGGGATCCGGTCAAGTACATTCCGCTCGGCTCGGATGGCGCCTACCTGAGCCTTGGCGGCGAAATCCGCGAGCGGTTCGAGCGCTACACGGCACCGAACTTCGGCGTGCCGGGCCCCAGGGCAGACAGCTACCTGCTGCACCGCATCCTGGTCCACGCCGACCTGCATGCAGGCGACTACCTGCGCGGATTCGTGCAGTTGGGCAATCATCTCGCGCCCGGCAAGGACATCGCCACGCCGCCCTATGAAGACCGGCTGGACCTGCAGCAGGCCTTTGTCGATGTGCACGTGCCCGTGACCGGCAACGCGGCGTCCGATCCCGTCCTGCGAGCGGGACGCCAGGAGATGGCGTTCGGATCCCAGCGGCTGATTTCAGTGCGCGACGCACCCAACGTGCGGCGCGCGTTTGACGGTGTGCGCCTTGGCGGAGCCTTCGACAACGTGCGGGTGGACGCCTTTGCCACGCGCCCCGTCCTGCTGAAAGCAGGCAATTTCGATGACCAGCCCAACCACGCGCAAGGCTTCTGGGGACTCTACGCGACCATTCCCAGGTCCTTCGTTCCCGCCTCCGGCGTGGACCTGTACTACCTCGGATTCGAGAATAGCCACGCGCTATACGGCATCGGCACCGGTGTCGAACGGCGGCATTCGGCAGGCGGCCGCATTTTCGGCAGTCATGCGCAGTGGGACTGGGACTGGGAGGCGCTCGCGCAGTTCGGCAGCTTCGGCCAGCAGGATGTGCGCGCGTGGGGCTTCTCCACCGATACCGGCTATACCTTCGTCCCGGCCAGCTGGCCGTTGCGCGCCGGCATCAAGGCCACCGCCGGCAGCGGCGATCGCAATCCGCACGACGGCAAGCTTGGCACTTATAACGGCCTCTTTCCCAAGCTCGCGTACTTCAACCAGGCGGGACTGCTGGGCGCCTCGAACGTGCTCGACCTGCAACCCTCGCTCACGCTGAAGCCCACACCGCGGCTGCGGCTTACGGTTTCGTGGGACTTCATCTGGAGGCAGACGACCAACGACGCCGTCTACACGGCAGCAGCCATTCCGATTGCCGGCACGGCCGGGCAATCGGGGCGCTATACCGGCAGCCAGCTTGCTTTTGACCTGTTCTGGCAGGCCAACCGCCATGTCGCCGTGAATGCCGGCGTGGTTCACGTGGATATCGCCAACGTGCTGAGCGCGGTCGGTGGCCACAATACCAACTTTGTCTACGTGTCCGCGGGCTACTCATTCTGATCGCGGCCGCCGAGACGCCGAAGTCTCGCACCGCAGCCTCGTCCTCGCCCGCTCAAGCCCACGCCCTGGGCATCCGAGGCCATTCACCTGTCTACCGCCCGGCGCACGCTGCAGCGGCCCCCTGTAGCGCCGACCCCGGGCCGCGGACGCGTCATTCGAATGTTGACATCGTCCATGACGCCGCTATACTCGTCGTAATGTTCGAACGTTCGCACGTTCGTACGATAAATAAAACGACAGAGACAAGCAGGAACTCCATGTATCCCTTCAACTTGCCAGACCGGCATGAGGACGCGGCATGAGCGGCGCCAGCCTGCCGGCACCGCTGTACTTCATGGTGATCGGCACCGACAAGCCCGGCGCCCTGCCTCTGCGCGTGGCAACACGCGCGCGCCACCGCGACTGGCTGCGTGGCCGGCACGAGCGCGTGACGGTGGTGCTCAGCGGCGCCTCGCTTGAACGCGACAGCACCACCATGAACGGCTCGCTGCTGGTGGTGGCCGCCGCATGCTACGAGGACGTGCTTGCCTTCAGCCAGGCCGACCCGTATGCACACGCCGGTCTCTTCGCCAGCGTGGAAATCCGGCGCTGGGACTGGACCTTCGGCAACCCGAACGGCCCCACCGCTTCCGTCAATCCCATCTGAACCTACTGGAAAGGCCAGACCGCCATGCACTGGATCATCTACGCCGTCGACAAGCCCGGCATGCTAGCCACGCGCACTGCGAACGTGGACAAGCACCGGCAATACCTGAGCAGCCATCCGATCCGCACGCTGGTCTCGGGACCGCTGGTCGACGATTCCGGCACCGACATGATCGGCAGCTTCTTCCTGGTCGAAGCCGATACCCGCGCCGAAGTGGAGGCCTTCAACCGCAACGACCCGTTCTGGGCGCTCGGCATCTGGGAAGCCGTGCATATCCACGCGTTCTACAAGCGCGTGGACGACCGCGCCGCTGGAGCCGCGCAATGAACGGCGCAGTAGCCGCCGGACGCATCCCCAACCACCTCGACCACCGGAGCGAAGCATGAAACTAGGCTGGATCGGAGCGGGCAAAATGGGCCTGCCCATGCTGGCGAGCGTGCTGGCCGCCGGGCACGCCGTCAGCGTGGTCGAACCGCAGGCCGAGGCGCGCGAACGCGCCCGGGAACTGGGGGCTACGCCGGTGCCGAACCCTGCGGACGCGGCAGCGGGCGCACAGGCGGTGGTGACGTCCTTGCCGGACGATGCCGCGTTGCTGGCCGTCGCCGCCCAGGTCATCGAGAGCGCGCCCGCGGGAATGATCTATGTCGATACCAGTACGGTCTCGCCCCAGGCATCGGCCACCGTGGCACGGGCCGCGCGGTCGGCGGGCGTGCAGTACTTGCGCGCACCGGTATCCGGCACGCCGGTGCAGGCGCAGGCGCGCGCACTGACCACCATCGTCTCGGGCCCGGCCGATGCCTTCGAAGCGGCACGCCCGCTGCTGGCGCAATGGGGCGAGCGCATCCACTACGTCGGCACGGCCGAGCAGGCGCGCAGCATGAAGCTCGTGCTGAACCTGATGGTCGCCGCCACCGCGGCCATGATGGGCGAGGCGCTGGCGCTCGGCAGCAAGGGCGGCATTGCGTGGGAAGACATGCTCGACGTCATGGAGAGCAGCGCGCTTGCCTCTGCGCTGCTCAAGGTCAAGGCCGCGTCGCTGCGCGAACGCGACTTCCGGCCGCTGTTCTCGTGCGAGCAGATGGCAAAGGACCTGCGCCTGATCCTGGCAGCCGGCAGCGACGCCAGCGTGCCGTTGCCGCTGGCCGCGCTGGCCAGCCAGCTCAACACGGCGACCATCGCGCAGGGCCGCGGCGCGCTCGACTACATTGCCGGCGTGCTGACTGCCGAAGCCATGGCAGGCACCGGCCCCGTGCCGCGCGGGGCGCCTTCCGGAGAGTCGGCGCCATGACGGAATGGGACTACCTGATCGTTGGCGCCGGCGCCGCCGGCTCCGTGCTGGCCAACCGCCTGTCGGCGCATCCCGCCAACCGCGTGTTGCTGCTGGAAGCCGGCAACGACATCCGGCCCGGCGAAGAGCCGGAGGACATCCGCAGCATCTTCCCGTTGTCGACCTTCAACCCGGCCTATACGTGGCCTGACACGCGCGTGCATTGGGGCAGCGCGTCGGCGGGCGCCCCGTCGTTCTTCCCGCAGGGCCGCGTGCTCGGCGGCACGTCGCAGATCATGGGCATGTTCGCGCTGCGCGGCCGGCCCGATGACTACGACGACTGGGCGCGCCAGGGCGCCACCGGTTGGGGCTGGGACGACGTCCTGCCCTACTTCCGCAAGCTGGAAGCCGACCAGGACTTCCAGGGCCCGCTGCATGGCCATGATGGCCCGGTGCCGATCCGGCGCGAGCCGCCGCAGCACTGGTCGCCGCTGGCCACGCGGCTGCAGGCCGTGGTCCAGGCACGGAACCTTGGCCATGTCGCCGACATGAACGCCGATTTCGGCGATGGCCACGGCACGCTGCCCATCAGCCGCTTCGACGACAAGCGCGGCTCGGCAGGCATCTGCTACCTGGATGCGGCGGCGCGCGCGCGCGACAATCTGTCGGTGCAGGCCGGCACCACCGTCACGCGGCTGCTGACCGCGCGGCACGACGGCATGCTGCGCTGCGTTGGCGTCGTCGCCACCGATGCGCAGGGCACCACGCGCGAGATCCGCGCGCGCCGCGTCCTGCTGGCCGCGGGCGCGCTGCGCAGCCCGGCACTGCTGCTGCGCTCCGGCATCGGACCCGCACAGGACCTGGCGCAGGCCGGGATCGCGCCCGTGCTGGACCGCCCAGGCGTGGGCCGCAACCTGCAGAACCACGCCATCCTCTATGTGGTGTCGTTCCTGCGGCCGGGTGGACGCGAACGGCCCGGCGTGCGCCCCGCCTGCGCCACCACGCTGCGATGGAGCTCCGGCACGGATGGCGGTACACCCGGCGACATGGGCATGTTTGTCCGCAGCTGGCTGTCGTGGCATGCGCTGGGCCACCGCATGGCCTCGCTCGCGCCGGTCCTGAACAAGCCGTGGTCACGCGGCACGGTGACGCTGTGCCCGAAAAGCCCGCAGGCCGCGAGCGTGGTCGCCTTCAACCTGCTCTCCGATGCGCGCGACCTGGCGCGCATGACGGACGCGTTCCGCTTTACCGCATCGCTGTTTCCGGAACTCGGCACGGTGTGCGGCACGCCCTATGTGCTCGGCGATGCCGGCAACCTGAGCCGGCTCATGCGCTTCAATGAACCCACCCGCGCCAACGCCATGCGCGCGGCGGTGGCGGCCGGGCTCATCGACGCGCTGCCGCGGCTCGGACAACGCACCATCACACGCCTGTCGAAGATGACGCCGGCCGCCGACATGCTGCGCAGCGAGGACCGGCTGGCCGACTATGCGCGCAGCAGCATCAGCGGCACCGGGCACGTCAGCGGCACCTGCCGCATGGGCGCCGCGCGCGATCCGTTCGCCGTGGTCGATCCACACGGGCAACTGCACGGCATGCACGGGCTCTATGTGGCGGACGCGTCCGTCATGCCGTCCGTGCCGAGCGCCAACACCCACCTGCCGACCATCATGGTGGCCGAGAAAATCGCCCACCACCTGCTCGCCTGATTCGATGCGCGGCACCCGGGCTTAACCTTCATTTGCAAACACCGATCGCCTGAACATTCGCCAAACCCCATAAAAAAACAAGGGAGACACCCATGCTGAAACGCACCCTCATCCGCAATGCCACGGTCATTACCGTCGACCCGAAGCTCGGCGACCTCGACCACGGCGACATCCTGATCGAAGGCAGCAAGATTGCCGCCATCGGCACCGGCCTGGAGGCGGGCGGCGCCGAGATCATCGACGGCACCGGCACCATCGTCATGCCCGGCATGGTCGATACCCACCGCCATGTCTGGCAGACCACGCTGCGCAATATCGCCGCCGACTGGACGCTGGACCAGTATTTCGCCGGCGTGCGCGGCCAGCTCGGCGAGCATTTCTGCGCCGAAGACATGTACACGTCCAACCTGGCGGGCGCGTGCGAAGCGCTCAATGCCGGCATTACCACCGTGCTGGACTGGTCGCACAACATGAACACGCCGGCCCACACCGACGGCGCCGTCAATGGCCTGCGCGATTCGGGCGGCCGCTTCGTCATGTGCTATGGCAATGCCAATGCCGAATGGCTGCCGGTCAGCAACCTGCCGACCTCGCGCGACGCGTACCGCGTCAAGCAGGAATACTTTTCCGATGCCGACGGCTTGGTGCAGATGGGCATGGCGCTGCGCGGGCCGCAGTACGCCACGGAATCCGTGACGATCGACGACTGGGCGCTGGCGCGCGACATCGACGCGCTGATCTCCGTGCACGTCGGCGACGGCGCGTGGGGCAAGAACCGTCCGGTGGCGTGGCTCGCGCAGCAGGGCCTGCTCGAAGGCGTGGTCTGCGTGCACTGCAACTCGCTCGCGGACGACGAGTTCCGCATCATGGCGGACCACGGCGCGTGGGCGTCGATGACGCCCGATATCGAACTGCAGATGGGTCACGGCTGGCCCGCCACCGGCCGCCTGATCAAGGCAGGCCTGGCCCCCACGCTCGGCGTCGATATCGTGACTTCCAACAGCGGCCACCTGTTCCAGGTCATGCGCACGGTGCTGCTGCTCGAACGTGCCTGGGCCCACCACCATGCCGACCAGGCCGGCACCACGGTGCAGCGCCTGCCCATCGATACCAGCGACGTACTGGCCTTTGCCACCATCAACGGCGCGCGGGCGCTCGGCATGGAAGACCGCATCGGCTCGCTCACGCCCGGCAAGCAAGCCGACCTTTGCATGCTGCGCGCTGACAACCTCGAAATGGCGCCGCTGAACAACCCGGTCGGCGCAGTGGTGCTGGCCGGCCACCCGGGCCTGGTCGATTCCGTCTGGGTCGCCGGCAAGGCGGTCAAGCGCCACGGCAAGCTGGTCAACGTGGACGTGGCCCGACTGATCGCCGAGCTGGAGCGTTCGCGCGACCGCGTGCTGGCGCTGGCTGGCGTTGCGCCCGGCGGGCGCTTTATCCCCGCGCCCTACCAGGCCGCTCACTGAACAGGAGAACACCATGCGAAACATGACAGAAGCCGAGCTGACCGAAGTTGTCGTGCAGCGCTACCAGAACACGCCCGACCCGCGCCTGCGCGAAATCCTGCAGTCGCTGGTGCGGCACCTGCACGCCTTTGTACGCGACGTGAGGCTGACCGAGGAAGAATGGATGGGCGGCATCCAGTTCCTGACAGCGGTCGGGCAGATCTGCGACGACAAGCGCCAGGAGATGATCCTGCTGTCCGATAACCTGGGCGTGTCCATGCTGGTCAATATGGTCAGCGCCGGCGTCGCGCCGGCCGCCACCGAGTCGACCGTGGTCGGCCCGTTCTACGTGCCCGGCACGCCGGCGCGCGAATGGGGCCAGTCGATCCAGCAACTGCCGTCCGACGAGATGCCGCTGTTCGTGCGCGGCCGTGTGCTGGACCTGTCGGGCGCGCCGGTGCCCGGCGCGCAGATCGAAGTCTGGCAGACCAACTCGAACGGCATGTACGACATCCAGGACCCGGAGCAGCCCGTCAATAACCTGCGCGGCTGGTATCGCACCAACGATGCCGGCGAGTTCCTGGTGCGTACGGTGCGTCCGGTGCGCTACCCGATTCCGACCGACGGGCCGATCGGCGAGCTGCTGCGCGCGACTGACCGGCACCCGTGGCGCCCGGCCCACCTGCACGCGAGGGTTACCGCACCAGGCTGCAAGCCGCTGGTCACCCATATCTTCGATGCCGAGGATCCGTACCTGGACTCTGACGTGGTGTTCGCGGTAAAGCAGTCGCTGGTCTGCAGGTTCGAGTCTGTGCCCGCCGGCGCGCGCGAGCGCGAGTATGGCTATGCCGGTCCTTGCCTGGAGCTTGGCTACGACTTCGTGCTGGAGCGCGGTACGGACACGGGCGTCATGTCGGCCTCCTGAGGCTCGCGGCCGCCGGGCATCGCCCGGCGGCGCTGCGGCAGCGGTTTTATGGTTTTATCTATGCCGACGCACGCGGCAGCCACGGATAGCGCCCGGTGTCGTTGTCACCATAGTCCGGATCGAGATACACATAGCACCGCTGGATACGGAAATCGCGGATCTCGAAAACATCGCACCAGTGGCCCGCATGGGTGACACCCGCACGCCACGCCTGCCCAGATTTCATGGTGCCGCTGGAGGTACCCTCCACCACAACCATGTCGCCCTGCTGGATGACATTGGCATGCGCGATATCGTGGCTCACCGATTCCAGGATACCCATCAGGTCCCGGAACAGCGATTCGATCTGCGCGCGTCCGCGCGCGATGCCCCATTTCGGGAAATAGAACGCAGCATGCTCGTCGAATAGATCCACTACGCTGTCGCCACGATCCATACGGCGGAAGTACTCCAGGGCAATGGACTTGCGCTGGTCGTCGGTCATTGGTCTGGTTTCCATGGTGTCTTGTCTTTCCTTGTCTCTTTTTAAAAGTTCTTCGCCGAATTGCGGGGGGGCGTGCTTGGCAGGCGCGGCTGTTTCGCCGGCGTAGCCGGCGACCTACTTTCTTGTCCAAGCGACAAGAAAGTAGGCAAAGAAACGCGTTTACTTGTCCTAACGGACGAATATTGATCGTAGTGTGCGACGAATTTCGTACGGGTATTCGCTTCAGAGTCTGTCCCGCTGCCTGCCGCATGGTGCGCGTCCACCCGAAGGCTCTCACACATTGATTGAACGAGCCCCGAACCTGTCCGTGGCCCGGGCTCTCCAGCTATATCGCATCATCGCCTTCGGCTGCGCTACGCGCGGCTCAGCAGTCTGACCGCGCAGGCCGGAGCTGAGACCAAGACAATGGTCCGTGTCCGTGTCCGTGTCCGTGTCCGTGTCCGTGTCCGTGTCCGTGTGCGGCAGCGATGGTGATGCGCCAGCTAACAGACTAGTGAGCCGCGTAGCAGCCGTAGGCGATGATGCGACAGCGTTCGCGGTGTCGGGCCACGGACAGGTTCGGGGCTCGTTCAATCATTGCCTGAGAGCCTGCATACGGGTGCGCACCACGCGGCAGGCAGCCGGGCAGCCTCTGAAGTTCATACCCGTACAACACCCTTGGCACACTACGATCAATATTCGTCCGTTAGGACAAGTAAACGCGTTTTTTGGTTACTTTTTGTCGCTCGGACAAAAAGTGACTCGCCGGCTCCGCCGGCGAAACAGCGGCGCCTGCCAAGCACGCCGCCCCAGCTCGTCCCCGAGCCCCAGCGTCGCTCGAAGAACAAAAAAAGCACGCCAGCGATGTTGCCGACGCGCCCCAAGTGCCCCAGTGCCTTACTTAGCAATAGTCTCCAACGCGCTATAACTCATATCAGTCTCCTTAATCTTCGCCTCATTAAGCTTGTAGCTGCGGAAGAGATAAATCGAAGCATGTCGGGCCTTGAAATCGATGATATCCCCCTGCACGGACGACGAGTACTTCGTACCATCCTCCCCCACCGACGGCGCCATATGGAAGTTGATGAACTTCCAGAACTCCCCCTTCTTGTCATAGGCTTCGCCCATGTAAATGCGCGGATAGTTCACGTCCATGTAGACGATCTTCTTGCCGTAAGGATGCTCCGAAGGCGGCGTGCCCTCGATCACCCAAACCTCGCGCGGCTGCCACGTCTGCACTGGATTCCAGTGCGGCGCGTTGCCCAGGTCTACCGTCTTCCATTCCTCCGGCGTCCCCTTCTTCGACGCGTTGTAGCCAAGCTTCGCGTCCGAAATCGCCAGGATCCAGCGGCGGCCCACCAGCTTGACCTTCGGATACCACGATGGGCGTGCATTCCACACATAGATGTCATCGTTCAGCACATCCAGGCCGCCCACCGGATCCATCCATGCGCCACCAGACAGACGGCGAGTCCGGCGGGCCGACTTGATGTACGCCCAGCTGTCCTCAAGCTTCGGGCTGTCGTAGCGTACGGTGAAGGTACCGACCCCCTTGATGTCCTCCGGCGCCGTCGCCACAAACAGTGTCTTGCTCAAGACGCCGCCATCGCCCACCACCGGCTTGTCGCCGCTGATCCGGCCCTTCATGTAGTAACGGATGAACAGCCAGTCCTGGGTCGACTCAAGGCCTTTGTCGCCGTTGACCATCAGGAACGTCGCCTTGTTGTCGATGACGTCGCCCTCCGGCGAGGCGTAATAGAAGTTCCAGATCAGCTTGTCGCCGGCAAAGGGATCGTTCTGGCTGACTTCAGGGAAGGGGATGCCGGCCACCCAGCCGGTCACTTCGCGGGTCTTCTCGTCGAACTGGGCCTTGCCCGCATTCTTCTTCGTCGCCTCTATGTACTTCGGGTCGAGCTGCACGGGCTTGGCATGGCCAAGGGGAATCTTCAGGCCTGTATTGCGGATCTGCCATTCGAGCTTGTCGGTCAGAAGGCTCGCGATCGTGTGGCCGTCGAACGTGTCGTTCTTGACCTTGTCGATATTGCCCTTGTCGATCACGGTGCCGGCCGGCAATTCCGCCGCGCCGGCCATGGCCGCGGCGGCGCTCAGCGCGGCGATGGCGCACAGCGCAAAGGCTTTCTTCCTGATGGATTGCATGGTTTGTCTCCTGCTTAGAACTGTCGCGTCAGGCGAGCGACGAATTGGTCATTGTTGGCAAACGATCCGAACAGGCCGGTCGAGTTTTCGATCTGGCCTGGCTGGCGCTTGTGCTTCGAGAAAAAGAGATCGGCCTCCAGCACCAGTCTCCAATGGTCCCCATAGGCGAACTCCACGCTCGGGATCAGGAAGCCGCCGCCGCCCTGCAGCGATGCGCCGGCTGCCAGCTGGGGATTGATCTTGTCGTTCTTGTAGTTCAGGCCAAGGATGACGGTGGCGATGGTCGAGTGCTGGCTCGCCGCCCTGCCATAGCCAACCATGTTGACGATGTCATCCGAGCGCTTGTAGTTCTGGATCCACTTGTCGAACACCTGGACCGAGAAGAACGACGGCCGGCTGGTGCCGAGGAACTTCATGAGGTTCAGGTTCTTGTCCATGCGCACCATGGTCGTGACCAGGTCCTTCTTGATGATCCCGCCGAACCCGGGCAGTGCGCCGCCGAAGAAATTGGTGCCGATGTTGTAGGGCGCATTGCGCGTATAGACCAGTTCCGTGCTCAGCACGGAATCGATCGCCGGCACATAGCCGCTGGCCGTGGCGCCGATCAGGTCGATCTTGGGAAAGATGAAATCGCCAAGCGCGCCGGTCGGGGTGGATCCCGAGGGCGCGAACGCCGAATTGACGACGGGATCGTTGTTGAAGGTCTTCAGATAGGCCAGCGAGTAGTTCACGGGGCCGGCCATCCCCTCCCATCGGACCCCGCCGGTCATGTCGGAGACCTTGGCACCAGGCGCGCGATAGTTGTAGTTCAGCGCGCCAGGCGCCAGGAAGTCCACGCCCTTGTAGGGTTGCCCCGCCCAGCGGCCGCCATAGAGGTCGTAGTTGTTGCCAACGTCGCGCAGGCGGTCGATGCCGGGCCGGAACAGCAACTGCAGGCTGCCGTCGGCCTCATGCACATCGACCTTGGCCTTGATCAGGAAGAGCGGCTTGCGCAACTCATCGCCTTCGCGCTCCAGGAACGAGCGCCAGCGATAGTCGAAGCCATTGACCAGGTCGAGCGCGCGAAAGAAGTCCGTCTCGCCCCACACGACCTGCTGCTTGCCGATGCGCAGGCTCACACGGTCTACCGGCGAGAAGTCCGCGTAGTATTCGCGCAGTTCGGCCTGGTTGTACTGGTCCATGAGCTGACTGCCAGGCCCGCCCGGCGAGTTCTGCCGGTTGAGGGTCTCCAGGTCGCGCAGATAGGTGGTCTTGTACTCCTGGTCCGCGCGCCCGACCACCTTCCAGGCAATCGGTCCGGTTTTCGCGTCCGCATCGAGCAGCAGCGAGCCGCGCACCATGGATGGCGAGAACCTGTCGTTGCGGCTGGTCTCCGGGTGGTCCTGCAGATTGAAAGACGTCCAGGCGCGGGCGTACCCGCCCAGGTGGAAGCTGTAGTTCTCCGCGTCCGCTTCGCCGTTGCCGCGCGTTTCGGCGCCCGCGACAGCAGGCTCGTCCGTCAGTGCCGCCCGGACACTGCCTGATCCAGCAAGGCAGGCAAATAACAGGCCCGCCGCGCCGGATTTCCGGCCTATCTCGTACCATTGATTCAGTTTCATCGTCTCCTCCAGCCAATATCGGTTTTCTTCTGTGTATCGATCCCGGGACTACTCTTGCGGTGACTACGCTTGCGGTATCACGCGGATATGGCGACCTCCCCGACACCGCCTGCCTCGTGCTTGCGCTCCGTCCTGACGATGAACGCCGGCCGGAACACCAGCACCATCGCCGGCATGATGAACAGCGCGCTGATCGCCGACACGAACAGCCAGATGGCCATCAGCACGCCCATGTCTGCCTGGAACCTCAGCGAAGACGCGCACCACAGCACGACGCTGGTGGTCAGCGTCAGGGCCGTCACCATCACGCCGCGTCCGGCACCATGCAGCGAGGCAATCGTCGCCGCCGTCAGGTCCTTGCCTTCGGCCAGCTTTTCCTTGATGCCATCGACGATGTAGAAGGCGTAGTCAACGCCCAGGCCGATACCCAGCGCGGCCACCGGCAGCGTGCTGAGGTTCATGCCAATGCCTTTCCACGCCATGTAGCTGAAGGTGATGGTGTTCGAGAGAATCACCGGCACCATGAAGAACATGCCCGCGGTCATCGAGCGGTAGGCCACTGCACAGCAAACCACCAGCACCAGCAGGGCGAGCGCGATGCTTTCGATCTGCCCGGCCAGGATCACTTCGTTGACCGCCGCCAGCACGCCGACCAGGCCGCCTGCCAGGCGGTAGGTGCCTTCGGCCAGCGGATGGGCTTCGACGTAGGCCTTGAGCCGCGACATGGCCGTGCGGATGCTGTCGCCGCGGTGATCGCGGAAGAAGAACGTCACCGACGCATCCTTCGCTTGAATGTCCGTGAAGCGAGCCATGTCGCCCGGATCGGAGCCGGACACGAACATGTACATCAGCTCCCCGTTCTCTTCCGCAGTACGGCCGGGCTCGAGGTAGCGCGGGTTGTTCTCGTTCAGCACGCGCCGCACCATCGGAATGACGTCGCCAATCGACATGCTTCCGCCGATTTCGGGCTGCGCCGCCATGTAGCGCTGCAGTCCGGCCATGCTCTCGAGTACGTGCGGCGCCTTCACCGCGTTCGGCTTGTTCCCGGAAAACACCGCGTAGAGCCGGTCGGCGCCCTGGAACTGGCGGTTGATCGCGGCCGCGTCGCGGTTATAGGAGGAGTCCGGCCACAGGATCGGTGAACCCGGCTGGGCATCGCCGACCTGAATGCGCGCGGCATACCAGGCGGATACGCCGAACACGGCGACCGTCGCGCTCAGCACGGCGTAGCGCCACCGCGTCGTGGCCGTGCGCACGCACAGGTCCAGCACGCGGTCCAGGTAAGGCCCCAGATCCAGCCGGTGGGCGTAGCCGCGCGGGTAGCGCACCCATGACAGCAGGACCGGCGTCATGACGCAGGCGCTGATCGCGATGGTCATGACCCATACCGTGCCGATGATCGACACCTTGTGCATCAGCGGGATCGGCGTCAGCACCACCACGATCATGCAGCCGGCGTCGGCAATCACCCCCAGCATGCCCGGCTTGAACAGCTGCAGCATGCTGGCCTTCGCGGCCGCCCGGGTCGTCGGCGCGCCCGCGGCGAGTTCCTCGTCGAAGCGCGACACCAGCTGCACCGCGTGAGAGATCGCGCGTGCGGTGATCAGGAATGCGATGACGATCACCAGGGGGTCCAGGTTGAAGCCGAGCAGGCGCGCCGTGCCCAACGCCCACGCAGCACTGCTGACGCCTGCCAGCAATGGCAGCAGCGTGCCGCGCCAGGTGCGGGCAATGATGAACAGCAGCAGCACCAGGCAGCCAATGGTGAACAGGAAGATCTGCAGCGTCTCCGGCAGGAAGTGCTTGACCCAGCCGTAGAGGATCGGCTCGCCGGTCACGCGCACGCGCACGCCGTCGCCACGCACCGAATCGGCGATCGACATCACTTGCGGGAAGATTTTGTTGTAGTCGGCCGCGTTCTCGTAGAAATCGACCGTCACCAGTGCCGACTTGAGGTCGCGCGAAACATAGGCGCCATAGACCAGCGGATTGTTCAGGACGGCCTGTTTCAGCTTGTCGATCCCCGCCTGGTCTTGCGGCACATCCGGCCACATCAGCGGATTGGAGTCGATCGCATCGGTGGAGCCGCGGATCTCCTTGAGCTTGCGCGAGGCCAGCGAGACGATCTGGAACTGGTTGGCGCCATCGACCTGCTGCAAGGCAGTCGTCACCTGCTTGACCTTGTTCAGGAACGGCGTGCTGAAGATGTCCCCGCTCTCGGCTTCCAGCACGACGCTGACCACGTTCGAACCGCCGAACGCGTGCTTGTACTGTTCGTGCACCTGGATGTAGGGGTGGCTGCGCGGCAGCAGGTCTTCAAAAACGGTCCTGACCTCGACCTTCGTCGCAATCCCCAGCATCGCGGCGGTCGCCAGGAAGAAGATCCCCGCGACCCACGCACGTCGGTTGATGCAGAACTCGACAAAGCGTTCGAGCCTGCTTTCCAGCATTCTTTTCATGTCTTCCTCCAGATACTCTGTTTGGCGCCTTACAGGGCGTTTTCCTCTTTGGCGCCCAGCCGCGATCCGGCCACGTAGTACTTGCCGTTCTGCACCCGCACCCGGGTGTACCAGCCGCGATCGTCCGGGGCGAGGCGCGTCAGCCGCCATTTGCCCGCGTCGCTTCCCGCCTGGCCTCCCGCTTCGCCGATCAGCACCGCACCCTTGTCGCCGACGGCGATCCAGCGCTTGCCGTCCCAGGCCACATCGAAGAGGTCCTCGTCCGTGGCCTTGCCGGCCGGCTTCCATGTCGAACCGCCGTCGTCGCTGACCAGCACGATTCCACTGAGCCCGACCGCCACGGCCTGGCCTGCATCGTTGAAGCGCACGGACATCAGGCTTTGCTTGACGGGACTCGCGACGCTGGTCCAGCTTTCACCGCCGTCCGCGGTAACGCTGATGCGTCCGAATTCGCCCACGACGCAGCCGCGCCGGCCCTGGAGCGCGATGCCGTTCCACGCGGCATCCTCGCCCTGCACCGGCGCGTCCCAGTGTTTGCCGTAGTCGCGCGAGCGCATCAGCACGCCCCCGCTGCCGACCGCCCAGGCGCTGCCGTCCTGGTTCGTCTGCACCCGCATCAGCTTGTTGCCCGCGGCCGCTTTCGGCGTTTGCGCCGCGGTCCAGCTTTGCCCCGCGTCATCGGTCGTGAGGACGACGCCTTCGTTGCCGACCGCGACCGCGCGGCGGCTGTCCCACGCGGCGATGTCCTGGAGGGTTTCCTGGCCAGGGGCGGCTTGCCGGCGCCAGCTGGTGCCGGCATCCGTGCTGTAGAGAATCTTGCCGTTGGAGCCGGCGGCCCACAGGGCGCCGTCGGGCAACGTGGCAATGCCGTAGAAGGCGTCGCCCCGCTCGACGAGCGGCTGTTCCACCGCGTTACCCACCGGCTTCGGCTTGACGAACAGACCGGCATACAGCAGCCCGCCGATGATGACCACCGGCATGCCGGACAACATGATGCGTTTGATGCGTTTCATGATTCACTGCTTCATCGTGAAAACTTCGACGGAAAAAGTCCGTTGCGAACGGCATGCGAACCGATCTCGGGGCGAACGACGCCCTGCCGGCCAGCAGCACATTGGCTTCGGGCGCAGGTCACCCTGCAGGGTGGTTCTGCGTCGTTTCAGCTTGATTGGGCGATGGCCTGCATGCATTGCCGCGCGCGGGCACGGCATGCCCACGTGGGCGAGCGCCAGGCGGGGTCAGGCACCGGTACGGCTACCGGCCGTTGGATGGCATGGTCATGATGTCTCCTGCGGATGCGCGATGCGGGCAAGGCACCGGTATCTCGATTTTTTTAATGGATGGGTGGCCCTTGCCGGACCTGCCGTGCCGGTGTGGCGCGCGCCTCAGCCAGTCGCCGCGCGGCTCGCCGCTGCCAGGGCCTTCTCCAGCTCCTCATGCAGGACGCGCGGGTTCGGATGCGGGGCAAACTGGAGCACGCGTTCGACCTCCACGTGTTCCAGCAGGTCGGCGCGGTAATAGGGTTCGTTGAAGATGAATGCTTCCGCCTGCGCACGTTCCTCGCAGTCGAGCACCAGGAACAGGCCACGGGGCAGCCGGTCTTCACCGCACAAGGCGCCCGCGCAGACAATGCCCGGCAACGCCGAGATGACATAGCGGATATGGTGCGGCCTGACCTTCAGCCGCGCTTCTCCTGCGCCTGCGCGGAAATTACCGCGAACGATGTATGACATGGTGGCTCCTTCAAGCTGTTCGCGGCGAACAAACCGGCATCAGGCCGTCGTACGCACGTTGCAGCAGTGCGCGGATCGGCGCCCGTTCGAACGGGCGTGGATTGGGATAGGGGGCGGCCATCACCAGGTCCGCCGCCCGGTCCAGGCCGTCGGCCGGCATGCCGATCTCGCGCAGCGAGCGCGGCACCCCCAGTGCGGAACCCAGCTCCCACATTCCCGCCGGCGCGGCATCGCGCCCGAGCGCGCGCGCGATGCGCGCCATGGCTTGCGGCGCCCACTCCGCGTTGTAGGCCAGCGCATAAGGCAGGATGACGGTGTGGACTTCCGCATGAGGCAAATTGAAACTGCCGCCCAGCGTATGGCACAGCTTGTGGTGCAAGCCCATCTGCAGATTGCCCAGCACGGTGCCGCACAGCCATGCGCCATACAGCGCATCGCCGCGGGCGTCGAGGTCCTGCGCCGCTCCGCGCAGGCGCGGCAGTGCCGTGGCCAGGGCGCGGATGCCCTCTTCCGCCATCAGGCTGTAGACCGGGTTGCCGTCCGGCGCGTACAACGCCTCAGCGGCATGCGCCATGGCGTTCATGCCGCTGGTCATGCTGAGCGCGGCCGGCAGGGTGAGTGTCAGCTCGGGGTCGTAGACCACTGCCCGCGGCGCGACGCGCCAGTCCCGCCCGGCCTTCTTGATCCCCGATTCCGTGATGCCATACAACGGCGTCATCTCGGAACCGGCATAGGTCGTCGGCACGGCGATGATCGGCAGGTCGGACGCCAGCGCAATGGCCTTCGCCAGGCCGATGGTGGAGCCGCCACCCACCGCGAGACAGCCGTCCGCGCCGAGCTCGGCAGCGGCGGCTACCGCTGCCCGCGCGACCTCGGCGGGCACATGCATCACGGCCTTGCTGTACACGCCGACGGAGCGGTCGCCCAGCAACCCGGCGATCTGGCCGCCGAGCGCGGCCTGTTCGGGGGTGGTCAGGACCAGCACGCGCCGGATCCCCAGATGTTCGAGTTCACGCGGCAATGACCGACGTGTTCCGGGACCAAAGACTACGCGGGACGTGCGCGTTTCGTGGACAAACGGCTCCATGCTGACAACTCCGGTTTCAATCTGCTTGCGGCGCGCAACGCGCCAATGCAATGTTTGCGAACGTAAGCTCGGTGTCGCGGATCGCGTGCTCGCATCCCGGCTCGACCACCAGCCTGACGTCGGCGCCCGCGCTACGGAACAGCCCGGCCGATTCCTGCACGCTGTCCAGCGGCACATGCGGATCCTGCGCGCAGGTAGAAAGCAGCACCGGCATCTCTCGCAGATGCGTCGGCACGACCTGCCTGGGCATCTGCGGCGGCCCGATCAGCCCGCCCGTGAAGGCGATCAGGGCGCCATAGCGGCGGTCCTGGCGCCAGACGAATTCGCTGCAAAGGCAGGCGCCCTGCGAGAAGCCGATCAGGACTTGTGACGCGTACGGAAAACCGAGCGCCACCAGCTCGCGGGACAGGAGATCCAGGCGCTCCAGCGCTTGCGAAAGCCGCGGTTCGTTGCGCGACACCGGTTCGATGAAGCGCTCCGGATACCAGGTGCTGTCCGCCGCCGCCGGGGCGAACCAGGCGATGTCGGACCGCCCGCTGCGATCCACCACCATCTCCTTCATCAGCGCCGGCGACTGGCCGCGGCCATGCACCAGGATTGCTGCCATGGCGGCATCCCGAGGCGGCGCGCCAAAGGCACTCACCGGCATGCGCAGGTGTGGGTTGAGTTCTGACATACGATTCGAGCCGTGTCGGGATGCGCGCGGGCGGCGGTGCAGTGCGGCCGCTGCCCGCTCGCGCTGTTAGGGTTAAGGGTTGCGGGTCAGTACTTCAGCGATTCCAGCGACCGCAGGATGCTCTCGCGCTGGCTTTCGAACTGCGGCGCGATCTGCACCACGGCGCCGAGGGTCTCGTACGGTTCGTCGACCAGGAAAGCCTGCGGCTTCGACACCGTGGCCTCGAACAGGGCCCCGCTCGGGGTGCGCACGTAGATCGATTCGAAATACCCGCGATCCTTGCGTTCCGACGTGTCGGTGAAGCCAAGGCCTTCGAGCCTGCGCTTGAAGTGGTCCTGCGCAGCGTGGTCCTCGACCTGGAACGCGCAGTGGTGGACCGTACCCGAGCCATAGGTCCAGCTGGCCTGCGGCATGGCCGTTTCGAGCGCATAGTCGACGAACTTGCCGGAGCCGCCTTCGCCGAATGCATAGCGCGCGTACTTGCCGTCGCGCGCCACTTCGCGGCCAGACCAGCCGGCATCCATGAATTCCTGCGTCGGCTCCATCTCGCGCACATTCACCGCAATGGTGTGCAACCCGCGGATCGCCAGCTCGGCCGGTACTTCGCCGTTGGAATACGGCTTGCGCGCATCGTCGGCAATGCCGATCAGCTCGTACTCGATGCCGCACGGATGCGCAAATGCCAGCACGTGCTCGCCAAAGCGCTCGGAGCGGCGGACCTCGAAGCCGTGGTCGCGCAGGCGCTTCTCCCAGAACGGGATGGCGGACACCGGCACCGACAGCGCCAGGCTGCCGATCTGGCCCGTGCCGCGCGTGCCCTTGCGGCCGAAATGCGCCACGGGGAAGCAGGTGATCAGCGTGCTTTCCTCGCCGATATCGTTGCCGTAGTACAGGTGGTAGAAAGGCGTGCCGCCGTCGTAGATCAGCGTCTTCTTGACGCTCTTGAGCGAAAGCACCTTGGTATGGAAGTCATAGTCTTCCTGGGCGGTGCCGACGTTCAGCGTGATGTGGTGGTGGCGCTGGATGGATGGGGTGGCTTGGGTCATGGCTGTGTCTCCAAAGTTTGTTGTGCGGCGGTGGTGCCCGGGCCCGTCGCGGGCCAGGCACGGTCGTTCCCGCTCAGGCCGTCGAACGCGCGCCGGCCATGGCGTCGTCAACCAGGTTCCAGATAAATCGGCCGGATGGGTCGCGCTGTTCTTCGGCGATATGCGCAATCAGTCCCGCCGCCCGGCTCAGTACGGCAAAGCCGCGCATCAGCGCCGCGGGAATGCCGATATCGCCGAGGATCGCGGCAATCGCGCCGGTGGCGTTGATGGTGATGTGGCGTCCCGCGGCCGCGTCCACTTCGGTGGCCAGCAATGCCAGCGCGGCGCACCGTTGGCCGTACGTCCCGAGTTCGCGCGCCAGGTCCAGCAGCCTGATCGCGCGCGGATCGTCCGGCCGGTGCAGGTGATGGCCGAAGCCCGGCATCGCGCGGCGGCTGGCGCGGTATTCGCCCGCAATGCGCCTGGCTTGCGCCGCGCCGTCGTCGCCCGCGGCCACGATCTGGTCGAGCACTTCGGCGGCGGGCTCCATGGTGCCCACGAACTGGCTGGCCACCGCGAGCAAGCCCGCCGCCACGCCCGCCTGCAGGTTCTCCGGCGAGCTGGCGTAGATCATCCGTGAAGCGATCGCGCTGGGCGTCATGCCGTGTTCCATCAGCGTCACCAGCACGGCTTCGACAATCTGCCGCTCGGCCGGCGATGGTGTCCGGCCAAAGGTTTGCTTCATGAAGACATCGACAAAGCTGGCGCGGCCGAGCAGGTCTGCCACCAGGTTGTCTTCGCCGTAGTAGACCGCCTGCTCCGTGTAGTGGCACAGCTTCGTGGCGGGCGCGGGTGTCGCGTCGGTATGGGCCATCATTTGCTCCCGTTATTCACGATGATTTCCCGGACGGCCGGCTTCAGCACCTTGCCGACCGCACTGCGCGGCAGCGCCTCGAACAGGTGGACCTGCTTGGGGGTCTTGACCGAACCGAGTTCGCGCTTGACCAGCGCGATCAGGTCATCGGTATCGACGTTCATCCCGGGACGCAACTGCACCGCCGCATGGACGGCCTCGCCCCATTTGGCATCGGGCACACCGACCACCGAACAATCGGCCACTGCCGGATGGGCTGACAGCACCACCTCGACATCGCTCGGATAGACGTTGAACCCGCCGGTAATGATCACGTCGCGGATGCGGTCCCGCAGGAAGAGATAACCGCGCTCGTCCAGCACGCCTGCATCGCCCGTGCGCAGCCAGCCATTGACGAGGGTCTTGCGGGTCTCCGCTTCCGCGTTCAGGTAGCCGCTCATCACCAGGTCGCCGCGCACGGCGATTTCACCCTCCTCTCCGGCTGGCAGCGGTCGGCCTTCCTTGTCGACGATGGCGACGCAGGTCAGCAGTGACGGACGCCCCACCGAGGCCAGGTTTTCTCCGGTCATTTCGTGCGGAGGAAGGAAGGTGATGATCTGTGGCGCTTCGGTCTGTCCAAACGAGGTGCACACCACCGGCCCGAATGCCGACTGGGCATCGCGGATCTGCTCGGGGCGCATGGGCGCACCGCCATAGACCAGGTATCGCAAGGCGCGCAGCGCACGGGGCGAGCGGCGCTGCTCTTCCACCAGCGCCATGACCAGCGTGGGCGGCGCAAAGAACAGCGTGGCGTCGTGCGCGTTCGCGGCATCGAGCAATGCCGGCGCCTTGACGTACTCGGGGAAGATCAGCGCGCCGCCTGCACCGAGCAACGGCAGCATATAGGTCGAGGTGCCATGGGTAAGCGGCGCGGCGACGAGGTAGCGGTCGTCCGGCGTCAGTCCCAGCTCGTGGATCTGGGTGGCAATGTTCGTGTTCCAGGCTCGCAGCGGCTGGATCACGCCCTTCGGGAACCCCGTGGTGCCCCCGGTGAACTTGATCGCCTGGGCTTCGGCCAGGTCGATGCCGGCGTGCGAGCGCGGCCCCATCATGACCGCGGCAATGTCGCCCGACCGGCCGGCAAGATCCTCCAGCGCACGCAGGCTGGCCGGGATGCCCGCCAGGCGCTGTGCCATCTCGCCGTCGGCCAGGACCAGCGACGGCTCGACGAACTCGACGATGCGGCGCAACTCGGGATCGCCGTTGCGCGGATTGAGCGGTACCCATACTTTCCCGGCGGCCAGGATGGCCAGGATGGCCACCAGGTGATCGACGGAATTTGCCGCCCCCACGCAAACCCTGCTGCGCGGTTGCGGATCCATGGCCGTGAGTGCCGCGGCCCGTTCCAGTACGAGGCCGGCCAGGTCGCGGAAGGACAGATCGCCTGTGGGGCTGATGACGGCCACCCGGTTGGGGTGTCGGGCGGCGGCGCGCCACAGAAAGTCGATGGGATACATGCTCGGGAAATCTCCGTAAGGCCAGGACTAGGTGCCTTGAATCTCCAACTCAATCGCCACAGGCACCGCATCGATGGCCGAACTATAGGACTTTGTTCGAACAATCGAATATTAGGAGAAACCCTGCCGACTGCGATATCATGTGGCTCTCCCGGCAACGAAGCCGCCGCAACAGCGATCGCCATGGAAATCGAAAACGACACCTATCCCGCCGCTTTGGCGGCCACGTCGCCGCGTCACCTGGACCTGGCGCGGACCCTGATGCAAGCCATTGCGAAGGGCCAGCCTCCCGTCGGCGAACTGCTGCCGACCGAGGTCGAACTGTGCGAGAAGTGGAACCTGAGCCGCTACGCCGTGCGGCAGGCGATACAGAAGCTAAGCAGCCTTGGCATGGTGACCAAGCAGGCCGGCATCGGCACCCGGGTCGTCTCGGACCGGCCGCGGGAACGCTACCTGCAGGTCATGGACACGCCCGCCGACCTGGTTGGCTACGCACAGGGCACAACGCTGCGAACCTCTGTATGCGAACGGATCAAGGCCGACGCCACGCAGGCCGCACTGCTCAGGTGCGAGCCGGGCGCATCGTGGCTGCACATCGCCGGTATCCGATCTGGCGGCGATGCCGCGCAAGAGCCCATTGCGCTGGTCGACATCTATGTCGACCACGCCTATAGCAAGCTGCCGGAACTGGGCGAGGTGCTGAGCGCCCCCGTGTACACGATGATCGAAAAGGCGTACGGGATCAAAGTGACGCGTGTCGAGCAGGAACTGCAGGGCTACCTTGTGACTGGCACGCAGGCCGAGTGCCTGCGGGTGGAAGACCGCTCCGCCGGACTGCGCATCATCCGCACGTATTTCCTGCGCGACAAGGTGATCGCCGTGACCACGGGCATCCATCCGGCAAGCCGGTTCAGCTATTCGATGAGCTACCAGCTGACCCAGGAACTCAGGTAAGCGTCGAAGCAGCGGAAGGCCGCCCCCCCTGTCACGCCGCGCGCCGCTTCGATCCGTCCCCGCGTTGTCCGCGCCCCTGTAGGACAGCACCCACTGAACATTCGCCACCCGCTCCATACAATGAAATGGTCCGGCGCACCGCCCGGTGCGCCGCTGGCCTGCACAAGGAGCGGAGCAATGCGAGCATCGGAAGGCTGCTGCGCCGAGGCCACCCTGGTGGGTGGCATGGACGAAGACGCCCAGGCCGCATTGCGCGAAGCAGGCCTGCACTACGTGGACGACAGCATGCCGGGCATTACCCGGCGCCGCCGCGGCAGCGGCTTTACCTATGTCGACGCGCATGGCAATCGCGTGCGCGACGCCGCCACGCTCGCCCGCATTGCCGCACTGGCCATTCCACCCGCCTATGAATCCGTCTGGATCTGCGCCGACGCCAACGGGCACCTGCAGGCCACGGGCCGCGATGCGCGCGGCCGCAAGCAGTACGTCTACCACGTCGACTGGGGCGCGCTGCGCGACACCGACAAATATGCGCGCCTGCCCGAGTTTGGCAGGACCCTGCCGCGGCTGCGCGGGCGGGTCGAGCGCGACCTCGGCCGCAACGGCATGCCACGCGAGAAGGTCATTGCCGCTGTCGTGCGCCTGCTCGACGCCACGCTGGTGCGCGTCGGCTCGCCGCGCTACGCGCAGCAGAACCGCACCTACGGCCTGACCACGCTGCGGCGGCGACATGTCAGCGTGCATGGCAGCAAGCTGCGGCTGCAGTTCACCGGCAAGAGCGGCATCACGCACGACGTGTCGGTCAACGATCCGCGCGTGGCCCGTGTCGTGCGCAGCTGCGCCGAGTTGCCGGGCCAGTGCCTGTTCAAGTATGTCGACAGCGAAGGCGACGTGCGCGAGATCGGGTCCGCCGACGTCAATGCCTACCTCCGCGACGTCAGCGGCGGCGACTTCACGGCCAAGGATTTTCGTACCTGGGCCGGCAGCGTCCATGCCCTGGCGCTCCTGCGCGAGGCCGCACGCGCACCCGCCGCAACCGAGGCCCAGCGCCGAAAGGCCGTGGCCGACGCCATCAAGACGGTGGCGCAGCGCCTGCGCAATACCGTCGCGGTCTGCCGCAAGTGCTATGTCCATCCCGCGGTCATCGATGCCTTTCTCGCCGACGCTACGGAAGGTGCCGCGGTTCCCGCCCGGACACACCTGCGCGCGGACGAGGCACGGCTGCTCAGGCTGCTGGAGAAGACGGGCACCGCGTGAGTTCCCCTTCCAGGCGGCGACTGCCGTCGCGCCTGACCGACCCCAATAAAAGTGCCGCGCTCGACCGTCATCGCGCCCACTGTACGAAAAGCGCGGAATACGGACAGTTTTCGGACACCCGCTCCGGCGTTTAATTCGCCAATATGACCGGAACATGAAGGGGAGCCCAATATGTCCGACTTCCGAGACGCAGTCGTGCTCAATCGCTACATTGGCGAAACCAGGGCAAAGGTGAAGGCGCAGGAGAGTCGGTTGAAAAAGCTGAAGGAAGCGGGTCAGGACGACCAGGAGGCCGACAGGTTGCTACAGGTGCTGCGAGGCGCCCTTGCCGCCCTGGAAACGCGTGCCGCACAAGCCCTGCAGACGATGAAGTGACCACCCCGGCAGTTCCCGCCGCTGGCTTGCCTCAGTAAACGCCAATGGCGGGGACCGGGAACGGGACGGGCTGACGCTGTGCGCGCGCTTCCCAGCCCAGACAGGGTCGAAGAACAGCTCCTCGAAGGTGACGCGGGCATCGCGCCCGTTCCGGTTCCGCAACGTGGGAGACGATCAGCTTCGTGCCTGGCGGTCATGGTCGCTCCCCATCAGCCGCGCGACAGCCACCACACCGCAAAGCCGGCTGCAGATCCGACTGCAGATATCAATTGCCGGTTAAGTGCCATTAAAAGCACTCCTATCAATCGCGCGTTGACAAGACCGCTTAACAGATCTATTTTCAGGTCATTTAACCAGTCTATTCGGAGAGTCGATATGGAAACGATCCTTGCGAATCAATCTGTCGGGATCTCGGAACTCAAGTCGAACCCGAACTTGGTCATCGCGCACGCCGAAGAAGGCGTCGTGGCTGTGCTTAACCGCAACAAGCCAGTCGCATACTTGCTGACCGCCAGGCAATACGAAGTGCTGACGGAGCGTCTGGAAGACTACGAGCTCGCCGAGTTGGCGCGAGAGCGCATGAACGAGCCTAGTGTCGAGGTGGATCCGGATGCGCTATAAGCTGGAGTTCAAACTCTCAGCGAAGAGGGAATGGGACAAACTTGATGGCGACATACGCACGCAACTTGGAAAGAAGCTGAAGGAGCGCCTGGAACATCCCCGTGTTCCAGCTGCTGCACTTCACGGCTTGCCCGACTGCTACAAAATCAAACTGCGTGCGCGTGGATATCGGCTTGTCTACCAAGTAAGGGACGATGTAGTCGTGGTGGTAGTGCTCGCGGTAGGCAGGCGCGACGATATCTACGACGACATCCAGAGGCATCTTCCACAATAGCCCCGTGTGAAAGCTGCACCGGCTCCATCCCCCGGTTGCAAGGCCGGGGCAATGCTGCAGGACCGCAGTCAGCACAGCCGGCCGATATAGCCCGGCAGTGACCGGGCCTCTTC
Organism: Cupriavidus sp. 21MJTG02-4; assembly: GCF_057798975.1. Taxonomy (NCBI): domain Bacteria; kingdom Pseudomonadati; phylum Pseudomonadota; class Betaproteobacteria; order Burkholderiales; family Burkholderiaceae; genus Cupriavidus; species Cupriavidus sp. 21MJTG02-4. The sequence goes on along the minus strand of NZ_JBYOJP010000004.1, from coordinate 26,482 downwards.
ACTTTGGGCCAGGCGAAACGCGCGCACCAGCGCCGCTGCGAAGGACTGCTGCGAGTCCAGCGGGCCGTCGATGTGGCGCCGGAAGAAGTCCGCCCACCGGAAATCGGGATACGCCTCGCGGACCTTGCGGTAACCGCCCGCCAGCTGCACGAACGCTTCAAGGCTGCGATACGGGTCGTCGCGCATGTCGTGGATGGACGCCGGCAGCTCGGTCAGCGGCCGGCGTTGCCCGTGCTCGTCATAGGGATGCACCATGTGCTCCGCCACCATCCATTGCCAGAACGCGTGCGCGTCGAGCCGGCTCAGGTCCCGGCGGACGATCGCCGGTGCGTGCGTCAGGCCGAGGTCGTGCCACGCGCGCACCCAGTGGTGATGATCGACCACGTAGGGCACCTGCTCCGGGCCGATGATCACATGCACGCGATGCCGGTCCAGGAACGCCGGCCTGCGCGCGGGCGCTATGCGGCGCGTTACGTGAACCTTCTGGGCAACGTGGTAGGCCCCTATCGTGATCTGCGTGGGATGCAAGGCGTCGAGCGGCATCATGAGCTTGCTGTCGTCGCGAAGGACACGGGGTTGGCGCATGCTCGCACGGCGTTGAAATGGCGCGGCGGGCAAGCCGCCGTGCCGTGTGGCTCAACTCTTGTTAAGCGTGCGGTTGGGCGGCGTGTCCGCGCCTTCCAGGTGGCCCGCTACGGGACCCGCGCGTTCCGTCCCCTGGTTGCGCTGCACGCGCAGCCGGTTCTCGACCTCGTTCACGCCGAACACCGCCTCCGCGATTTCCTCGATCACGTATTTTTCGCGCCGGGCCTGTACCGTGCCTTCGAGCATGACGACGCCATCGGAGACTTCCACCGAGACGTCGGAGACGTCGACGTTCGGGTTCATCGCCAGCCGTTCGCACACATCCTCGTGCACGCGTTCATCGGGACGCCGGTAGCCCTTGGGCCCGACCGGCCGCCGCGCGGAACTCGAGGCGCCGCCGCTGCGGCCGCGGTCGCCCGCATCGTCGCGGTACAGGCGCTGGCCGCCGCTGTACGACTGGCCGCCACTGCGCGAATCACCGAAATACCCGCCGCCATAGGCAGGCTGCCCGCCGCGCTGTGCGCGGTCGCGCTCCATGCCTTCGTCCCAGTGCATCGCGCGGCCACCGCGGCCGCCTTGCATGCGGCGTGCATCGTCGCGCTCGCGGCCGCTACTGCCGCCCGCGCCGGAATCGAAGCTGCCCTCATAGTTGCCCGAGTCGAAGCCGCCTTGTCCCCACTGCTCGCGCTGCGAGCCTTGCGAGCGCTGCGAGCCTTGTGAGCCCTGGGAGCCCGGGGAGCGCCGCTCGTGCTGCTGGTACCCGCTGTCTCGCGCAGACGGCTGGTAGCCGCCGTAGGTGTCGCTGTAGGGATTGCCCCGGCCGCCCATGTCGGCGGCGCCGTAGCCCTGTTCACCCCAGCTGCCGCGCGGCTGGCCTGCCGGCGTGTCCTGCTGGTGCCAGGCGCTGCCGCGCGAAGATTCGCCGCGCCAGTCCTCGCCCCACTCCTGGCCCCAGTCTTCGGAGCCGCTGCCCTGGCCTTCATCGCGCCCGGCACCGTGTCTTTGCTCACCCCGTCTTTGCTGCTCCTGCCGCCCGTAGTCGCCGCCTTCGCTGCCGCTGCCGCGGCCCTTGCGGAAGTTGAACATGTCTAGCCTCCTTGCAATCGTGGCCGGGCGGGCTGCCTCCCGCCGGACCGCATCGAGTACCAGCACACCGCAAGAACCGTGCCCCGGAGCATTTGCGGCGGCGTGGCGAGCATCACAACGGTAGTTCCTTCACACCAGCGTCGCGCTGCGGTAAGGATTTCCATGCAGGTGTAAGGCTTACGGCAGCCTGCCTCGCCAGCTGCACCGTGACGCAGTGCCGCGCCGAGGCATGGAACTTGCGCGAGGCCCGTCGAAACGCCGCTTTCAGGAGCACGCCATGTCGACGCCCAAAGACCTTCCGCCGCAACACCAGGACCGGCAGCCCGGCCTGCAGAGCCCCATGCACCCGCAGCCCGACAGCGGTGCCGACGACTATGTCGGCAGCGGCCGGCTCGCCGGCAAGATCGCGCTCGTCACCGGCGGCGACAGCGGCATTGGCCGCGCCATTGCCGTGGCTTTCGCGCGCGAGGGCGCCGATATCGCCATCGCTTACCTGAACGAGCATGCCGACGCGCGCGAGACCGTCAGGCTGGTCGAGGAAGCCGGACGCAAATGCGTGTCGCTGGCCGGCGATCTCGCCGACGGCAGCCATGCCGAGGCCGTCGCCGCGCGCGTGATCGACGCCTACGGCCGCCTCGACATCCTGGTCAACAACGCCGCCGAGCAGCATCCGAAGCCGTCGCTGGAAGACGTCGACGCCGAGCAGGTGGAAGCCACGTTCCGCACCAACGTCTTCGCGATGTTCCAGCTCACGCGGGTGCTGCTGCCGCACCTGAAGAAGGGCTCGTCCATCCTCAACACCACCTCGGTCACCGCGTACCGGGGCAGCGCGCATTTGCTCGACTACTCGGCCACCAAGGGCGCCATCGTGTCGTTCACGCGCTCGCTGGCGCTGCAGGTCGTCGGGCGCGGCATCCGCGTCAATGGCGTGGCGCCCGGCCCGATCTGGACGCCGCTGATCCCGTCCACGTTCAGCGCCGAAGAGGTCGAGGAATTCGGCAAGAAGACGCCCATGGGCCGCCCAGGTCAGCCGTTCGAGGTCGCCGCGGGTTTTGTGTTTCTGGCGTCCGACGCGGCCAGCTATATCACCGGGCAGATCCTGCATATCAACGGCGGCGAGGTGGTGAACGGATAGCAGCATCCGCTCCGCCTGGGCAGCCCTGGCGGCACAGATTTTCGATTGCAGCAGGAGAGCAGCCATGTCACCGATCGTATTCGGACGGTTCGAGACCGTCGCCAGCGCCGAAGATGCCGCGCGCGCCCTGTACGCGCACGGTTTTTCCGTCTGGGATGTCTCGATCCTCTCTGCCGCGCCGGAGGCCCGGCACGCGGGCGTGACGCCGCGCGTGGTGCTCGCGGCGTGCGTGCGCCGGGCCAATCCGTCGGTCGCCGTCGACGTGCTGCGCGAAGCCGGCGCCATGGACCTGGACCGCACGCAAGGCAACTGGGACGGCGGGCGCTGGACCGATTTCGACCCGGCCCTGCACGGGCAGCGCCGCGATGCCGCCCAGCCGGTGGCGCGCGAAGCGGTGGACTCCGAAAGCACCGGCAACGAAGACCCGGGCAGCGAACTGGAGCAATACGTCGACCAGCAGCGCTCTAGCCATGATTAAACGGCGCAAGGCGATCGCCGAACTGGCCCGACTGCGTCCGACCCAGCTCACGCTGGGGTACATCCATGTGCGCGACAAGATGACCGCGACGCGCCGGCACCAGGACCCTGGCGACCGCGCCGCGCTGCGCCGGTTCCTGCGCTGCCACCGCATCAAGACCGTGTTGGGTCCGGGCGGCACGCTGTTCATCGCCGATCATCACCATTGGGCCCGGGCATGGATGGAACTCGGCTATCGCCGGGCGCCCGTGTGCATCCTGCATGACTTGAGCAAGCTTTCCCCATCGGCCTTCTGGAAGCGCATGGATGCGCTCGGCTACGTGCACCCCTACGACGAACTCGGGCAGCGGCTGGGCGTCAAGGCGCTGCCTGCCAGCGTCATGGGCATGCGCGACGACGCGTACCGCAGCCTGGCGGCCTTCGCGCGCCAGGCCGGCGCCTATCGCAAGCCTCCCGATGCGGCCGGCGACTTCCGCTGGGCGGGCTTCCTGCGCGAACGCGTGGCGGAAGACCTGAGTTCGATCGGCGGCTTCGCGCTGGCGTTGTCACAGTCCATCCGCCTGGCACGCAGCACCGCCGCGCGCCGGCTGCCCGGTTACTGCGGCGCCGCTTCGGCATGAGCGTCCCCGCGCCCCGGAATTGCCGTGCCATGTCTCCGGCCGCACACCGGCCAGGCCCGCCAGTGGCATCAATGCCACAAAACGCACCGCATTCCGTTCCGATGACGCAAAAGTAGGAGCCCGGCGGACGGCGAGCGGGGGCCGTGCCATGTAGAACACAGGCATGGGTTCGCGTCGGAGGTGTCTTACATGTCCAGCATGTCCAGCCAGAGTTGTTCCGTTCAGGTGTTCCAGACCGAAGCCGGCCAGTGGTCAGTGCAATCGGATGCCCCCGGCGCCGACCTCGTCGACTACCCCTCGCAGGGCGATGCCATCACCGCGGGTGTGCGCATGGCCATGGCCGAAGGGGCCCTGCTCACGATCCACGGCGCCAACGATGCCGGGAGCAAGAGCGAGATCGACTTCGCCGGTTGCTGCGCACCGCAGGTGGCCTGACGACGGCAGGCTGGACCTTCTGCCTACTTCGGGCGTGGCGCAACCAGGTCGCCGCCCACGGCCGGCAACTTTCCTGCTCGCCGCAACCTGACCGCCTCCGCCACGGCGGCGCCGGCGTTCTCCGCCTCGCGCTGCACGCCCGCGTCCTCGTCCAGCGCGCGGTGCGAGGTCGCATATGGCTTGTAGTAGCCGATGTAGCGGTCGAGTTGCGCCAGCGGCCCGGCATCGATCAGCCCCATCCAGCCGAGCCAGTCGCCCAGCGCGCGGCGCACGCTTTCCACACCGGCCACGTCCCCATGCACGATCAGTCCGAAGACACGGCCGGCCAGGTGCTTCGGGTAATCCCACCCCTTCAGCTCCAGCGCCTTGGCCTCCGCCACGGTCTTGCCATGCGTGCTGCTCGGGTCGGGATTGCCGCCATCCGCGCACACCAGCCGGTCGATCATCAGCTTGAGCGGGCTGGCCGCCTGGTACCAGTAGGTCGGCGTCACGATCAGTACGCCATGCGCCGCGACCCAGCGCGGGTAGAGCTCGTTCATCCAGTCGTTGACCTGGCCGAGCGCATGGTTCGGATAGCAGCTGCACGGCCAGTGGCACAACGGCATGGCGGTGGAAACGCACGCCTTGCAAGGGTGGATATGGCGGTCCGGATCCGACGCCAGCAGGCTCAGGTCGAGGGTATCGACCGTGATCCCCATGGCCTCCATGCGCGCACACGCAAGCCTGGCAAGGCGCCATGACTTGGACACCTCTCCCGGGCAGGTGAAGTCGTTGCGCGAGGCACCGATCACCAGCAGCACACGCGGGTCCCCATTGGGATCGTCATGGCGGCGAGCGGCGTCGTGCACGGCATCGCGGGCCTGGCGCCACTCGACGGACAGGTCATAGTCCGGGTCCGCCGCGCCAGGTCCGGCCTTTTCAGTCACGGGCGCCTTGCGGGCCTGGCGATAGGCCTCCCAGGCGATCGCCTCCAGCCGGTCGATCGATGCGTCTTCCTTGCGGAAGGCCGGATCGAAATAGCGGGCACGAAAGCGCGCGCGGAATGCCTCGCGGGACATGAATTCGACGACCTGTCCCTTGCGGATGTCGTGCGCCGCATCGGCGCTGGCTTTATCTGGCTTGTCCATGGCGGTACAGGCGGCGGGTGTCGCACCCTGGCCCGGTGGGTTCATGCGGCGTCGCGCGTCGAGGCCGACGCGCGCCCCACGCGAATCTGGTTGTCGATGTCCCGGACGCCAAACACCGTATCGACGACTTCCTCGATGCGGTACTTCTGCCCGCGTTCCCTGACCTTGCCGCTCAGTGTCACGATGCCGTCCGCGACGGCCACCTCGACCTCGCTCACATCGAACCAGCTATGGGCCAGCCGTTCGCACACCTCGTCCTGGATGCGCCCGTCCGGGCGGTGATAGCCCTTGGGCCCGGAAGCCTGGCGCTGGCTGGCGGCGGCGTGCTCGGGGCGCCCGAAGTCCATGGGCTCCCATTGCGACGCGCCGGCGAACGGGACGTAGCCGTGTTCGCCCTGCCCTGTGTCCCGGGGCGCACGGCTGGCGCCCCACTCTTCGCGCTGGGTGCGCAACAGCCGTTCCCGGTCGTCGCCGTAGCCGGAACCATTGCCGCCGCCCTGGTGCCAGTCCCGGCGCGAACGCCAGTTCGGATCGCGCGGCGCGGGCGGGGCACTGGCTTCAGGCGCTTCGGTGCGGGCGCCGCGACGCGGCGCGCCTGGCGAACGGGGCGATGTCGACCAGCCATTGGCCGGTTGCCGCGCGCCGGCCTGCCAGCGCGGATCGGCGCCGGCGCTGCGCTGCCGGCTAACCGCCTCATCGTCAAAGTTGTCTGGCGGGTCCTGGTCGGATGCGTCGTAGCGCCGACGGTCACCACGACGGTCACCACGACGGTCACCAAATTCGCCTCGGTTCATCGATAGCTCCGGTTATGCCTGGGATGGGCCCGGTGCCGGTCGCACCGTCCCCTGCGCCCGACGTCACCGCAAGTTCCATACCGCCGCGCCACGCGCGCCGCTGCGCCGCCAGCGCGCGGGCCGTGCCGTGTGATTTACATCGCTACCGGGAAAACTTGCATCCGCCGCGCGGCCACGCAGCAAGGCGCCGCGGCGTCATCCGGCCACGTCGCGGAATGCCGACTGCCAGTCGGCCACGAAGCGACCGATGCCAAAGCGCTCGTGCGCAGTGCGCGCCGCCGCCTGCCCCCAGCGCGCCGCGAGCACGGGCTCCTCGATCAGCGCCCGCATGACTTCCACCAGGCTCTCCGTGCGCGTATCGACATAGCCATTGGAGCCGTTGCGGATCACTGTCGACAACTCGGTGGTCGCCAGCCCGACGACGGGCATGCCGATCATCATCGCCTCCACCACGGCGAGCCCGAGGCTGGTGTAGCGGATCGGGTGGAAGAAGAACCGGTATCGCGCCATGAACCCCGCGAGCTGGTCGTTCGGGACCTCGCCCAGGCCACCGGACGCTTCGGCCTCCATGCCGACCAGGTCGAGTGCGACCATGCGCCGGGCTTCGGCAAACACATCCGCCCCGAGCCGGCGCCCGCGCCGGCCCAGGTGATTGACGACGCTGATGCCGCGCGCGAGCGCGCCCGTGTACCGCACCGACGCGTCGACCACCACGCCATGCTCGATCACGCGCGTGGGCGTCACCCCGCTGTCCCACATCAACGCGTTGAACGGCGTCACATGCACGAGCAGCACATTGGGGTCCTGGACCGGATGAAGCGTGTTGGTGGGGTGCTCCTGCGGGGGATCGTGCTCGAGATAGAGCGTCGGCAGGTTGCGCTGCACGGGCGTGAGCAGCGCTTCCCGGTCGTGCTCATAGTGGCTGCGGTGCTGGTAGAGCACGCAGTCGAACTCCGTGGCGGCCACGCGCTCCCAGGGCACCTCATGCACATTGCGGCCCCACGGCAGCGATCCGCCCACGCCGGCATAGCCGGGCGGATACCCCTCGCGCGTCACCAGGTAGAACTCATGCGGTACCTGCGACAGGTAGTACAGGTAATTGCCGTGGACATGCCACGTGAGGATGCGCAGTCGCCTAGGCATGGTCATAGCCCTGCAACGCCAGCCCCAGCGCGGCGGCCTCGACCGCATCCACCGTGATCGCCGTCGCGCACTCGTGGCGGATCGGGCATTTCTGCCAGCCACAGGGGCGGCACGGCGGGTACGAGGCGAGCACATGGTGCAAGGTGATATCCAGCGGCGCCCAGCGCTGGCCGTCGCCGCCGCACGAGACCACCACGCTCGGCGTATCGAGCGCGGCGGCGAGGTGCGACGGACCGGTGTCATTGCACAGCAGCAGCCGCGCATGCGCGATCAGCGCGGCCAGTTCGCCCAGCGGCGTGACGCCGGTCAGGTTCACCACGTCGCCGCCGACCAGCGAGCACAGCCGGTGCGTCAGCATGATTTCGTCGGGCGCGCCGGTGACCACCACCTTCCAGTGCGCGCGCAGCCGCAGCGCGACTTCGGCAAAGCGCTCGACCGGCCAGCGGCGCGACAGCATCCGCGCGCCCGGATGCACGCAGATGTACTCGCCCCCGGCCAGCCCGTGCTGCTCGGCAAGCCGTTCCCAGCCGGCATGGTCCTGCGGCCGGAGTGGAAACGAAAGGTGCGTGTCGACGTCCGGATATCCCAGTGCGCGCGTCAGGCCCAGCAGGCGTTCGATCTCGTTGCCGTCGGGCCAGGGGATAAGCCGCTCCGTCTCGCCGGCCAGCCCCGCGTCCGCCGCGCTGGCGCAGAACCCGGCCATGGCCCGCGCGCCCAGCTGGCGCACCACATCGTTGCTGAGCGTTCCGCTGCCATGGAGCTGGATGGCCAGGTCGAACCGATGGGCGCGCGCCGCGGCATGGAAGGCCGCCTGTGCTGCGCCGTCGACAGGCTGCTCGGGAAAGCCCGGCGCACCCGGGAACACCAGCACCTCGTCGATCAGGTGCGCGAAGCGGCTGGCAAACTCGCGTGCCCACGGCAGGCCGATCAGCGTGATCTGCGCATCGGGCTCGCCTTCGCGCAACGCGCTCAAGGCCGGCACGGCGCAGAGCATGTCGCCGAGCTGCAGCGCGCGAAACACCGCGATGCGGCGACCGGAGCGCCCTGGCTCCGGGCTGGCGGACGGCAATGGCAGCACCGCGGCCTCTCCCAGCCCCGCGCCATCGCCTCCTTCCATGTTCCTCAACAACAGCGGCGCGTTCATAGGAACCTCGCGTGGAAAGCTACCGCGCCGCGCAGGCGCCAGTACAGTGACAATGGCGGAATCAGGATCGATGTGACGACCATCTCCGCGACATGCGAAGGCGTCAGCGCCGCCCCTTGCAGGCGGCGCCGGCAGAACATGACGGTCAGCACCAGCCAGAGCGCCGCGGCCATCCCTGCAGCGCGCCACGCGCCGGCCGCGGCGGCCACCCCCATCACGGCCATGGCCAGCCCGATCACGTAGTACTGCCACGGCGGGACACGGCGGATCCGCGCCCGGTAAAGCGCGGGATGTTTCTTGTAGAGCAGCGCATCGAAATACACCTTCGCCTGCGCGGCCACGCTGCTGCCCCACGGCGCGGGACGGACCGGATGCACGACGACGGCGGCCGGTGCGCGGCCCACCGGCCCGACCTGCTCTTCGAGCCGGAACTGCAGGTCCGAATCCTCGCGCCAGGCACGCGTAAAGCGCTCGTCGAACCCGCCCACGCGCGCCAGCGCCTGACGCCGCACGAAGCAGTTGGCCGTCACGAACTCGGCCGTGGCCAGGCCGGCGGTGTCGCGCTCATGGTCGGTGGGCCGCGGGGGCGTCGGCACGACGGTGCGCCCGGACGCGGCGCTCCATGCGGGCCGGGATGCCAGCGTGCGGCGGCCTTCGCGCACCCAGGCTGGCGCCGGGATCGTATCGTCGTCGGTGAAGGCAATGATGGCGCCACGCGCGAGCCGGGCGCCCGCGTTGCGCGCGCCCGCGGGGCCCTGCGTGTCCGGCACCGCGACGTAGCGCAGCGCAATGTGCGGATATGCGGCCGCCAGTTCCGCTACCCGCTGCGCGATGCGCGCCTCGCAGCCGTCGTCGCAGACAATGACTTCGAACGCGCCGGCTTCGATGTCCTGCGCGCCCAGCGCGCGCAGGCACCGCTCCAGCAGGTCGGGCCGCCGGTAGGTGGGAATGACGACCGAGACGGCCGGATCAGGCGCCGGCATCGGCCATCTCCGCCGCCGTGGCCGGCGTCGTGGCGGCCGATGCCGCCGGCGCGGCCGGCTTTTCCAGCAGGAACGAGCCGATCACCAGCGCATCGAGCGGCGAGGTCCAGAAGCACTCGACCGCATCGCGCGGCGTACAGACGATCGGCTCGCCGCGCGTGTTGAACGAGGTGTTGACCAGGATCGGCACGCCGGTGCGGCGCTCGAACGCCGCGAGCACGTCGTAGTAGGCGGCATTCTGGTCGCGCCGGATGGTCTGGACACGCGCGGTGCCGTCGACGTGCGTGACCGCGGGAATCCGCGCGGCCATGTCCGGCTTGACGTCATAGACGAACAGCATGAACGGCGCGGTGCCGTCGCCGGGCTTGTCGGCGTGGAACCACTCGGCCATGCGCTCCTGCAGGACCACGGGCGCCACCGGCCGGAAATCCTCGCGGTCCTTGATCTGGTTCAGCCGCTGCTGCATGCCCGCGTCGATCGGCGAGGCCAGGATCGAGCGCGCGCCCAGCGCGCGCGGCCCGAACTCCATGCGGCCCTGGAACCAGCCGATGATCCGGTTCTGCGCGAGCAGCGCGGCGGTGGTCTCGGCCACGTTGTCCAGCCGCGTATACGGCAACTTGGCCCAGTCGAGGAAGGCCGCGATCTCGTCGTCGCCATAGGCGGGTCCGAGGTAGGCGTGGTCCATCTGCCAGTGCCGCCGCGGCCGGCCGCGCTGCTCGAAGTCGACCCACAATGCCGCGCCCAGCGCCGTGCCCGCGTCACCGGCGGCCGGCTGCACCCATACCGCATCGAACGGGCTCTGGTCGCGCACGCGCGCGTTCATCACGCAGTTCAGCGCCACGCCGCCCGCCATCGCCAGGCAACGTTCGCCGGAGGTCTGCGCGAGCCACGTCGCCATGCCGACCACGGTTTCCTCGAGCACCTGCTGCAGTGACCGCGCGATATCGAAGTGCCGGCTCGACATGGCGCTGCCGCGCGCGCGCGCCGGGCCCAGCACGGCATGGAGATCGGCTTCGGCGACGCGGTATCCGCCCGCGCCGTCCGGCGTCACCATCTCGCGGAACGTTTCGAGATAGGCCGGCTTGCCATAGGAAGCAAGCGCCATGACCTTGTACTCGTCGGAAGAGTGCAGGAAGCCGAGATGGCGCGTAATGCGCTCATACAGCAGCCCGAGCGAATCGGGCAGGTCGATCTGCCGGATACGGCGATACGCGCTGCCATCGAACACGCCGTAGCTGGTGGTGGCGCGCTCGCCGCGCCCGTCCATGGTCAGCACCGCGCAGCGCTGGAACGGCGCCGCCAGGAACGCGCTGGCTTCGTGTGCCATATGGTGTTCGACGAAGTGCCAGCGGAACGGGCCGTCATGGCGCACGCCGTGGAACCTGGCCTGCAGGTGATGCGGCGCGCCCGACGCGAGTTGCCGCGGCGCGTTGACGATATAGGACAGGAACAGCGGCTCCCACGGCGCCGCGGCCGCGCCGGCGCGGGACGGCTCCAGCGGAAGCGACAGGGCCTCGTCGTCGCGCCGCTCGCCAAGCAGCAGCGCGGGATCGTAGGAGTAGGCGATGTGGTCCACATCGGCCAGCGAGATGCCTGCCTGCGCCAGGCAGTAGTCGATGGCGTGGTACGGCAGTTCCCAGGTGCTGAACGGCACCGGCCGCTTGCCGTGCTTGATGTGGGTGAAGCGCTCGTCCTCGGCGGCGGCAATCACCTCGCCGTCGCGCACGAGGCAGGCGGCGGAATCGTGGTAGGCGGCGTTAATGCCAAGCGTATACATGCGTCCTCTCCTCGACGGTGGAAACCGGCTGGCTGTCCGGCACCGGGTCTTGCGGCCATGGCATCGGGCTTTCGGCGGGGCTGTCTCCCCCGAGCAGCGCCAGCGCCGCGGCCGCTACCGCTTGCGGGCCGACGCCGCGCAGGCAGCGGTGATGGCCTTGCGGGCACGTGCTCTTGTAGCAGTAGCGGCACGGCACGTCCTGGAACAGCGTGCGGTGCGGCACCTGCCATGGGGTGTGCTGCGGGTTGGTCAGCGCGTACAGGTCCACCACGGGCGTGCCGAGCGCCGCCGCGATATGCACGGGGCCACTGTTGTTCGACACCAGCAGGTCCGCGGATTCGAGCAGCGCCGCGAACTCGCCCAATGGCAGCACGCCGGCCAGCGCCACGACGCCGGATGACCCGGCGTTGCGGCAGACGTCATCGACCACCTCGCGCTCCGCTTCCGAGCCGGTCACGAAGATCGTGGCCCCCGTCTCTCGCGCCAGTTGGCCGGCGACTGCCGCGAAGTGTTCCGCCGGCCATCGGCGCGACGGCGCGGTAGCGCCGGGGTGCACCACAATCCTGGCTTTGCCGGCAGCTTGCAGGCCCCGTGCCGAGAGTGCGGCACGGTCCGCGTCGCGCACGGCAAACCGCAGTCGACTGTCCGACGTGTGCGCACCGACCTGCGCGACCAGGTCGAGCTGGCGCTGGGCTTCGTGTCGTGGCTGCCCACCGGGGTCGGTCTCGGGCGCCCAGTCGCTGAGCAGCGCATAGGGGTTCTCGCGGCAGTGCGCGAGCCGCAGCGGAATCCCCGCCAGCACGCACAGCATGGCGGCGGGCAACGCGCTCTGGCTGTAGACCGTAAAGATCACGGCCCCGTCGAAGCGCCCTGCGGCAAGTTGCGCGGCACACGCGCGCAGTCGCCGCGCCGACTCTTCGGGTCCGGGCGACTCGGCATGCCGCACCCACGGCGCGTCCCAGCCGATCACGTCGCTGACCATCGTCAGGTGCGGCGCGAGCCGGGCCGAGGCCGATGAAGTCAGCAAGGTCAGCCGGCGTCCCGGCACCGCTTCGGCCAGTGCCTGCATGGCGGGCGTCGTCATCAGGACGTCGCCCATATTGTCCAGCCGGACACACAGGAGCCGGCGTGCGCGTGCCCAGGTCGTCATGCCGGCCTCGCCACGAACGGCGCGGCCGGCACGTGCTCGCCGGCAACGATCCGCGCCGCATGCGCCAGCGTCGGCACCACGAAATCGGGCGTGCGCCAGGCCCCGCCGACCCATTCGGTTTCACCGCCGCAGTCGACCAGGATCGTGTTGCAGCCCGCGCGCCGGCCCGCCTCCACGTCGTCGAGGATGTCGCCGATCATCCACGACGCCTCCAGGTCGAAGCCCAGCACCGACGCCGCTGCGCGCAACATGCCCGGCGAGGGCTTGCGGCAACTGCACGCCACGGCATAGTGCGCCACCGCGCCTTCCGGATGGTGCGGACAGTAGAAGAAGCCCGAGAGCCTGGCGCCGTGCAGCCGGAACAACGCCGCAAGTTTCCGGTGGACGGCCTGCAGTGCCGGCTCTTCAAAGCCGCCGAGCGCCACGCCCGGCTGGTTGCTGACCACCACCAGCGGCACGCCCAGGTCGCCAAGCACGCGCAGCGCGTCACCGGCGGTGTCCGCAAGGACCATCTCGTCGGGGTCCACGTTGTACGGCACGTTCCTGAGCAGGGTGCCGTCCTTGTCGAGCAGGACGGCACCCTTGCGCGTGCGGATCAGGGCCATGACGTCTCCTTCATCGGCAGGACCATGAGTTCCGGGATCACGGTCTCTTCCGGCTGCGTCAGCACGAAGCGCACGGCGCGCGCGACATTGGCCGGGTCCTGCAGCGTCGAGGTGTCGATATCGGGAAAGCGGTCGAGCAGGAACGGCGTGCGCATGCCCCCGGCGACGATCGCGCAAACCTTGATGCCGTGCGGGCGTAGTTCGGCGTGCAGCGCATGCGAGAAGCCCAGCACGCCCCACTTGGTGGCGTGGTAGGCCGACGCATTGGGCCATGCCCGCTTGGACGCGGTCGACGCGATATTGACGATGTGCCCGCTGCCCTGCGCCTTCATCAGCGGCACGGCGGCATGCGCCAGCAGATACGGCCCGTAGAGGTTGACCATCAGCACGCGGCGCCACTGCTCGGTGTCCACTTCCTCGACCGGCAGCGTGATGTCGATGGCGGCGTTGTTGATGATGCCGTCGAGGCGCCCCGCCAACCTGCCGCCGGCGCGTCCGATCTCCGCAAACAGCCGGTCGACGGCGTCGGCGTCGGAGACGTCCACGCCGATGGCCTCCACGTCCGCGCCGGATTCGCGCAGCGAAGCCGCGCACGCACTCGCGCGCGACAGGTCGAGGTCGGCGATGATCACGCGCGCCCCGGCTTCGCCCAGTACGCGGCAGATCTCGCCGCCGAGCCCGCGGCCGCCGCCGCTCACGAGGAATCGCTTGCCTTCCAGCAGTGGGTCATTGCCCGCCATGTCATTTCTCCGGTGCGAGGGTCGAAGGTCGATACCAGGTCGCCCAAGGGGGCGGCCGGACTGCGTGAGCCGAGCGAAATGCATGCCAGTGCGCGGCTAGGGCCGGTGCGCCGCGTGCGCGTGCCCGATCGCCGCCGCACGCAGCAGCGCGGCGATGCAGCGCGCGAAGGCCTCGTCATACCAGCCGTTCGCGCCGCTGACCGCCACGACGATGCCGTCGAGCACGATGCCGCCCGCCAGCGCCATGTCGCCGGCGACGAGCAGGTGCGGGGATTGGGTGGCCACCACGCCGGAGTCCGTTTGGGTACGCCACGCGACACGCGCCTTCTCACGCGCGTAATACGCATAGTCGGCATCCCAGCTCTCCGGCGAGGGCAGCGAGTGTTCATAGAGGATCGCCTCCTCGAACGTGCCCGTGCCGAAGGGGAGGCATGGATCCATCACGACGATATGCATGCAGCGGCTCTCGCCGACATCGCGGTCGGCAAGACTGGCAGTGAGCATTGGCAAGGCGAGAGCGACCGCGCGGCGCGCGGTTTCGGCATCGGCGAAGCGGGAGGTCATCGCGCGCTCCAGGCGAGGGTGGGGGGCCGCTATGATGCAACCTCTATGCCTGTGGCACCTCCAAAGGGTTCTGCGCGAATTGCGGGGGCGTTGTGCTTGGCAGGCGCGGCTGTTTCGCCGGCGGAGCCGGCGACCTACTTTCTTGTCCGAGCGACAAGAAAGTAGGCAAAGAAACGCGTTTACTTGTCCTAACGGACGAATATTGATCGTAGTGTGCGAAGAATTTCGTACGGGTATTCGCTTCAGAGTCTGCCCCGCTGCCTGCCGCATGGAGCGCGTCCACCTGCAGGCTCTCACACAATGATTGAACGAGCCCCGAACCTGTCCGTGGCCCGGGCTCTCCAGCTATATCGCATCATCGCCTTCGGCTGCGCTACGCGCGGCTCAGCAGTCTGACCGCGCAGGCCGGAGCTGAGACCAAGACAATGGTCCGTGTCCGTGTCCGTGTCCGTGTCCGTGTCCGTGTCCGTGTCCGTGTCCGTGTCCGTGTCCGTGTCCGTGTCCGTGTGCGGCAGCGATGGTGATGCGCCAGCTAACAGACTAGTGAGCCGCGTAGCAGCCGTAGGCGATGATGCGACAGCGTTCGCGGTGTCGGGCCACGGACAGGTTCGGGGCTCGTTCAATCATTGCCTGAGAGCCTGCATACGGGTGCGCACCACGCGGCAGGCAGCCGGGCAGCCTCTGAAGTTCATACCCGTACAACACCCTTGGCACACTACGATCAATATTCGTCCGTTAGGACAAGTAAACGCGTTTTTTGGTTACTTTTTGTCGCTCGGACAAAAAGTGACTCGCCGGCTCCGCCGGCGAAACAGCGGCGCATGCCAAGAACAACGTCCCCGCAGTTTCATCGAAGAACCCCCAAAAAAAATCCCCCACCCCACGAGAGACGCTTCTACATAAGCCTGGTAGAAAGCGCGACCGGGAACTTCAAACGCCCGGCCCGGGGCATGCCCCGCGGCGCACGCGGTGGGGGTCAGCCCGAGAACCGCTATAACGCTGGTCATTCGGTTCCCTGGCATTGCCGCCTAAAGGGCTTCCGCAGGGCGCACAGCACCTCTGGCATGCATGCTGCAGGGCCGGGCTACCGATCCCCTGCCCGACCGGAGGCCGCCATGCAGCGCATCGCCATGATCAGTGAACATGCCTCGCCACTGGCGAGCATCGGAAGCGTCGACAGCGGCGGACAGAACGTCTATGTCGCGCACCTGGCGCGGCAGCTCGGCAAGAGCGGCTATCTGGTCGATGTGTTCACGCGGCGCGACAAGGCCCTGCTGCCGGACATCGTGGCGTTCGCGCCCAATGTCCGTGTGGTCCATGTGCCGGCCGGCCCCGCGGTGTATGTGCCCAAGGAGCAATTGCTGCCGTACATGCCCGCCTTCGGCGACTTCATGGTGGCGTTCATGCGCGGCGATGCGATCGGCTACGACGTGCTGCACGCCAACTTCTTCATGTCGGGCGTGGCCGCCATGCGCGCGCGCCAGGTGCTCGATATCCCGCTGGTCATGACGTTCCACGCACTCGGCAAGGTGCGCAGGCTGCATCAGGGCAGCGCCGACGGCTTCCCGGACAACCGCTTCGACATCGAGGACGACCTCGTGCGCCATGCCGACCGCGTGGTGGCCGAATGTCCGCAGGACCTGGACGACTTGGTCACCCTGTACCACGGCGATCCCGAGCGCATCGACATCGTCCCCTGCGGGTTCGACGAAGAAGAGTTCGCCCCGATCGAGCGCGATGAAGCACGCCGCACGCTGGCGTGGGATGCCGATGCCTTCACCGTGCTGCAGCTCGGCCGCCTGGTGCCGCGCAAAGGCATCGACAACGTCATCCGCGCGATCGGGCACCTTCGCCATGGGCAAGGCATCGAGGCCCGGCTGTTTGTCGTGGGCGGCAACGCCGACCAGCCGAGCGTGGCGGCGACGCCGGAAATCGGCCGGCTCCAGGCCGTGGCCGAAGACGCCGGCGTGGCGGACTGCGTCACCTTCGTCGGACGGCGCCGCCGCTCGCAGCTGCGCGGCTTCTACAGCGCCGCCGACGTGTTCGTCACCACGCCATGGTACGAGCCCTTCGGCATTACGCCGGTCGAGGCCATGGCCTGTGGCGTACCGGTCATCGGCGCCGACGTCGGCGGCATCCGCTCGACGGTGGTCGACGGCGAAACCGGCTTCCTGGTGCCGCCGCATGCGCCCGAGGCGCTCGCGGAGCGGCTCGCGCGGCTGGCCTGCGACCGCGCGCTGGCGCGCCGCATGGGCATGGCCGGCCGGCAACGCGTGCAGGCGGAGTTCACGTGGATGCACGTGGCCCGCCAGATGGAGCAAGTCTATGCCCGCGTCGCGGGCGCCGAACGTCCAACGCGCCGCGTGGCGGCTTGACGGGAGACGACCATGCGGGAAGCCGATCGCAAGCGCGTCCTCGTCACCGGCGGTGCGGGGTTCCTCGGTTCGCACTTGTGCGAACGCCTGGTGGAACTCGGCCACGATGTACTTTGCGTTGATAACTTCTACACGGGCAGCAAGGAGAATATCGCCCACCTGCTCCCTCTCTACAATTTCGAGCTGCTGCGCCACGATGTGACCTTCCCGCTCTATGTCGAGGTCGACCAGATCTACAACCTAGCCTGCCCCGCGTCGCCGGTCCACTACCAGAGCGATCCCGTGCAGACCACCAAGACCAGCGTGCACGGCGCGATCAACATGCTGGGGCTGGCCAAGCGCGTCAAGGCGCGCATTCTCCAGGCCTCCACCAGCGAGGTCTACGGCGACCCCGACAACCACCCCCAGCAGGAAAGCTACTGGGGGCATGTCAACCCGGTCGGGCGGCGCGCCTGCTACGACGAAGGCAAGCGCTGCGCCGAAACGCTGTTCATGGACTATCACCGCCAGCACGGCGTGGACGTGCGCATCGCGCGCATCTTCAACACCTATGGCCCGCGCATGCATCCGGCCGATGGCCGCGTGGTGTCGAACTTCATTTCGCAGGCACTGAACGGCGAGCCGCTCACGCTGTACGGCGACGGCTCGCAGACGCGCTCGTTCTGCTATGTCGACGACCTCGTCGACGGACTGGTCCGGCTGATGGAATCGGATGCCGCCGCCACGCCCGTGAACCTCGGCAACCCGTGCGAAAGCACGATGCGCGATATCGCCAGCGAGATCCTGCAGGCCACAGGTTCCGGCTCGGCCATCGAGAACCGCCCCTTGCCGGAGGACGATCCGCGGCAACGCTGCCCGGATATCACGCTCGCGCGCACGCTGCTGCAATGGAACCCGGCGACGCCGCTTTCCCAAGGCCTGCGGCTGACCGTTGCCTATTTCGTCTCGCGGCTGGCCGGGCGCGTCCGGCGGCAGAAGCTGGCCGGGCAGCCGTCAGTGCCATCGAAACCCGCCGAGCCGGCGCGGCGCCAATCCGCTTCGGACGTGTCCTGACGCGATGGCGACCTTCCATGCCCCGGAGCGGATGACGATCCTCTCCCCCCACCTGGACGACGCCGTCTTCAGCTGCGGGTGCCTGATCGCTGCCGGCAACAATCCCAGCGTGCTGACCGTGTTCGCCGGGCTGCCGTCCGCGCAGATGCCGCTGCCGGAATGGGACCGCGCGGCCGGCTTCGCCAGTGCGCGCGAAGCCGTGCTGTCGCGCCGCCATGAAGACGCGCGCGCGCTTGGCCAGCTCGGGGGCCACCCGCTCTGGCTGGACCTGCTCGACAGCCAGTACCGGCACGCCTATACGATCGAAGCCATCGCGGCACGCATCGTCGAGTGCCAGGTGCTGCGCGAAAGCCGTACCGTGATCGCGCCGATGGGCCTGTTCCACAGCGACCATATCCTCGCGCATGCCGCCAGCCTGCTGCTGTGCCGGCCGGCCCTGGTGACCGAGGGCGGCGATGAGGAAGACCGCGCCGCCGAGCCCCGGCAATGGCTGTTCTATGAGGACGCGATCTACCGGCGACTGCCCGGCCTGGTGCAGAGCCAGCTTGCCGCGTGGCAGCGCGCGGGACTGCTCGCGACCCCGGTGTCTTTCGCCACGGCGCCGTTCCTGCCGCGCAAGATGGAGGCCGTCAAGGCCTACGCCAGCCAGCTTCCGCTGTTCAGCGAAGCGCAGATCGCCGATATCGGCGCGCCCGAGCGCTACTGGTCGCTGACCCTCGCGGAACGGAGCCCGTCATGACCGCCCCTTGCATCAGCGTGGTCGTGCTGACCCACAACCGCCGCGATACGCTCGCGCACACGCTGCGCCAGCTCACCGCGCTGCCGGAGCGGCCGCGCGTCGCGGTGGTGGACAACGGCTCGACCGACGGGACCTGCGCCATGCTGGCGCGGCAGTTTCCGGAGGTGGCCTGCCTGTCCTGCAGCACCAACCTGGGCGCGGCGGGCCGCAACCTGGGCGCCCGGTGGGCGTCCACGCCGTACGTGGCCTTCTGCGACGACGATTGCTGGTGGCAGCCCGGCGCACTGGCCCGCGCCTGCGCGATCTTCGACAACCACCCCGAAATCGGCGCGCTGACCGCCCGCATCCTGGTCGGCGAGAGCGAGCGCGAAGACCCGACCAGCACGGCCATGTCGCACAGCCCCCTGCCCTCTGTCGGCCTGCCCGGACGCATGATCCTGGGCGTGATGGCCGGGGCCACCGCCTTCCGTACCGGCGCCTTCCTGGAGGCCGGCGGCTACGATTCGCGACTCTTCATCGGCGGCGAGGAAACGCTGCTCTCGCTGCGGCTGGCCGCGCTGGGGTGGGCGCTGGTCTACGCGCCCGAACTGGTGGTGCACCACCATCCCAGCGCCGCGCGCGACGCGCAGCGGCGCCGCGCCATGCTGGCGCGCAATGCGGTGTGGTCCGCCTGGCTGTGCCTGCCCGCGCCAATGGCCGTGGCGGAAACGCTCGGTGTCCTGCCGCAGCTGGCCACGCAGCTGGAGCCCAGCGACTGGGGCGATCTCCTGCGCGGCATGCGCTGGGTACTGCAGGAACGCGAGGTCGTGCCGCGCCATATCGCCGCGGCGCTGCGGCTGGTGCGCGCTGCAGCGCGCTGATCTTCGCGCTCCCGCCCTAGTCATCATTCAGTTCCGACCCTGGCGCCCTGTGCGCCTGGATCGCCGCGATCAACTCGGCCATGCGAACGGGCTTCGGCAGGTGCACCTGGAAGCCGGCCATCATCGCGCGGATGCGATCCTGCGGCTGCGCGTGCCCCGACAGCGCGATGGCGGTCAGCCGGTGCAGCAAGGGCACTTCGCGCCGGCTTTCGAGCCGCCGCACCGCGCGCAGCACCGTATAGCCGTCTTCTTCATCGAGCGCGATATCGCACAGCAGCACATTGGGCCAGTCGGCAGGCGGCGTGCCAGCGAGATCCTGCAGCAGATCCCTTCCGTGCCCGTAGGCCAGCGCGCGCGCCCCGAGATCTTCCAGCGCTTCGACCAGGATCTCGCGCGTGGTCGCATCGTCGTCAAGGACCAGGATGCACAGGTCGCGCAGCGAATGCGGCCCGGGGGCCGGGAACTCGTCGGGCGCCGGCAAGGCGGGCGCGACCGCTTCGCGGACCGGCCGCATCGGCATGCGGAAGCACCAGGTCTGCCGGGCCGCGTCGGCCGTGAGCCGCACGCCCGCGTCGGCAAGCCGCACCTGCAGCCGCTGCACGTCGGCCGGCGGCACACGCCGCCCCTCGGCGGGCTGGGTCGCGGCGAGCGTCAGGCCGGCATCGCCGTCCAGCCGTTCGAGCCGGAGTTCGAGCCGTCCGCCTGGGTCCATGGTATCGATCACGCTTCCGCACAGCTGCCAGATGGCCTGCTGCAGCACGCCGGGGTCGCCGGTCACGCGCAGTTCCGCGTCGTTCACGATCGTAAACAGGTGGATGTTGCGTTCCGAGATAATGTCGCGCAGGCCGTCCACCACCCCGGCCACCAGCGTATCGAGCCGGATCGGCTGCATCGCGAGCCGCTCTTCCGTGCGTTCCAGTTCGCGTTGCTGCTGCTGCAGGCGCCACATCTGCGCATAGACGCCGCCGCGCGCGAGCAGCGCCTCGTGCGTCCCGGCTTCCACGACGCGGCCGTGTTCCATGACGAGGATGTGGTTTGCCTCGGCAATGGTCGACAGCCGGTGGGCAATGATGAACGCGGTGCGGCCCCGGGCCACGGCGGTCAGTTCCTGCTGGATTGCCCGCTCGGTGCGCGTATCGAGCGCCGACGTCGCTTCGTCGAAGACGATGATCGGCGGCTTCTTCAGCATGGCGCGGGCAATCGCCACGCGCTGGCGCTCGCCGCCGGAGAGCCGCACGCCACGCTCGCCGACCATGGTGTCGTAGCCATCGGGCAGGCCGTCGACCAGGGTGTCGAGCTGCGCGGCGCGCGCGGCGTCCACCACGTCGGCGCGGGTCGCGCCTTCCCGGCCGTAGGCAATGTTGTAGGCGATGGTGTCGTTGAACAGGATGGTGTCCTGCGGCACGATGCCGACCACCTCGCGCAGGCTACGCTGCGTGACCAGCCTCAGGTCCTGCCCGTCGATCAGGATGCGGCCCGAATCAGGCTGGTAGAGCCGGAACAGCAGCCGCGCCAGCGTCGACTTGCCTGATCCGCTGCCGCCGACCACGGCCACGGTCTGGCCGGCCCGCACATGAAAGCTGACATCCCACAGCGTATGCCGGCTCGGGTCATAGCTGAAATTGACGTTCTCGAACGCGATCGTGCCCTGGCCGACCTGCAGTGCCGACGCGCCCGGCGCATCGGTGTCCTCGCCGGCGCGGCCCTTTGCGTCGAGCAGCGCGAACAGGCGCTCGACATTGGTCATGGCGTCGTTCGATTCGCGGAAGATGAAGCCAAGCGTATTGAGCGGCAGCACGACCTGGATGATGTACGCGTTGATCAGCACCAGGTCGCCGACGGTCAGCACGCCGTGCAGGACCTTGTCGACGCCCTGCAGCATGACGCCGGCCACGCCGACCGCGATGCACGCGCTCTGCGCGATATGCAGGGTGGACAGCGCATACTGGTTCTCCACGCTGATGTCGACCCAGCGGCGCAGCAGCCGTCCCAGCCGCTCGGACTCGAACGACTCGCGCGCGAAGTACTTGACCGTGTCGTAGTTGAGCAGGCTGTCCACCACCTTGCTGTTGGTCTGCGCCTCGACACTGTTGACATGGCGCTGCACGCGCATGCGGCGGCGCGCGAGCAGCACCGTGCAACCCGCGTACAGCGCGAACACCACGACGATGATCCCGGCGAAGCTCGCCCCATAGCCGGCCACCATGATGATCAGCACCGAGCCGATCTCCAGCAGCGTAGGCACGATGGTGAATACCGACACCCCGAGCAGGAAGCCGATCGCCGCCGTGCCCTTCTCCAGGTCGCGGATCACGCCGCCGGTTTCGCGCCGCGCATGGAACCTGGCGCCGAGCTTGTGCAGGTGCGCGAAGGTGCGGGCCATGAAGCTGGCCACCGTGTTCTGCGCGACATTGGCGAAGACCACGTCGCGCAATTCGTTGAACGCGTTGCCAAGCAGGCGCAGCACGGCGTAGGCCAGCACCAGGTACGCCGGCATCGTCACCACGAGCCGTACCACGGATGATGCAGGCTCCGCGCCCGTGCCCGCGTGCGCAAGCGTGCGCACCGGCGACAGCTCGTCGACGATCAGCTTGAGGACCAGCGGGACCGCGACCGTTGCCGCCTTCGCCAGCAGCAACAGGGCGATGGCCACGACCACGCGCGCGCGGAACTTCCAGATCGCGCGCCACAGCTCGCCCGCGATCCGGCGGCGCGAGACGCGAGGCGTGTTCGGCATTCCCGCCTGCCGGGTAGCGCGCCGGGGCGGCTCAGCGATCGGGTTCGGACGGGTTGGAGACCTCGGTCAACGTGTCGCCGGCCTTGGCGATGTCGCCGGACTTGGTCGCGATATCGCCGAGCGATACGATGCCCACCAGCCGGTCGTCCTTGTCGATCACCGGCACCCGGCGGATCTGCCGTTCCGCCATCTTCGCGCGCGCGTCGTCGACCGTGTCGTCATCGCGGCACCATAGCGGGCCTTCGGACATCGCCTCGGCGATCCGGGTCTGGGGATCCTTGCCCACGGCGATGCAGCGGCACGTGATATCGCGGTCAGTCACCATGCCGCGCAGATGACCGTCGACGCACACGGGCAGCGTGCCGACATTGAGGTCATCCATGATCCGGGCCGCCTCCTGGAGCGTGCAGTCGGGCGTGACGTACTGCGGATCGGCGGTCATCACGTCGCGCAGCCGCAACTGCAGCGGCGAGGCAGGCGTGGAGGCATGCTGCGTTCGGGGGGCCATCAGTTTCTCCATGTGGTCGGTTCGCGTTCTTTTTTCGTGGCGCAGGCAAGGGATCGCAACGACCATGCCCGTCGCGCTGCGCCACGCACGGGCGGCACGGGCGGCGCAAGCCGCGAGGGGATTTGCAGTCCGACATGGAAAGATTTACCGCCGGTGCGCAGCGCGGCAGCCCGGATTACCCCCGTACGCGATGCGCTTTCCCTGACCTGCCTTGGCCAGCGAGGCGCACCGCCTGGCGCAGGCTGGCCACGATGCGCGCGAACGCGGCCTGGCGACCTTCCTCGCTGCGCTGGCGCAGGACGAACGACGGGTGGTATGTGACGACGACCAGGTGGCCGTCCTTCTCGACCGCCGCATCCAGCAGTGCCGACAAGGCCACGCGCTTCTTGCCGAGCACGGCACCGGCGGCGGTCGCGCCCAGCGCCACGATGACGGTGGGGCCCACCGCGTGGATCTCCTGCTCCAGCCACATGCCGCACGCTTCGATCTCGAGCTGTCCCGGGGTCTTGTGCAGACGGCGCTTGCCGCGCAGCTGGAACTTGAAGTGCTTGACGGCGTTGGTCAGGTAGACGTCTTCACGCTGAAGACCGGCCTGCGCGAGCGCCTCGCCCAGCAGGCGGCCCGCTGGCCCCACGAAGGGCTCGCCCTGCAGGTCCTCCTCATTGCCGGGCTGTTCGCCGACGAGCATGAGCCGGGCGCTGACGGGGCCCGCTCCGGGCACGCCCTGCGTGGCATCGTGCCAAAGCGGGCAGCGCCGGCAGGCATTGAGCTGCGGGCGTTCGGGAACGGAGTCGGTGGATTTTTCAGCGCTTCGGGGCATGAGTGCATACACTGGCGGCAGGTAGTCCGGGACGATTCAAGATGCATGCCGGATCGCGGCACGCGCCGCTGGCACGACAGCTGCAGGGTTCTGGGTGCTGATGCCGATTGACAGGCTCCGGTCGATCGCGGGTACTATCCTCGGCTTCACCGTTGCCCACGCCATCAGAACTTGCCAGGGGAAATGCGGCCAGCCGCGCCGCGGTTCATTTCAGGGAGCCGATATGCAAGCACTGAAACCGCTGAAGCCGAAAGTCAGGGCCACCATCGTCTGCATCCGGCACGACTGCGTGCTGCTCGTTTCGAAGGACGGCGTGCGATGGGCACTGCCTGGCGGCCGCCCCGGCAAGCAGGAGTCGCCGGAGCAAACCGCACGGCGCGAGCTGCAGCAGGAAACGGCGCTGAAGACGAAGGCGCTGGTGGGCGTTTTCCAGTTCATCGGCGCGACCACGGTGCATCACGTATTCACCGCCGACATTGACGCATCGGCGCGGCCGAAGCCCGGTCATGAAATCAAGTCGCTGCAATGGCTGCCGCACGAGAAACTTGGCGAAGTCGAAACCAGTGCGACCACGCGGCAGATCGTGTCGCAGTTTTTTCAGGACGAATTGCGGTAGCAATGGGCCGGGGTCGGCCATCCCATCGCGGCGCATGCTTCACTTTGCGCGGCGAAACACCGTCGCAGGCGCGCGACAGTCGCTGGATTGACGCCTGTCCAGCCACGGTTCGCGACTACACTCGTTGCTGGGGCGGGCAACGCGTACGCCCCAACCACTTCTTGCCCTCGACCACCCCGGCCGAGGGCTTTTTTGTGGTTGTCCGGTGAGTTGCGGGGCGTTGTTCTTGGCTGTCGCCGCTGTTTCGCCGGCGTAGCCGGCAGGGGCTTTTGGCGATGACTGGCTCCTCGTTCTTGGCAGACTCGTCGTTCTTGGCAGGCGCGGCTGTTTCGCCGGCGTAGCCGGCGAGTCACTTCTTGTCCAAGCGACAAGAAGTAACCAAGAAACGCGTTTACTTGTCCTAGCGGACGAATATTGATCGTAGCGTGCGAAGAATTTCGTACGGGTATGGGCTTCAGAGAATGCCCGGCTGCCTGCCGCGTGGAGCGCGTCCGCCTGCAGGCTCTCACACAATGATTGAACCAGCCCCGAAACTGTCCGTGGCCCGACACTGCGAGCGTTATCGCATCATCGCCTTCGGCTGCTGCGCGGCTCACTAGTTGGTAAGTGGGACGACATCAACTGCGCAGATGCTGGTGCTTCCGCTTCTTCTCTTCCCTTCCTCGGTTTTTTCTGAGTGCGCGCAGCGCAGCCGTAGGCGTCCTACCGATGGCGGGGTTAGCAGGAGCCACCAAGTAATCCGGGTTCGCTCATCTGAGGTGTCTATCCTGATCATCCTACGGGCAGGCAATGTAGTTATGCCCTGTACCGTCAGTACCCATTGGGCCACGGCTTGTAAGGCAGTCTTTTTTATGGGTCGCGTGTCTCGCCTGCAATTCAATCAATACCCAGCGACGAACTCGCGAAAGCCCAAGTATTAAACACGAAATTCGCCCAATTGAGCCCAATTCCCGGGAACTGATTCACGCTTCGCTTGCCTTATCACTGCCGCCAGGGCGCTCCGTCGTGGCGGCTCACCCTTCTGCTTCGTGCCGGGCCGCGGCTCCGCACGTCTCTTGCCACTGCTCGGTGGCGCCCAGAACAAAAAAGGAAAAACAGGGATGGCACTGACTTCCAACAAGCTGCCGGCGTGGACCGTGTGGGCCCCGCTTGCCGCGGCGGCGATTCTCGCCGCCGGACTTGCCCTGCCCGGACAGGGCTGGCTGATCCTGCTCATGGCACCCGCGCTTGCGGGCGCGGTGTTCGCGGCGGTCCACCACGCGGAGGTGGTTGCACATCGCGTCGGCGAGCCGTTCGGCACGCTTGTCCTGGCCATCGCCGTGACGGTGATCGAAGTGGCGCTGATCGTCTCGGTGATGCTGTCATCGGGCCCCGAGAAAGCCGGTCTCGCGCGCGATACCGTGTTCGCCGCCGTCATGCTGATCTGCAACGGAATCGTCGGTCTTTGCCTGTTCGTTGGCGGCCTGCACCATCGCGAGCAGGCGTTCCAGGCGCCGGGCGCCAATGCCGCCATGGCCGTGCTGGCGGCGCTGCTCGTGCTGACCATGGTGCTGCCCAACTACACCAGCAGTTCGCCGGGCCCGGTGCTGACGCCGGCCCAGCTCGGCTTTGCCGGCGTGATGTCGCTGGTGCTGTACGGCTCGTTCGTGTTCGTGCAGACCGTGCGCCACCGCGACTATTTCCTGGCCGACGACAGTTCGGACGAGGACGTCCACGCCCCGCCGCCGCCGGGCCGCGTCGCCGCCATCAGTGGCCTGCTGCTCGTGGTCTGCCTGGTGCTTGTCGTCGGCCTGGCCAAGCTGCTGTCGCCATCGGTGGAGGCGGCCGTGCTGCACGCGGGCGCACCGGCGGCGGTGGTCGGCATCATCATCGCGGCCACGGTGCTGTTGCCCGAGGGCCTGGCCGCACTGCGCGCGGCGCGCGCCGATCGCATCCAGACCAGCCTGAACCTTGCGCTCGGCTCGGCGCTGGCAAGCATCGGCCTGACCATTCCCTCAGTCGCCGCGGTCTTTATCTGGATCGGACAGCCGCTTGAACTGGGACTGGGCCCGAAGGAAACCGTGCTGCTGATGCTGACGCTGATCGTGTCGTCGCTCACGCTCGGCAGGGGCCGCACCACGATCCTGCAGGGCGTGGTGCACCTCGCCATCCTGGCCGCCTACCTGTTCCTGTCAGTGGTGCCCTGAGCGGGCCCTCAGGCGTGATCGCGCCGGTAGTGCGCGAGCTTGTCTTCATCGAGCGCAAGGCCCAGCCCCGGGCCTTGCGGCAGATGGAGGCTGAAGTCGCGGTAAGTGGGCCGCTCGACCACGATGTCATCCTTGAGCAGCAGCGGGCCAAACAGCTCCGTGCCCCACGCCAGCTGCGGCAACGTGCAGAAGCCATGCGCGGCAGCGATGGTGCCCACGCTGC